>JAKISU010000010.1 GCA_021648445.1 Flavobacteriaceae bacterium
TAACTTAGAAGAAACACCAGATGGTTTTCAAAAAGCAATACGTTCACACTGGGCTATAGAGAATAAACTCCATTGGATTCTTGATGTGGCTTTTTGTGAAGATGCATCCAGAAAAAGAACAGGAAATGCTGCTCAAAACTTTTCTATACTAAACAAAATAGCACTCAATAAACTTAAAAATGAAAAAACAGAAAAACAAGGAGTCAAAGGGAAAAGACTTAGAGCTGCTTGGGACAACAACTATTTGCTTAAAGTTTTAAATTTATAAGTGTGCGTTTGCCCTAGATCAATAAACGTTTTATACCAATTTAACCATAAAACTAGTCATACAACTTGTTCCTTTTTCACTTATATTTTGTTAAAAAAAGAAACTATAATTAATACTATACTTTTTTTTTTTGCCTCATCTAAGCAAAAAATGATTCAATTTATTAATGACAAATTTTATAATTAAATTGGTATTATAAATAGATTTTATAATCCTTTTCAGGGTAAGTTAAATTCAAGTATTATTCATTTTTTACGGTTTGTGTTAAATAAAAACCAACCTATCCAAAGGGTTACTAAGACACCTATTGCAGTATAAATTGCAGGTTTAGGGTTTTCAATTGAACTGACTGAACCGGCATAAGAAATAATTAAAACGTAAGGCACAGTACTTATTGACCAAGCAAGGATAAATTTTGAAAACTTCATTTTAGTCATCCCTGCTAAACAAGCTGTAACTTCCGGTAAAATAGGCATAGCTCGTGACAATAAAATCATTACAAAACCATGTTGCCTGAATGTGGTTTTTGCTTCTTGACGTGCTTTTTCTTTTTTTAATAGCATACCAAAAATCTTTTCTCCAAGAACATTACTTAATCCATATCCTGTAACTCCTGCTAGAATTAATCCAATAAATGAGGCAATAGCTCCGTATTGAAAACCAAGAAAATATCCAGATAAAGTAATTACAGTAAGTGTAGGGATTGCTATAAATAAATCGGAAAATAGTAATAGTACAACTATGCTTCCCACATAGTATGGAGATAATTCTTTTGCTTGTAAAAACCAATTTTTAATTTGCTCAATACTCAAAATGCCTGTCATTTTTATCAAGACAAATGTTAGAGCAAAAAACGATGCTATAATTACTATAACTTTAATAAGGTGTTTCATGTGTTTATCCCGAGTACTCGGGATTGTTTTTTTTTGGTCACACCTTGTTCGCTATTAATCATTTTTTTTGGTGTTAAACTTTTTAGCATGCTCGTTTCATGTGTCTATATATTTGATAAATTGGTCACATGTTGCCTGCCCGCCACAGGCTGGTTTGCTCGTGAAGTGTGCAGGAGTCATTTTCCTTTGGTGACAATATTAATATCATTTTATCTAAAAAAATGGATGAAACAAGTAATTGTTTTGAATGAACAATTATTTGTGATGAATAGACATTTTAGCTTGCTCGCTTCATATTTATCCTTTCATTATTTTATCTGCTATGCTTGGACTGATTCGGTTTATTATTCTAAGCAGTTTTATTTTACCAATATTCACTTCATATTTATTTTTATATTGGTTTTTTAAAATAGCGAAAGTTGTTACTCAAAAGTATAAAGTTCGTTTACAAATTCGGTAACTCTAAAATACCCAAAGGCATAATTATCGGGGTTTTCTGGATTTATACAATTGCCTTTTAGTCTTGTTGGCACTGTTGCAAAAGGATTTCCTGCGTCATCTCCTTGTTCTACTAATCTGTGCAGAAAATCAAAATATTCTTCAGATATACCAAATAGATTGATGTCAACTACATCACCTGGTAAAATCTCATCTTCTTCATCGTCTTCGTCTTCTTCATATAAAATAAACATTTCGTTACCGTTTGTAAATTCATCAGGCATAATTATTCTACTTGGAAACAAATCATCGCCTTCTAAAAAAGTTGCATAATAAAAATTGGTTTCGTCTACTGGATCATCAAAATAGATGGTAAGATCCAATTCTTCTTCGTCAAAACCTCCTTCAAGAGATTGTTCAATTCTATTTATTTCTGAAACTGCTATTAATGTTTCTTGAGCAATATAAGTTTCATTATTATAAATTACTTCTAAATTGTAGGTATTGTTAATGATAGGTACAAAGTCTGAAATCGTATAACTTCCATTTTGCTGGTCTTCAAAGATAAAGACATCTCCATTTGTAGCATTTTCAACTTTTACAGACGCTCCTGTTACTGGATTTGGTACTGTATCAAAATATGGTGTAGAAAGGCTTAATTTTATGGTCTGGTTATTTCCTGAAGAACCTTTTTCCCAATCTAAAGAAGCTTCGATAACTAAACGTGATGCTTCGGTTGGCACGGCTATATCTACAACATCTGTACAGGAAAAAGTTACTATACTTAATCCAATGATTGTTACTATTTTTATGTTGCTTTTTAATTTGAAAATGCTTTTGCTTAACTTACTTGCTAAATTCTTCATTTTATTAAAATTTAAAGTTATACGTTACTGAAGGAATGATACCAAATATGGAAGTTCTTAATGCTTCATTTGCTCCTGTGTTAAAATTTTGACTGAAAGTAATTGAGGCTGCGTTTCTTCTGTTGTATAGGTTGTAAATACTAAAAACCCATTCGCCTTTCCACTGTTTACTTGGTTTTCGGTTGGGTTTGTAGGTTGCCGAAACATCCATTCTATGATAGGCAGGCAGTCTGTTGGCATTTCTTTCGTCATAAACTACAACAGAAAAGCCTTCGTATTCGTATTGTCCTGTTGGATAGGTAACTGGACGACCTGTTTGGTAAACTGCATTTGCGCTAAAGATCCATTTATCGGTCAATTTATAAACTCCTGTAATAGAAATATCGTGAGTGCGATCGTGAGGTGTGTTGTACCAATTGCCATTGTTGATTCCTGGTCCTCCAGCATTTCCGCCAAAAGAACGTTGCTCAGATTTTGCCAACGTATAGGAAACCCAACCTGTAAAACGACCTTTATTTTTTCTAAACATTAGTTCTAATCCGTAGGCTCTTGCCTCTCCATTTAAGATTTCGGTTTCTATCGTATTATTTCCAATTAGGTCTGCTCCATCAATATAGTCTATGCGATTTTCTGTTGTTTTATAATAGGTTTCTGCTTCAAATGAATAGGCATTATTATTAAATTTTTTATAGAAACCTAAGGCATATTGGTTGGATAATTGAGGTTTTATAAAAGTTCCACTCGTTGTCCAAACGTCTAAAGGTGTTACTGATGCAGTATTAGAAAGCAAGTGTAAATATTGTGCGGTACGAGTGTAACTTCCTTTTATGGAAGAGTTGTCTGTTAGTATATACGACAGCCCTAAACGGGGTTCAAAATTCCCGAATTGTTTAATGGTTTCACCTGTTGAATATGGGGTTTCTCCTATGGCTTCTCCATCTTGATAAATACCTAATTCTTGGTTATAAACTACGGGTTGGTTATTGGCGTAATTTGTAATAGATTGTCCTCCTAAACGGTTAAACATACTATAGCGTAAACCGTATCTTGCCGTTAACTTGTCTGTTATTTTATGCTCTACGCTTACATAAGCGCCGCCTTCAAAGGCTCTTTTTTGGTCTAATTTTAATGGATTAATGGGGGAAGTTGCAGTAGTTGGCGTAATTTCTCCGGGATTTAGATTGTATGAAATACCACTTGCTCCAAAGTCTATTTTCAATTTATCGCTTGCATAATAACCGAAATCGTATTTTAAGTTATAATTTGTTATCTCTGATATCCAATCAAACTGTACGAAATCAAGCACTATTTGATAGTCGTATTTACTATAAATAAGTGATACGTTTGAAAATAGTTTATCATTAAAAATATGATTCCAACGTAGGTTTGCAGAAACGTTTCCGTAGTTGCTTTTTAAAAGGCCTCCAATATTTAAAACATCGCGTCCAAAATAACTTGATAGGTAAATTTTATTATTTTCATTGACTTCGTAATTGGTTTTAAGATTTAAATCATAAAAACTAATTTTATCGTTTTTTAACTCATCAGATAACCCCATAAACAACTGCGCATACGTTGATCTTCCTGCCAAAAGAAAAGAACCTTTCTTCTTAAACAATGGTGCTTCAACCGCTAATCTACTTGATATTAATCCAATACCTCCATTAATTTCTAATTCTTTATTATTACCGTCTTTTTGCCTTACATCCAAAACGGAAGCAGTTCGTCCTCCAAATTTTGCAGGAATATCGCCTTTATAAAGTTTTACATTCTTAATTGCATCATTATTAAACACCGAAAAAAGTCCGAAAAAATGGGAAGTATTGTAAATAATTGCCTCGTCTAATAGTACCAAATTTTGATCTACCGCTCCGCCTCTTACATTAAACCCTGCAGAGCCTTCTCCGTTATTTGATACGCCTGGCAGTAATTGAATGGTTTTAATTAAATCTACTTCGCCTAATACAGCAGGAGCCAGTTTAATTGTTTCTGCCTTTAAAGTTACAACTCCCATTTGTGGTTTTCGTATGTTCAGTTTTTTTGAATCGTCAGTTGCAGTAATAATAATTTCGTCTAATATACTTGAGTCTTCTTCTACTTCAATATTTAGTTTTATATCTTGTGTAAGCGATATTTCTTTCTGTATTTCTTTATAACCTAAATATGAAACGACTAATGTATATTCTCCTTTTGGTGCTGTTATAGAGTAAAAACCATACTCATTGGTGGTTGTTCCTATTGTTGTGCCTTTTAAATAAATTGTTGTTCCAAACACGGTTTCACCATTTGCCTGATCACTAATTGTTCCTCGTATAGTATATTCTTCTTGAGCGAATATTATACTACTAAATAAGATGAAAAAGAATACTGAAAAATATTTCATAAATGAGTGGTTTAATTTTGTGTGTAGTTGATTGCTTTAACGCAAGCTCTTTTTTTATATTTTGTCTGAAATGCTTAAAGTTTAGTTAAATTAATTTTATTTAAAGATGCAAATCTATTAGTAATGATCTTCGTCAATATTTTTCTTTTTTTAATAAGAATTTAAAAATATTTTCTCCAAAAACAGCACTTAATCCATATCCTGTAACTCCTGCTAAAATTAATCCAATAAATGAGGCGATAGCTCCATATTGAAAACCAAGAAAATATCCAGATAAAGTAATTACAGTAAGTGTAGGAATCGCTATAAATAAATCGGAAAATAATAATAGTACAACTATGCTTCCCACATAGTATGGAGATAATTCTTTTGCTTGTAAAAGCCAATCTTTAATTTGTTCAATACTCAAAATGCCTGTCATTTTTATCAAGACAAATGTTAGAGCAAAAAACGATGCCATAATTACTATAACTTTAATAAGGTGTTTCATGTGTCTATATTATTTGATAAATTGGTCACATGTTGTTCACTCCCGAAGCGTCGGGAGTCATTTTCCTTTGGTGACAATATTAATATCATTTTATCTAAAAAAATGGATGAAACAAGTAATTGTTTTGAATGAACAATTATTTGTGATGAATAGACATTTTAGCATGCTCGCTTCATATTTATCCTTTCATTATTTTGTCTGCTATGCTTGGACTAATTCGATTTATAATTCTAAGTAGTTTTACTTTGCCAATGTTCACTTCATATTTATTTTTTTTAAAGGCTTTTATAAATTCGTCTGCTAATTTTTGAGGCGAAATCTTTCCTTTTCCTCTTCCTTCTGTCATTGCTGTATCTACTAATGATGGAATAATTTCAAATACTTTTACTTTTTTTAATTGATACCTTAATGCCTTTGAAAAAATATGAATACCTGCTTTTGTTCCGCAATAAACTGGAGCTTGCGATTTAGGAACAATTGCCAAACCTGATGAAACATTTACAATTGCAGAATTATCATTCACTTTTAATGTAGGTAATAATAAAGCGATAAGTTTTAGAGGAGCAAGGAAGTTCGTGCTTAGTTCATACTCTATTTTGTAAAGTAGTTGTGGTTCTTCTGAAAAGTTATAATTGTATTGAATTCCTGCGTTATTAATTAAGATATTAAGGTCTTTGTGTTGTTGTTCAACAAATAATGTGAGTTTATCTAATTCTTCTTGTTTAGAAACGTCACATTTAAAAGGAATAATTCGTTGGTCTAACTTTGAAAGTTTTTCTAACTTTTTTTTATTTCTACCAACTGCAATTATTTTATTATCTAATTCAAGAAATTTTTTGGTAAGCGCTTTTCCAATTCCTGAAGTTGCACCTGTAATTAGTATCTTGTTATTATGAAGTTGCATTTTCTTGTGAGTTTTATAGAGCAAAAATCACAAGAATAGAAATGTTATGCATTTACATATGTAAAGATTTTAACCTGAGTTCAACTTAAGATTTTTTTACAGCTTCGATCAATTTTTTCATATTCGAAGATAGATTTTTGAAGGACTAATTAGTTAATTCAATAAAATATGTGAAGAAACCGACAAAGGAGGTTCACGAACATCATTAAAAAAATTAAAATAGGAGTGAGTAATTGGTAAAATTCATCAAGCCCAAAAGGGAACTAAAAGAAAAGGCAATCTTTTTTGTGTAAAATTTTTGAAATATCTCGATATTCCATAAATTTTCTACTTCAAATTTCACCCTTTTTTTTAATTCTGTAAATTAAACTTAGGTCGAACTCAGGTTTATTTTTTTGCTCTAATTCGGCTTAATTGAGTTGGTGTAATACCTAAATAGGAAGCAATGTGGTATTGTGGAATTAGATTTTCTAAACCAGAATGTTCTTGTTTAAAGATTTCATAACGTTCAGAAGCCTCTAATGTAACCAATTCTATTTCTCGCTTTTCTTTTATTGCAAATTTTTGTTCTGCCAAAATTCTGGCAAAACGTTCAAATTTTGGCGTTGAATCATAGAGTTTGGTCATACTCTTATAATTAGCTTGAAGTACTGTACAGTCAGTCAAGCATTGAATATTAATCAGGTTTTTATGACCTGATATTAAAGACGAATATGCTCCCACAAAAGAATGGCTCGTAAAAAAGGTTTTGTTATATTCACTTCCTTCTTTATTGCGGTAAAAAGCACGCATTACTCCTGATTTGATAAAAGCAAATTTTGAAGAATATTCACCTTCAACAGCAAAGTAATCATTCCTTTTTATACTATTTTCTGAAAATAGGAGCAAAAATATTTCCATTTCGTTTTTGGTAAAATGTACAAACCCATTTAAGTGTTTTTCAAGTTCATTCATTATAAAGCCTTTTTCTTATTCTACTTAATGCTTCAGGTGTAACTCCTAAATAAGAGGCTATCATATATTGTGGTACTCTTTGTATAACTTCTGGTCTTTCTTTTACTAATTTTTTATAGCGTTCTTCATAAGTCATTAAAAGTAAGTCATCGTTTTTAGAAGCCATTTTTATAAAGAGGTGTTCTGCAATAAGCCTTCCAAAGTTTACAAAATTATTTATTGTTTTATAAAAATGATACAGGTCTTTTCTTTTCAGAATTAATACAGTACTGTCTTCTAAGGCTTGAATACTTTCTTTTGCCTTTTTATCTGTTAAAAAACTAACATAATCACCAAAAAACACATTTTCAAAAAAAAATTCTGTGCTATATTCTTGTCCATCTCCTAAACTATAAAGCCTAAATGCTCCTTTATTAATGAAAATCACATAGTCGCATACCTGACCTTCATTTAATAGGATATCACCTTTTTTAAGATGTTTTACTTCCAAGCTTTTTTTAAATTCATTCAATTGTTCTTCTGTAAAATCAACAAATTGATTAAGGAACTCGCAAATAGCGTTATACATAGAGGTATGGATTTATTCATTGTCATTTATTGGTCTCAAAAATAGTTAAAACTCTTCTAAAATTTCATTATAGTTAATAGTTTAACATAGAGTTCGTCTTGAGTCATAAGTATTTAGACAAATTCTGAAACTTGGAGAATGCTTTTGTTCTCTACTGAAATACTTTTTAGTAGTATGGTTATAACGCGCAAATAAAAAATTCTTGAAACCGACCTGCCTACCGGCAGGCAGGCTATCCCCGAGGCTCGTCCGACCGGAGCGGGCGAGCATATTATCACGGAATTTATAGATTCAAAACAGGGAAAATCCCCTTTTTACACAGGAAAAACCCTTTTTTATATAAAGGGAAAAACCTCTTAAAATTCAGGGTTTTTCCTCTTGTCTTGAATTGATTTATACTTCACATTTGCAGTCAAAATAAATCAATAAAAATTTGAAAAAAATTAGTATTAACAATTAAAATTAAATTATTATGAAAAATGTAATCTCAAAAACAAAGTATGTGCTTATGGCACTAATTATGGTAGTAAGCTTTTCATGTTCTCCTGAAGACGGTGCTGATGGTGCACAAGGACCCGCAGGGCAAGACGGTACAAATGGGCAAGATGGAGAAGATGGTAATGCGAATGTGCAAACTTTTATCTTTGACATTTCAGGAGTGTCTGGATCAAGTTACACACAAAGTATTCCCGAACTGACACAAGATGTCATTGACAATGATGTTATTCTTGGTTATGTCAATAGAGGTGCGTTTCAGTATCCGTTACCTGCTATTAAAGTTCAAGGCATATATGATATTAGAACATTATATCGTGTTGGAAATTACCTTATGAATTTTGATCTTAGTTCTAATGGTAACAATCACAATATATCTGCTGGAGATCTTGAAGAATTAAAAATAATAATTATTGAATCTTCAAATACAACAGCGGGAAGAAGCACAAGTACGTCTAAAAAACAAAATGTTTTTAATGAATTAAAAGCTGCAGGAGTAGATGTAAATAATTATAATGAAGTAATGGACTATTATGGATTAGATTATTAAAATATTATTTGAGTTAGTTAGTCATAAAACCGTTGTTATCCTTCTACAAAAAGACAACGGTTTTATTTATAAGTTTTCAAGTATCACCCCAATATATACCTTGTTTCTCCTGATAAAACTTCGACTCCCGATAGCTATCGGGAGAAACAAGGTTTTGTTATGTTATATCAATCTAATAAAAAATTTCTTGAAACCAACTATCCCCGAAGCAAGCCGTCGGGGAACTCTTTTGATTAGACCTGTCAGGTTTGTAAAACCTGACAGGTCTTTTATAAATCAAATTTTATTCCCTGAGCTAAGGGAAGGTCGGTAGTATAATTAATAGTATTTGTTTGACGTCTCATATAAACTTTCCAAGCGTCAGAACCAGATTCTCTACCACCACCGGTTTCTTTTTCACCACCAAAAGCGCCACCTATTTCAGCCCCGGAAGTACCAATATTTACATTTGCTATTCCACAATCTGATCCTGCAACAGATAAGAAACGTTCTGCTTCACGCAAATTATTGGTCATAATTGCTGATGATAAGCCCTGAACAACGCCATTTTGAATTTCAATTGCATTCTCTACATCTCCTGAATATTTTAACAGATATAAGATTGGTGCAAAGGTTTCATGTTGTACAATTTCATAGCTATTATCCGCCTCAGCAATAGCTGGTTTCACATAACATCCACTCTCATAGCCTTCACCGGAAAGCACACCGCCTTCAATAACCAAATTACCGCCTTCTTCAACTACTTTTTTCAACGATTCTTGATACATTGCAACTGCATCTTTATCGATTAACGGACCTATATGATTATTTTCATCTAACGGATTACCTATTCGTAACTGTTTATAAGCATCTACAATCGCATTTTTAACGTTATCGTATATACTTTCATGAATTATCAATCGGCGTGTTGAGGTACAACGTTGTCCGGCAGTACCAACAGCGCCAAATACAGCACCAATAACTGTCATTTTTATATCAGCATCGGGCGTAACTATAATAGCATTGTTGCCACCTAATTCTAATAGTGATCTTCCTAGTCGTTCAGCTACTTTTTGAGCCACAATTTTTCCCATTCTAATGGAACCGGTAGCAGAAATTAAAGGAACTCGTTTATCTGTAGTCATCATTTCGCCTACACGATAATCGCCATTTATCAAACAAGATATTCCTTCAGGTAAACCATTTTCTTTAAATACTGTAGCAGCAATATTTTGACAAGCAATGCCACAAAGTGGTGCTTTTTCTGAAGGTTTCCATACACAAACGTCACCACAGATCCATGCAAGTGCTGTATTCCAAGCCCAAACAGCCACAGGGAAATTAAAAGCAGAAATAATTCCAACCACACCTAATGAGTGGTATTGATCATACATTCTATGACCAAAACGCTCACTGTGCATAGTTGAACCATCTAACTGACGCGATAAGCCTACAGCAAAATCACATATATCTATCATTTCTTGCACTTCACCAAGTCCTTCTTGGTAGCTTTTACCCATTTCATAGGATACTAACTTGCCTAGGGGTTCTTTTAATTCACGTAATTTTTCACCAAACTGACGCACAATCTCTCCTCTTTGAGGAGCCGGCATCACTCTCCAGCTTTTAAATGCTGAAGTAGCTGCACTCATCATTTTTTCATAATCTTCTTTGGTCGTTGTTTTTACTTTCCCAATCAATTGTCCGTCAACGGGCGAGTAACTCTCTATTGCCTCTCCATTCCGATAGCTATCGGGAGAAAACCATTGAGAACCTGTAGAAGTTCCCTCATTTATATCTTTTACTCCTAACTGTTGTAATGCTTTTTCTATACCGAAATCTGTTACTATTAATGTCATTTTATGATTCTTTGTGTTATGTTACAAAATTACAAATTATTACGTATTTGTAGATATTTTGTTTTAAATAAATTTCTTAAAACGAACTATCCTCGAGGTCCGCCCGTGCCGGTCGGACGGGCAGAGCCATAGGAGTATACTTCGACAAACTCAGTACATGTTTCGTTCGTTTTATACCTAGTCAATCCCAATAGCTATCGAGAAGGCACAAGTTTTGACCTCTCCTCAAGGAGAGGTGAAATCGGAAACCTCAAGGCATCCCGAGCACTCGGGATAGGGAAATTTCTTAGATTAAAATAATATACATTCTTCATATTAGTATACAAGGCATCTTATTGTACTAAAACAGAAGCCACAAATTCACGAATACTTAAAAACGATCCTTCAACATCGCTCAGAAAGACATTATCTAATTTAACGTGAGTTCGACATAAAAAAATATAATCTCAAATAAAAAAACCTAACGACCAATAACTAAAAAACTTATCTTTACCCCGTTTTGTTAACACAGTTTTCTGAACATATCAACATTCATTTTTCTTTTTTAAAAGACAAAAAATTACTGATTGCCATTTCCGGTGGATTAGATAGTGTGGCATTAACGCATTTATTTAATCAACTAAACTTTTCCATTTCATTGGCACATTGTAATTTTCGCTTACGCGGAAAGGATGCAGACCAAGATGAGGTTTTTGTAAAGCAATTGGCTGAACAGTTACAAGTACCTGTTTTTACAAGATCATTTGAAACAGAAATTGTTGCTAAACAAAAAAAACTATCCATTCAATTAACTGCCAGAAAACTAAGATATGATTGGTTTGATGAACTTACTAAAAAACATAAATTAGATTATTTATTGACTGCACATCATGCCGATGATAACTTAGAAACATTTTTAATTAATACTATTAGAGGAACAGGACTAGACGGCTTAACCGGAATACCGGAAAAAAACAAAAATATCATCAGACCGTTATTACTCTTTAGTAGAGAACAAATTGAAAACTATGCTAAAGAAAATAATATCGCTTGGCAAGAAGATAGCACCAATGCAGAAACAAAATATTTGAGAAATAAGATCAGACATGAGGTAATACCAATTTTAAAAGAGTTGAACCCAAGTTTGTTGACCTCATTTGGTCAAACTATTGAAAATTTAAAAGGAAGTCGCCAAATCATTGATGATAGAATAACTAGAGTAAAAAAAACAGCTGTCATCCCTGCTCCCGATGGCTATCGGGAAGGAATCCAGAAACTTAGCATAGAGAATCTTAAAAAACTCAACAACCCTAAAGCCTATTTATACGAATTATTAAAAAACTGTGGATTTACAGAATGGAATGATATAACCAATCTATTAGAAGCACAATCAGGCAAACAAGCATTAAGCAAAACCCATCGTTTGGTTAAAGACAGAGACTATTTATTGTTGTCCGACTTACTTCCAACAAAAACGGAAGAAAAAGCATATAGAATCAAAAAAAAAGATGAAGATTTAGAAATTGAAGATTTTAAACTCAAACTATCAAGTGTAAAAACTCGAAACCTAAAACCCGAAACCCAAAACACAACATACGTAGATAAAGACAAATTAAAATTCCCTCTTAATGTAAGAAAATGGAAAAACGGCGACTATTTTTATCCATTTGGTATGCAGGGTAAAAAGAAACTAAGCAAGTTTTTTAAAGATGAAAAAATATCTCTCCTGCAAAAGGAAAAAATATGGTTACTTTGCTCAGAAAATCAAATAGTTTGGATAATCGGTAGGCGATTAGATGACAGATATAAAATAAAAGACACAACAAAAAATATTCTAAAAATAGAAATCATAAAATGAAGAAGTTATTATATATTCTAAGCCTCTTTTTTGTATTTACAACAACCATCAATGCACAGATTTTTGAACCTGTAAAATGGCAAACTTCAGTAGAGAAAGTATCAGAATCTGAATTTGATTTGGTAGTAACAGCAACTATTGATGAAGGTTGGCATTTGTATTCGCAATCAATTCCAGAAGATGGTCCAATTCCTACTACCTTTAGCTTTAAAGATGTTGAAGGTAAATATCAATTAGTTGGTAAAACTATTGAAGACAAAGGTCATGAAGAGTTCGATAAAGTATTTGAAATGAATATCAAATATTTTGAAAACAAAGCAACATTTAAACAGCGGATCAAATTACTAACTGACGAGAAGATTATCATTACAGAAACTGTAGAGTTTATGGTTTGTGACGATGCTCAATGTTTACCGCCCACTGAAGAAGAAATTAGTTTTACTGTACAAGGAAAAGCAAGTACAGGAAAAATAGATGAAATAAAAAGTACTGAGAATAATAAAGTTAATGGCAGTACTAACATTCAAAAGAAAGCTGAAGTTAAAAAAGTTATTGAAACGACACCAAAGGGAAAAAAGCCTAGAAGCTTGTTAGGAATTTTCTTAATAGCCTTTTTCTCAGGCTTTTTAGCATTACTTACGCCATGTGTATTTCCGATGATACCTATGACAGTAAGTTTTTTTACCAAACAAAGTAAGACGAAAGCAGCAGGAATTAAAAATGCTCTTATTTATGGACTATCCATTATATTAATTTATGTTGCATTAGGGACAATGGTGTCATACTTTTTTGGTGCCGATGCACTAAATGCACTTGCAACAAACGTATGGTTTAATATTATTTTCTTCTTATTATTGATAATTTTTGCAATTTCCTTTTTAGGAGCTTTTGAGCTAACACTGCCAAGTTCTTGGGGAACTAAAGTAGATGCACAAGCTGATAGAGGAGGTATAATAGGAATTTTCTTTATGGCACTAGCATTGGCTATTGTTTCATTTTCTTGTACAGGTCCGATTGTCGGAACCTTATTAGTAGAAGCAGCTTCCGGTGGGAATCAAATAGGCCCCATTGTTGGAATGTTAGGTTTTTCATTAGCAATAGCCATACCATTTGCTTTATTTGCAGCATTTCCCGGTTGGTTAAATTCATTACCAAAATCAGGAGGTTGGTTAAATACAGTTAAAGTTGTACTAGGATTTTTAGAACTAGCATTAGCCTTTAAATTTTTATCAAATGCTGATTTGGTATTACAGTTACATTGGCTGGAAAGAGAAGTGTTTTTAGCCATTTGGATTACAATTTTTGGAGCATTGGCATTTTACTTATTCGGAAAAATCAGATTGCCACATGATTCGCCAACTGAACACATTTCAGTAGGGAGATTAAGCTTGGGCTTAATAGTAGTAGCATTTACTATTTATTTAATTCCTGGTCTTTGGGGAGCACCATTAAAACTAATAAGCGGTTTCCCACCACCAATGCAGTATAGTGAATCTCCTTATGGAGTCGGCTTTACAAGACTGGGTTCAGGAGGAGCTACACATCAAAAATTACCCGAAGATGCTAAATATGGACCACATGATATTATTACATTTTTAGATTACGATAAAGGGTTGGCGTATGCTAAAGAAGTAAATAAACCAGTATTATTAGATTTTACAGGTCATGCATGTGTAAACTGTCGAAAAATGGAAGAACGCGTATGGTCAGACCCCAACGTTTTACAAGTGCTTAAAAATGATATTGTCTTAGTTTCTTTATATGTTGATGATAAACGACCACTACCTGAAAACGAACAATATATATCTGAAACCACAGGAAAGAAAATTAAGTCTATTGGTAATAAATGGAGCGATTTTCAGATAAAAAAATACAAAGCTAATGCGCAACCCTATTATGTATTGTTGGATCATAACGGAGATAATTTAAACGAATATTCAGCCTATAATCCGAATATTGACAGTTATTTGGCATGGCTTAAAGAAGGTATCGGAAATTTTAAAAAATAAAATAGTGTAACTATTATTTATAGAAAGACCTGACAGGTTTTGGAAACCTGTCAGGTCTTTTTTAACAATAAAAAAACAAGTTATATTTGTACATCAATTAATACTACAATGGACAAAGAAATAATAAAAAAAATTGACCTTTTAAAAGATAAATATGATGCTATTGGTCAAGACCTTGAAACACACCTTGACGGATTACTACATAGCAAACCCATGCGCTATTGGGATTTTATTCAAACAGATGCTTTATTAAACTTACAAGTACAACGTACAACGCATCCTGATGAAATGGTATTTTTAATGTATCATCAAATCAATGAATTGTTGTTTAAAATGATATTGTGGGAAATGAAACAAGTTTCGCATCACAAAAATTTAACAGCAGCATTTTTCACTTCTCGTTTAGGGAGAATCAGTCGTTATTTCGATATGCTTTCAACATCTTTTGATGTGATGGGCGAAGGAATGGAAGTTGCACAGTATATGAAATTTAGGGATACTTTGACACCTGCAAGTGGATTTCAAAGCGCACAATATAGAATGATTGAAATTTGTTCAACAGACCTTATTAACTTAATTGATTTTCGTTTTAGATCAACTATTGACAGAGACACACCTTTTGAGCATGCTTTTGAACATATGTACTGGCAAGCCGCAGGGAAAGATCATAAAACAGGTAAAAAGGCATATTTTTTAGAAGAATTTGAAAAAAAATATAAAGATGAATTAATTCGTTTGATGCAAGAGTATAACGAAATCAATCTTTATGATAAATATAAAAGTTTACCCAAAAAAGTTAAAGAAGATATCAATTTAAAAAATGCCATGCGTCATTATGATTATACAGTAAATATTAGTTGGGTGATGCATCATTATGATGCAGCCTGTAAATATTTATTGAGCGAAGGTGAAAATACTGAGGCAACAGGTGGAAGTGAATGGCAAAAATATATGTTGCCGAGATACCAAAAGCGTATATTTTTTCCCGAACTATGGAGTGAAGAAGAATTGGAGAACTGGGGCATTACAAATTTGACTTCCTATAAAATATTAATCTGATTCTTACGTATTAATATATAGGGTACTTCTAATAATTCATTCGCATAAAAATTTACATAACTTTTCTTAGATGAAATGAAATTTTAGAATACTATCGAGAAAATTTTACGAAATATAAGGAAAGTTATGAAAACCCCTTTGGGAACAAAAATAAAGAACAATCTACTCGTAAATATTTTCTTGAAATAGCAAAAGCTATTACAAAAAATATTTTCTTCGCATCTTATTCTTTATTTTTGTTTTTTGAAAGAAATGAATTATTAGAAGTACCCTATAGGTACTTATATTTTTGGAACGGTAATTGTATTTTAAGTTCTAGATAAGATTAAGCATGAAAAAAAATATACTATTTATATTACTATTTGCAATGACAATAGCAAATGCACAAACTGAAGTGAAAGCTTTTAAAAAAGGTGAGTGGCTTAAATTTAGAATAAGCTATAGTAATTTTTTAAATGCTGGCAATGCAACAATGACAGTTAAAGAAACTACCAATAATGGCAATGAAGTTTTCCATGTGGTAGGTAAAGGAAAAACAACGGGTGTTATAAGTTGGTTTTTTAAAGTTAGAGATAACTATCAGTCATATTTTTATAAAGAAACGATGCAACCTTATCGATTTATCAGAAAAATTAATGAAGGAGGCTACACTAAAAATAAGGAAATATTATTTGATCAGGCTTCAAAAAAAGCAACGGTTAAAGATTATAAGCATAAAACAGAAAAGCAATACACTACAAATAATAATGTGCAAGATATGCTTTCAACTTTATATTATTTAAGAAGTCAAGATATAAAGAAAATGAAAGCCGGTGATGAAACTACATTAACCATGTTTTTTGATGAAACGAATTATAAATTCAAATTACGTCTATTGGGTAGAGAGATAATTCGCACAAAATTCGGAAAAATTGCGGCAGTTAAATTTAGACCTATTGTACAAGAAGGTAGAGTTTTTAAAGAAAATGAAAGCCTTACTGTTTGGGTAAGTGATGACGAGAACAAAATACCTTTACGTATCAAAGCGTCACTTGCAGTTGGGTCTTTGAGAGTTGATTTAGATGCCTATAAGGGCTTAGCAAATCCGTTTCCTATCATTTTTTAATGAGGCTCTATTTTTAAAATGTGTTCTAACATTTTAAAAATAGTTAGACCGAATTAATTCCGCTATTTAGCGGAATCTCATTCTTATTACCTATTGGATTCTACTGCAAATTTAATGGAAATTTTCATTTCAGCATGTCAGTTCGAGTGATTTAATGGAGCGATAGCGGAATTAAATTGTATCGAGAACCGTTTTTATTAACAACGGTTCTCGATACAATTTCGTTCGTTTCTCTCGAAATCACTACCATTGACGTAACTTTTTTAAGTTGCTGTTTTGTAGTTAATTACCACAAAACACCCCTAAAGTCCCCTCAAGGGGACAATTCTTCAAATTATCTTCTCAATTATTGACATTATCCTTAGATTTTTAAACGTCATTTTCATACGCTGTTTTATTTTTAAAACTCCACTCTCGAACTGACGGATTGTTATTAAATAAATTAATAGACCCACTAAATTTGCAGTAGAACCACCTATTGATTAACCTTGATAGTTATCGATACGAAGGAGTCTTGATTCAAAGTTATAGAGTTGTCTGAATATTTTGATCTCATAATGTTAAAAACTTTTTAACAAAACATCTATTCCTCATTCTCATTTAAAATAGTAGATTTGTTCCGTTATTTTTAAAAACGAGAACAGATTAAATGAAGAACTCCCTAATACTTCTATTTACAATCTTATTTTTTTCCTGTAAAGGAGATATTCCTGTAGAAACCAAAACAATTGAAGAGAAGATTGTTGCTCCTAAGATTATTCAAAAATTCGGATATATATATAATGGTTACAAAGTTATTGAAGACACCATAAAAAAGAATGAAAACTTTGGTGAGATATTATATAGAAATCATGTTGATTTCCCTGAAATTCACAATATAGTTGAATCATCAAAAGATTCATTTGATGTACGAAGATTAAGAACAGGTAAACCTTATACGGTTTTAGCTAAAAATGACTCTACTGAAAAAGCTCAAGTTTTTATTTATCAACCTAGTAAAACAGAATATGTAGTTATAGATTTTACTGATTCTATTCAAACGCAGAAGTATAAAAAGAAAATAAAAACAGTTACCAAAACAGCTACCGGAATTATTAAATCATCACTGTCTGAGGCAATGGATGATCAAGGCTTAGATTATGCTTTGGTAAATGAAATGTCTGATATTTATGCTTGGGCGATAGATTTTTTCCACCTTCAAAAAAAGGATAATTTTAAAGTTATTTATGAAGAAAAATTTGTTGATGATACAATTTATATAGGCATTGGAAAAGTAAAAGCAGCCTATTTTGAACATAAAAAAACACCTTTTTATGCGTTTAATTTTGTGACAGATTCTACCAAAAATATTGCTGATTATTATGACGACGAGGCGAACACTTTACGTAAACAGTTTTTAAAAGCGCCTTTAAAATTTAGCAGAATATCATCTAGATATAATCTAAAAAGATATATTAGATATTATGGTCGTGTTAAACCCCACAGAGGTACTGATTTTGCTGCTGCAATTGGCACACCTATTTTGAGCACCGCTAACGGAACAGTGGTTGAATCTCGTTATCGAGGAGGTAATGGTAATTATGTTAAAATAAAACATAATTCAACATATTCAACACAATATTTACACATGAGAAAGCGTGATGTTAAAGTAGGCGATTTTGTAAAACAAGGAGATGTAATTGGTACTGTAGGAATGACAGGAAGTACAGCAGGACCACATGTATGTTATCGTTTTTGGAAACACGGACAACAAGTTGATCCGTTGAGGCTAAAATTACCGGCTGCGAAACCTATTGAAGAATCTTTAAAAGAAGACTATTTGAGTTTTATTGCCCCTCTAAAAGAACAATTAGATCAAACGTTAATCAAATAAAGCCAATATCGTTTTGTCCGGTTGAGCGGAGTCGAAACCTCAGAATTAATCATTGGAGTATATTTTTTTCTACACAAAGGTTTAATTTTTAATTTCTTACAGCCTTTGCGATTTTTGCGAAAAAACTTTGCGACCTTTGCGTGAAACAAAAGCGTTTTTATTTATAATATTATGCCATTAAAGAATCAAAATCCAACAAAAACTAAAGCTTGGGAAAAACTCCAAGAATCATATCAAGAGCTTAAAAACATTGATATGAAAACCTTGTTTTTAAATGATGTTCATAGAAAAGAAAAATATACCTTAACATTTAATGATTTTAACCTAAATTTCTCAAAAAATAGAATAAACGATGCAGTTTTACAACAACTACTTGAATTAGCAAATGAAGTTGATTTAAAAGACGGAATAAAAAAAATGTTTTCAGGCGATATTATAAACGCTACTGAAAATAGAGCAGTTTTACATACTGCTTTACGTAATAAATCCGGCAATGCAGTATTGGTCAATGGTAAGAATATAATGCCTGAAGTAGAAGCATCTCTTAAAAAAATGAATAGTTTTTCCGGCAGTGTTATTTCAGGTAAATTAAAAGGGTATTCAGGTAAGGCATTTACCGATGTTGTTAATGTTGGTATTGGCGGTTCTGATTTAGGCCCGAGAATGGTAGTAGATGCTTTGCAGTATTATAAAAATCATCTAAAAACACATTTCATATCGAATATTGACGGAGATCACATTTCGGAAACCTTAAAAGAACTAAACCCGGAAACCACACTTTTTGTAATTGTTTCAAAGACCTTTACCACTCAAGAAACCTTGACGAATGCTGAAACTATCAAAAAATGGTTTTTATCCCGAGGACTCGGGAGCAAAGAAACGGATATCAAACACAATTTTGTGGCAGTTTCTACCAATTTAGAAAAAGTAGCCGATTTTGGCATCGCTCAAGAAAACATTTTTACAATGTGGGATTGGGTAGGCGGTCGTTATTCTTTATGGAGCGCTGTAGGTTTATCTATTAGTTTAGCATTAGGCTTCGACAATTTTAATAAATTGTTGACAGGCGCTTATGAAATGGATGAACATTTTAAAACAGCACCTTTTCAAAAAAATATGCCTGTTATATTGGCATTGATAAGCATTTGGTATAATAATTTTTTTAATACAGAATCTGAAGTTGTCATTCCGTTTTCACAATATTTAACGCAGTTAGTACCTTTTTTACAGCAGCTTTCTATGGAGAGTAATGGAAAATCTGTCGATAGAAATGGCAATACAATTGATTATCAAACAGGCAATATTATTTGGGGTAATACAGGCACTAATGTACAACATGCTTTTATGCAATTGGTACATCAAGGTACTAAATTAATTCCTGTTGATTTTATCGGGTTTTCTAATTCGTTATATGGCAATAAAGAACATCATGAGAAGTTAATGGCTAATTTTTACGCTCAAGCGGAAGCATTATATTTAGGTAAAACAAAGGAAGAAGTACATTTAGAGCTAAAGGTTGCTAATAATCAAGATAAAATAGAACAATTACTCCCTTTTAAGGTTTTTCAAGGTAATAAACCTTCAAACACTTTGGTAATAGATAAATTAAGTCCCAAAAACTTAGGATCTCTTATCGCTATATATGAACATAAAACTTTTGTACAAGGTTATATTTGGAATATTTTCAGTTTTGACCAATTTGGGGTGGAGCTAGGTAAAGAATTGGCAAAAACACATCTACAATAAAAATAAGCCTAACCCTTCTAGGGTTTGATCCTGAGGCTTCTAGACCGGAAAGGTTATATAATCAACTTCTACCTATTCTGTTTGTTAATAAGTTGACACTAGAAAAATTATATCAGTTAAATAATTTTATTTATATTCGTAAACAAGGTAAAAAGTTAATCTTTTCTTAAAGTTTTTTTGATTAAAATGTTTACTTTTGCCTCATAAATTATAAACTAATTCAATTTACAAATGAAACGAGCATGTAAAAAGCTTATCATTTTTAAGAATGATTGCTAACAGTATGTGAACTTCAAAAACAATTAAAAACGAACACATGAAAAAAATTACTAAATTATTAATGGTAATGTTATGTTTTGTCATGACATCTGCCATGTATGGACAAGGGGTTACCACCTCTTCACTAAACGGTAAAGTTCTTGATAATAACGGAGATCCTTTACCGGGAGCTAATGTAGTTGTAATACATACCTCTTCAGGAACAAAGTATGGCTCGGCAACAGATTTTGACGGTTTATTCAGAATCTCAAATATGAGAGTTGGTGGACCATATACTATTACAATTTCTTATATAGGATTTAATGACTTTGTAAGAAGCAATGTTTCTCTTCAATTAGGGCAAACATTTAGAGTCAACGCTACAATGGTTGAAACTGCCAATGCCTTAGAAGAAGTCGTAATTACGACTCAAACTAATAATATTTTTGATGGAAATAAAACAGGTACAGGAATAACTATTAGTCAAAGAGAAATAGCTACTATTGCAGCAGCATCACGTTCGATTGCTGATTTTGTCAGATTAACTCCTCAAACTCAAATCACTGAAGGAAATGATGGTTTTTCAATATCAATTAGTGGTCAAAACAATCGTTTTAATTCAATCTATATTGATGGTGCTGTAAATAATGATGTATTCGGTTTAGCCGGCTCAGGAACTAATGGAGGTCAAACCGGGGTTAGTCCTTTTTCAATCGATGCCATTGAACAATTTCAAGTAAACATTGCTCCGTTTGATGTTAAAATATCAGGTTTTACCGGAGGTGCTATTAGTGCGGTTACTCGTTCAGGAAACAATAATTTTGAAGGATCTGCATATTATTTTACGAGAAATGAAAGTTTTGCAGGTAAAACACCTCCTGATTTAGCATTCGGTAACGAAAGAACTAGATTAGGAGATTTTTCAGCAAAAACTTATGGAGTTAGAATTGGAGGTCCTATTGTAAAAGACAAATTATTCTTTTTTGTTAATTATGAACGACAAGATGAAGAAACTCCTCAGCCTTTTAATGCAAATTCTTATATCGGAGATTCTGATGCTGCTGCCCTAACAACTTTAAGAAATTTTGTGAATACAACGTATAATTATGATATTGGCAATTTTGACAATGCTTTAAGGACACTAGTGAGTGATAAGATAACGGCTAAACTAGATTGGAATATAAGTGACCAACACAAATTATCTTTAAAGCATACTTACGTTCAGGGAGATAACTTAGAGACTAGAAATTCAAGTGCTAGAAGCCTTGCTTTTTCTAATGGCTCAGAAGCTTTTTTAACGAAAACAAACACTAGTTCATTAGAATGGAGTTTTCAAGGCAATAAAATTTCTAACAATTTATTGTTAGGATATACACAAGTAAGAGATGATAGAGACCCAAGCGGAAACCCTTTCCCTTCTGTATTTATTGGTGATGGTTTAAACCCTTTTGCTTTCCAAGGAATTTTATTTGGTGCAGAACCATTTTCAACAGCAAATTTATTAGACCAAGACGTATTTACTATTACAAATAATTTTCAAATTTATAAAGGAGTTCATACTATAACCATAGGTACTCACAATGAGTTTACCAAAATAAAAAACTTGTTTTTCCCATATAATTATGGTAGATATATGTACAATTCTATTGATGAATTTATAACTAATGCCCCTGCATTTAGATACGAAAGAGGATATTCATTATTGAGTTCTGGAGCAGGAGATACTTCTTCGGGAGCTGCAGAATTTAATACAAAGCAATTTGGTTTATATTTTCAAGATGAAGCTCAAGTATCAGACAATGTAAAAATCTCAGTTGGTGTTCGTTTTGATATGCCTATATGGGAAGACGGAGCTGTAAATGATGATTTTAATAATAGAACAATCCCTTTATTAGAAGCAGAAGGTATAGACTTAAGAGGTGCTAGAGTAGGAAAAGGATTATCAAATAGAGTTTATCTGTCACCTAGAGCAGGGTTTAACTGGAATGTAAAAGGTGAAAACAAAACTCAAATACGTGGAGGGATAGGTATTTTCACCTCAAGACTTCCTTTTGTTTGGCCGGCTGGTACGTACAATAATAATGGTATAACAGGAGGGTTTGCCGTAATTAGAAATAGTGCTGTTTTTAACCCTGATGTAAATAACCAACCTGTAGATGCAGTACCGGGAACAGGTGAACTAGGAGGTAATGTTGACTTATTTGCTCCTAATTTTAAGTTACCTCAAGTTGTTAAATATAATTTAGTAATTGACCAAAAATTACCTTGGGGGGTAACTGCTTCTGCCGATATTATATATAATGATAATCTAAGTGCAGTTTATTATGAAGGGCTTAACATAAGAGGACCTGTTGGTAGTTTAAATGGAGCAGATAACAGACCTGTATATTCAACATCGGCAATTGATAGAACATACCAAAGAATAACCTTAGCATACAATACTACTAAAGGTAATTCATGGAATACATCTTTTACTTTACGTAAGAATTTTACTGCAACAGATAAGTTTAAAGTATATTCTTTAGCAACATACTCTTATGGTGATGCTAATGTAATTTTTGATGCTACTTCATCTCAAAACAGCTCTCAATGGAGAAATCAACAATCTGTAAATGGTAAAAATTCTGCCTTACCAGTAACAAGATCTGATTTTTCACAAGGACATAGAGTTTTCACGAATTCAAGTTTTGAATTTAACTGGAGTGATAATTTAAAAACAACTTTAGGGTTTTTCTATGATGGAACTCAAGGTCGACCATTCTCCTATATTTATGGTTCAAGTGATAGATCAAGGTTATTAGGTGATGACTCTAGAGATAATGCATTGTTTTATGTACCTGCAAATGCTTCTGAAATTAATTTAATTGATTTAGATAATGGAGGTACTATTATTACTGCTGCTGAACAATGGACAGCACTTGATAATTATATTGAAAGTAATGAATACCTTAGAGAGCGCAGAGGTCAATATACTGAAAGAAATGGTGATAGAGGTAGATGGAGTCATGTTGTTGATTTAAAATTTATTCAAGACTTTTCAATAAACGCTTTTGGTAAGAAGCAAACGCTTCAATTTACTGCTGATATTTATAACTTTACAAACTTAATTAATAAAGATTGGGGTAAACGTTATTTTACTAGAAATGTTACCATTGTTAATGTTGAAAATGGTAGAGGGGATATTAATCCTGAATTTAATTTTGATCCAAATAGAACAGTTGTTACTAACCAATTAGATGACAGAGGCATTCAAAGCTCAAGATGGCAAATGCAAATTGGGTTGAGGTACTTATTTAACTAATAATTTATTATAAATAAATAAAAAACCCGCAAATTGCGGGTTTTTTATGCTTAAAAATTACTAACCCATTCTTGATAACAGTCTCCTACAGGATTCCCATAATCATATTCACAATATTCACGAGTTATATCTGTTAGAAAATACCTATTTCCACTTCCACTAGAAATAGTTTTTGTATAGTTTGAAGTTGTTGTCTGTCCAGCTGATTGACCTTCCGTGAATAGAGTTTTGATAGAATATTTAACTGTGGCCGGCAAACTTAAAGGAGTTGTGTAACTACCATTAGTATAAAGTTTTACATAAACATCATCTACTCGTTCAAAAGTATCCGGGTCATAAGAATTGTAAACATTTTCATACTCAACTTTTACAGAATATGGGAATAAATATTGTGCAGCTATAATGTCGTAAGTTGAAAAACTGTTCCAAGTAAAAAGTGCAGTGCCTCCATTCATAACAGAATTAGAATCTCCATTTGGTGTTCCTGGAATTGTGTTAGCACTATATTCATTTTGTGAGTCCCAATTAGTATGTCTTAACCCGATACAATGCCCTAATTCATGAACCATATTATACCTTTTACTTCCTTCACTAACATTAATATTAAGAAAATCAAGATTTACAAGCACGGTATTATAGGGGTTGCCATTTGAAGGAAAGCCTGCTGAAGCAACAACATTATTTGGGAGTGCACCATTATCAGATTTGATTGTTATATCAGCATTAGAGTTAGTTGATAAATTAAAATAAACCGATGAACCAGAAATACTATTCCAATCATTAATTGCTGAACTAATTGCTGTTCTCCAATTATCTTGCCCTGAACTTGGCATTGAATTATCTATATAAACAGAAATATTAGTCTTAGTCAAGTCTAATAAATTACTGTTATTAACGGCTTGTTTAGTAAAGGTATCTGAAATAGCTGGATAGTCTTTTATGTTTTTTGAAAACATTAAATCTCCTTCAACTAAAAAAAAATCATCATATTCCTTTATCATCTCTCTATCATACCCCATTGCTACTAGCTTTGCAATTACAGGGCTTTGATCTTGATTAAGGGAGGAATCTTGAGGAATAAACACCTCATCTGTGTTTTGACATGAAAATAAAAACAATACAGAAATAACGAATAAAAGTTTTAAATACTTCATAATAATAATGTTTAGATTAATACTGCTTTTAGTATAAGTGATTAAAGAATACAAAGCAATAGTGAAAATGGGTAATTTTAAAAATACCTAAAAACCATGATTAGCAAGGTTTAATCTATTATATAACAGTAAATTTTATACATAAAATTCACTACATTTGCTCAAATCAAAATAGCTACATACCATGATAAAAATGATTCACTCTTATTGGGCATATCTAGCAATATTACTATTAATTATAGCAGTTATAAATGCGATAATTGGCTTAACTCAAAACAAGAAATTTTCAGCTAAAGATTTAAGAATATCTTTATTTACATTAATAGTTATGCATATTCAACTTTTAATTGGGTTGGGTTGGTATTTTATGTCACCGGCTTATAAAGTGCTAAAAGCAAGTGGAATGGGAGTAACGATGAAAGATAGCGCATTACGATTATTGGCCGTAGAACACCCTTTAATGATGCTACTTGCCATTATTTTTATTACTATAGGTTGGTCTAAACATAAAAAACAAACTACTGATAAAGGAAAATTTAAAACCATTACAATCTTTTACGGATTAGCATTGTTATTTGTATTGAGTAGAATTCCTTGGACACAGTGGTTTTAATTGATTTAAGAACAACGATTAACGATTTTTGAGGTTTGAATTATTATTTTTTGAAGTTTTTATGCTAGCGACAAAAATTGAGATCAATTGATTGTTTTCATCCAATGCTTTTTCTAAGTTTTCTTGATTTCCAGAATAAAGATTTGCTCTATTAATAATTTTTAAGCAATTAAAACTTTCTCTCAGTTCTTTAAGGCAAATACTCATTTTATGAACAAAATCTTTATGAGACTCTGCGCTTCTTGCCTCTCCATAATTTAATGCAGGTGACCCAGAAGACCGAATTAGCTGATTACCGTAGTAATTAGCTGCATAATTAGTTTTGAGATTATTACAAATACTAATAATAAGAACTGAAAAATCAATTATTCTATCTTCTAAATCATTAGTTTTCATAAATCATTCTATTTTAAGTTCTACAATTGTCAATCATTAACCCGCCTGCCGGCGTGCAGGTCGTTATTCGTTAATTTTTTTACTAAAAATGATTAATAGATTATTCAATAATTAATACAATATTGTATATTAGACTTGTCATTTTATCAAAAAAGAGACATTTACATCAAAAACTAATTTTGAAACTAATTTTACCTTATATTTTATCTACTATTTACTATCTGTTTTTTCATTTTGGATTACTTTTTTTTCATGGTTTACAATGGATAGCATATAACTTAACAGGCTATAAAGGACATAAGTGGGTTGTAGATATGATGAATGGTTATCTGACCAGCTGTTTATATATTTTAGGTACTCGAATTACGTTTATAAATAGACATCAGCTCCCTAAAAATGTGCCATTAATAATAGTATCTAATCATCAAGGCTTGTACGATATTTCTCCTATTTCTTGGTTTTTTCGAAGGTTTCATCCAAAATTTGTTTCTAAAAAAGAATTAGGTAAAGGCATTCCAAGTGTTTCATATAACTTAAGACATGGAGGCTCAGTATTGATTGACAGAAAAGATGCCAAGCAATCTATAACAACCATTATAAATTTTGGCAAATACATTGAAAAGAATAACTATACTGCTGTAATTTTTCCGGAAGGAACTCGAAGCAAAACGGGTAAACCGAAACCGTTTTCAGCCGCGGGATTAAAAGTACTGGCTAAATTTTCTCCATCATCTTATGTTATACCTATGACTATTAATAACTGTTGGAAGTTAGCGAGAAAGGGAAAGTTTCCTTTGGCAATTGGACAACATATTACATTTGAAATTCACAAACCAATTAAAGCAACATCGTTAAAGTTTGAAGATTTACTTGAGAAAGTTGAAAATACCATTAAAAATTCTATAATTTTGTAAACTCATTAAAACAAAAAAGATGTCATTACAAAATATCAGATTAGAGGTTATGCAAACACTTGAAAAAAATATCAACCTGTTTGTAGATAAATTCCTTATTAGTCCAGAAAAAATCTGGCAACCGACAGATTTTTTACCCAATTCTCAAAGCGATAATTTTATAGATGAGGTTGAAGAAATAAGAGAAATATCTAAAGAATTAGATGATGATTTTTGGGTAGTTTTGGTAGGTGATACTATCACCGAAGAAGCTTTGCCAACCTATGAATCATGGTTGCTTGATGTTGAAGGTGTTTCGCAACATAATAGCGAAGGAGGCGATAATGGCTGGGCTAAATGGATACGAGCATGGACAGGAGAAGAAAACAGACATGGAGATGTATTGAATAAATATTTGTATTTATCCGGTAGAGTAAATATGCGTGAAGTTGAAATTACTACCCAACATTTAATTGCTGATGGCTTTGATATTGGTACCGCTCGTGATCCTTATAAAAACTTTGTTTACACCAGTTTTCAAGAACTTGCAACCTATATTTCACATAATAATGTAGCAAAAATTGCTAAAGAAAAAGGACATAAATTATTGGCAAAAATGTCTAAAATTATTGCAGGTGATGAAATGCGTCATCATTTAGCATATGTTGAATTTGTAAGACAGATATTTAACTATGATCCAAGCGAAATGATGTTGGCTTTTCAACAGATGATGAAACATAAAATAGTGATGCCTGCGATGCATTTAAGAGAGTCATTTGAAGCCAAAGGAACACTTTTTGACCAATTTTCAGTAGTAGCACAACGAGCAGGTGTGTATACAGGTTTTGATTACGTAAGTATCATAGAAAAACTAAACAATGCTTGGCAAATTGATAAAATTTCTGGTCTAACTGCCGAAGCAGAAAAAGCTAGAGATTATTTGATGAAATTGCCTGAGCGGATGTATCGTATTACAGAACGTATAATTATACCTGATACTAAGTTTGAATTTAAATGGATGAATCCGATAAGTTAGTTTACTGTATAATTTTAAAGACATCACCATCATCTAAAAATCGAAATTTTTCTCTACTGTTTTTTATATGAGTAGCATTTAACGTAATTATTTCTGTGTGCACTTTGTCGGATTGAATGTTAGAAATTTCATTTCCTAAAGTATCAAAAACAGCAGAATTACCTGTATATTCATAACCATTAATATCTAAACCAACCCTATTTACTCCAATACAGTAACTCATATTCTCTATGGCTCTGGCTTTTAATAACGTGCTCCAAGCATTAATTCTGGGTTTTGGCCAATTGGCAACATAAATAAGCAGATCATAATTTTCTACATTTCTTGCCCAAACAGGAAAACGAAGATCATAACATATTAATGGACAAATTTTCCACCCTTTATAATCAATAATCAGTTTTTTATTTCCTGCTGTATAGACTTTATCTTCACCAGCCAAGGTAAAAGTATGCCGTTTGTCATAAGTTTGAATTTCACCGTCCCGATTGCTATCGGGAGGAAACACAAAAACCAAGCGATTATAATAGTTGTTATCTTCTTTAATAATTAAACTTCCGGTAATGGCTGTATTTTTTTGTTTTGCAATGTTTTTAAGCCATAACATTGTTTTGTCTTCCATAGTTTCGGCTACTTCAGCAGGGTTCATTGTAAAACCTGTGCTAAACATTTCCGGCAATATAATTAAATCTACTGTTGAAGAAATCGCATCAATTTTTTCAAGGAAGTTAATCCTGTTTTGTTCCGGGTTTTCCCAAACTAATTCAGATTGTACGAGTACTACTTTTAAATCTTGCATAATATTTCTGCTGCATTTTCTAATGTTTCGTTCTTTTTAGCAAAACAAAAGCGTAGCATTTTTGTGTCTAAGTTATTGACGTTAAAAACAGATATCGGTATACAGGCTATTTTATTTTCTCTTACTAATCTCATTGCATAATCGATATCACCTTCATCGGTTATTTTACTGTAATCTAATAATTGAAAATAAGTTCCGCTTGACGGAGTAAATTCAAAACGAGAACTTTCAATGGCGTTTAAAAAGAAATCTCTTTTCTCTTGATAGAATGAGTTTAATTCTAGGTAATGATGAGGTTCTTTTAAATATTCAGCCAAAGCTATTTGTATAGGATGATTGGCACAAAACACATTAAATTGATGTGTTTTTCTAAATTCATGCATCAATTCTACAGGCGCGGCACAATAACCCATTTTCCAGCCTGTATTATGAAAAGTTTTACCAAAGGAAGCCACAATAAAAGAACGCTCTTTTAAATGCGGAAACAAACACAGACTATAATGTTGTATACCATCAAAAAGGATATGTTCATACACTTCATCACTTAACACAATAATATTAGTGTCTTTTACCAAATTCTCTAAAGCCAACATATCTTCTTTAGTCCAAGTCGTACCACAAGGATTGTGCGGAGTGTTGATAATAACCATCTTCGTTTTATGAGTAATTAGTTGTTTCACTTTTTGCCAATCAACTTTATAATGAGGAGCTTCTAATTGTACAAAAACAGGTTTTCCTTTATGTAACTCAATAGCAGGCTCATAACAGTCATAAGCAGGTTTAAAAATAATGACTTCGTCATCTGCATTAATAAATGTTGAAATAATGGTAAAAATGGCTTGAGTTGCCCCAGCCGTAATGGTTATTTCAGTCTCAGGATCATAAGTTGTACCATAAAGAGTATCGTATTTTTCAGCAATCCGTTCTCTTAACTGAATAACTCCTTGCATAGGTGAATATTGATTAAATCCGTTTTTCATAGCATTTGAAACCAATTCGATCAATTTTGGGTCAGATTCAAAATCAGGAAAACCTTGAGATAAATTAATAGCATTGTAATCTTTTGCCATCTTACCCATTATAGTAAAAATGGTTGTTTTTACGTTTGGAAGCTTGGAATTGAACTCAATATTCATAGGTAATTAAAATATTAGATAAAGTAACAAAAAATTTCCTCAAAAAATTTATAAATAAACAATAGGATTAAACAGCTCTTTTCTACCTTTGAATATTAAATAAACTATCATGAAACTTTTTAAAATACTGTTACTTTTTATAACACTACAAATTTCTGCTCAACAAGGCGGCATGTGGATTCCTTCTCTTTTAAAGGGGATGAATGAAGAAGAAATGCAATCATTAGGCAGCAAATTATCTGCAAAAGATATTTATGATATCAATAATTCCAGTTTAAAAGATGCTATTGGTCATTTTAATGGTGGGTGTACTAGCGAAGTTATTTCACCTAAAGGATTATTACTAACAAACCATCACTGTGGATTCAGTCAAATCCAATCACATTCCTCTCTAGAAAACGATTATTTAAAAGATGGGTTTTGGGCAATGAGTTTAGAAGAAGAATTACCTAATGAAGGTTTATACGTAGAATTTATTGTGAGTATTCATGATGTTACGAAACCAGTTCTTGAAGGTGTAACTGATGAAATGACTGAAAATGAAAAACAATCTAAACGAGATAAAAATAGTAATGAGATTGAAAAAAATTGGTCAAAAGAAGTATGGCAAAACACCAAAATAAAATCTTTTTATAAAGGAAACCAATATTTCTTATTTGTGACAGAACGTTTTGAAGACATCCGTTTGGTAGGAGCGCCACCTACAAGTATTGGTAAATTTGGAAGTGATACTGATAACTGGGTTTTTCCACGACATACAGGAGACTTTTCAATCTTTAGAATTTATGCAAATACAGAAAATCGTCCTGCAAAGTATTCAAAAGACAATGTGCCTTATACGCCAAAACACTTTCTACCGATTTCTTTAGATGGTGTTGAAGAAGGTGATTTTACGTTAGTTTTTGGATTCCCCGGTAAAACTAATGAATATCTTCCGGCGGTTGCTATAGAACAGATTACCCAAAAATATAATCCTAGTAATATTAAAATTAGAGAAGCTGCGTTGAAAGTGATTGATGCAAAAATGAAAGAGAGCGATAAAGTACGTATTCAATATGCTTCAAAACAAGCACGTATTGCTAATTCTTGGAAAAAATGGATTGGAGAGAACTTAGGAATTCAAAAGAGTAATGCCATTGCCAATAAACGTGCATTTGAAGAAAAATTTACCAAAAGTTTAAACACAAAAGCATTACAAGATGCTTATGGAGATATTCTTCCTGAATTTGAAAGACTTTACAAAGAATTTGAAGATGTTAATGTTAAGCGGAGAAATTTTATTGAAACATTTATTATTAATAACGAGTTGATGCACATGATGTTCAGATTGGCTCAACTGGAAAATACAGCTTCTCAAAGTGAAGAAGCTTTTAATAAAGCTAAGATGGGAATGATCTCCAGATTAAAGGGGATCCATAAAAATTATGATGTAACAGTAGATAAAGGGGTGTTTGAAAACATAATGCCTTTGTACACAAAAAATGTTGATGTTTCAATTTATGAGAATACTAATTTTATCGATTTAGATAAAGCATTGTCAATGCTTGAAGGTGATTCTGACGAGATTCTTAAAAAATTGAATGCTGACGTGGCATATCAATATGCAAAACCATTTATTGAGGAGTTTTACACTAAAATGAACCCTGAATACAATCGTATTAACACACAAATTAGTGCAGTTCAAGGTAAGTATATGAAGGCTTTAATGGAGGTAATGCCAAATCAACGATATTATCCTGATGCGAATGGCACATTGCGTGTTACTTACGGACAAGTAAAGGGCTATGCACCCAGAGATGCTGTATATTATAATCCCGTGAGTTATTTAGAGGGTGTTATGGAAAAATATATACCGGGCGATTATGAATTTGATGTACCTCAAAAACTACAAGAATTGTACAAAGCAAAAGATTACGGGCAGTATGCTGATGCAAATGGTAAATTGCCTATTTGCTTTTTAGGAACCAATCATACCACAGGAGGAAATTCCGGTAGCCCGGCTATTGATGCTCATGGAAACTTAGTAGGATTAAATTTTGATCGTGTTTGGGAAGGCACCATGAGTGATTATAATTATGATGCAGAACTTTGCCGAAATATCATGGTTGACCTGCGTTATATATTGTTTATTATTGATAAATATGCAGGAGCTACGCATTTAATTGATGAAATGAAATTGGTGCATCCTAAAAGTAATAAAAGACAGTAAATAAAAAAATCCCAAGCACTACACTTGGGGTTTTATAATACTGAAATTTCTTTTTTACCCTTTCAAACTAGCCACCAAATACTCTCTATTCATTCTGGCAATATTTTCTAATGAAATACCTTTAGGACATTCAACTTCACATGCACCGGTATTGGTACAATTACCAAAACTTTCTTCATCCATTTGTTTTACCATGTTTAGTACTCGGTCAGTAGCTTCAACTTGACCTTGAGGTAATAAAGCATATTGTGAAACTTTTGCTGAAACAAACAACATTGCACTTGAGTTTTTACAACTTGCCACGCAAGCACCACAACCAATACAGGTTGCTGCGTCCATAGCTTCGTCAGCAGCATGTTTTGAAATAGGAATTGCATTGGCATCTTGTGTATTACCGGAAGTATTTACTGAAATAAATCCGCCCGCTTGTTGAATTCGCTCAAAAGCCATTCTGTCAACTACCAAGTCTTTTATTACAGGAAAGGCATTGGCTCTAAATGGCTCAATTGTAATAGTATCACCATCATTGAATGTACGCATGTGTAACTGGCAAGTAGTAATACCTCTATCCGGGCCGTGAGCTTCCCCGTTGATGTACATAGAGCACATACCACAAATACCCTCGCGACAATCATGGTCAAAAGCAACAGGTTCTTCATCTTTGGCTACCAACTGTTCATTTAACACATCCATCATTTCTAAAAATGACATGTGTTCTGAGATATCAGTTACGTTATATTCGACCATTTGACCCTTGTCGTTTGATCCTTTTTGCCTCCAGATTTTTAGTATTAAATCCATGTAGTTATTGGTTATTTGTTAAAAGTTATTAGTAAATTTTAACTTATTTATTATTTGCGTTTTTTATAAGATATTTTATATATCCATTTAATATTATTATGCATTCATTAGTAATTGATTTTAATTTCAAAAACTCTTCATCATTAATATATTCATCATCATTTGCAGTTATTAGTTGGTCTATTATTTCATATAATGAACCTCTTGCTATTCTACAAAATTGTGCGTTTTCTCTAAAATAAAATCTTCCATATCCTTCAGAAATATTATGAGTTACTGACCTTGACGCTCTTCTCATTTGAGATACTAACTCAAATTTTTCAAATGAAGGAAACGTTTTAATTAATTTTGAAATCTTTTTCCTTAAAACTCTCCCTTTTTTCCAACATTCTAAATCTTCAAAAGAACGAATTTCACTCATTAGTTTAGCTATTTTATTTTTTTATATTTAATTAATCTTAACTTTTTAAATTAAAAAAATTATCAATATTACTGAAAAGCACTAATAACTTATTAACCCAATAACTATTAACTTTTCCTATTTATAACTTCTCGTTTTCAACTCAATATCTTTAAATTCTAATTCTTCTTTATGTAAAACCGCATCACTTGGTTCGCCTTTATACTCCCAAGCAGAGACATGGGCATAATCTTTATCATTACGTAATGCTTCTCCTTTTTGCGGTCCATCAATTTCAACAGACTCTTCTCTAAAGTGACCTCCACAAGATTCATTTCTATTTAGAGCATCTTTAGCAAATAATTCTCCTAATTCTAAGAAATCTGCAACTCTACCGGCTTTTTCTAGTTCTTGATTAAATTCATTTAGGCTGCCGGGAACTTTTACATTTTTCCAGAAATCTTCACGGATTTCTTTGATCTCAGCAATGGCTTCTTTTAAGTGCTTTTCATTTCTGGCCATCCCAACTTTATCCCACATTACTTTCCCCAATTTTTTATGATAATGATCAACTGAATGTGTACCCTTATTATTGATAAAGAAATCTAAACGCTCTTTAACAGTATTTTCTGCTTCTTCAAATTCAGTAGAATCTGTAGAGATTGCTCCGGTACGGATATCATCAGATAAATAATCGCCAATGGTATATGGTAATACAAAATAACCATCAGCCAAACCTTGCATTAATGCAGAAGCACCAAGTCGATTTGCTCCGTGATCAGAAAAATTCGCTTCCCCAATACAATATAACCCCGGTACAGTTGTCATTAAATTATAATCAACCCAAACGCCACCCATGGTATAGTGTGTAGCCGGATAGATCATCATTGGTGTTTTATATGGGTTTTCAGCAACGATCTTTTCATACATCTGGAATAAATTTCCATATTTTTCTTCGATAACAGCTTCCCCTAATTCTAGTATTTTTTCTTTAGATGGACTATGATCTCCATGCAATAAAGCTTGTTCAGTTCCGTAACGTTGAATGGCCGATTTAAAATCTAAGTATACAGCTTCACTGGTTTCATTCACTCCATATCCGGCATCACAACGCTCTTTTGCAGCTCTTGAAGCCACATCACGCGGTACTAAATTACCAAAAGCAGGATAGCGTCTTTCTAAATAATAATCTCTATTTTCTTCCGGTATTTGGGTTGGTTTTAGTTTTCCTTCACGGATAGCTAGTACATCTTCCATATGTTTAGGTACCCAAATACGACCGTCATTACGTAAAGATTCAGACATCAAGGTCAGTTTTGATTGATAATCACCACTTCTAGGAATACAAGTAGGATGGATTTGTGTATAGCAAGGGTTTGCAAAATACGCTCCTTTTTTATGAATTTTCCAAGCGGCAGTTGCGTTAGAACCCATGGCATTGGTAGATAAAAAATATACATTACCATAACCGCCGGAAGCTACTACTACAGCATGAGCTGAATGTCTTTCAATTTCGCCGGTAATTAAATTACGAGCGATAATACCACGCGCTTTTCCATCAACTAAAACAACATCAAGCATTTCATGACGGTTGTGCATTTCAATTTTACCACGTGCAATTTGTCTGTTCATTGCTGAATAGGCTCCTAATAATAATTGCTGACCTGTTTGTCCTTTAGCATAAAAAGTTCTTGAAACGAGTACGCCGCCAAAAGAACGATTGTCTAATAAACCACCGTAATCACGCGCAAAAGGAACGCCTTGAGCTACACATTGATCTATAATATTTCCTGAAACTTCTGCTAAACGATGTACGTTTGCTTCTCGTGATCGATAATCGCCTCCTTTGACGGTATCATAAAATAAACGATAATTTGAATCGCCGTCACCCATATAATTCTTAGCAGCATTTATTCCGCCTTGAGCGGCAATAGAATGTGCTCTACGAGGAGAATCTTGGTAACAAAATGCTTTTACATTGTACCCTAATTCTGCTAAAGTTGCAGCTGCCGAACCACCAGCCAAACCAGTACCAATTACAATAATATCAATATTACGTTTATTAGCAGGGTTTACAAGATTAATATTGTCTTTATAAGTTGTCCATTTATCTTTTAAAGGACCTTGGGGTATTTTAGAATCTAATTTCATACTGAACTGGTTTCAGTATCTGTTGAAGATACTGTATTATTAATGATAGAAATGATGATATAATGCTATAATTATAAAACCTAATGGAATTAAAATAGCATACGCTTTTCCAAACGTTTTCAACCCTTTAGTATATTTATTATTTGCTCCAACAGATTGGAAAGCAGCATTAAAACCATGTAATAAATGTAAAGCTAAAAAAACAAAGGCTAATACATAAACCCCTACTCTAACCGGGTTTAAAAATTTATGTTGTAATTCTTCAAAATAACGAAACCCTTCACCATTAGCCAATAAGCCGGACATATCACCTTGAATATATTTAGTAGTTAATTCCGGAATCCAGAAATCGTAGAAGTGTAAACCCATAAAGGCTAAAATTACCAAGCCAGAATAAATCATATTTCTACTCATCCACGTAGAATTGGCACCGCCATTATTTTTTGCATAGCTTACTTTTCTAGCATTTCTATTTTTAAATTCTAATACAAAACCCATGGCAAAATGAAATACAACACCAAATAATAAAACAGGTTGTAAAGCATATTGTATTAATGGATTTGTACCCATAAAATGTGATAGTTCATTAAATGTGTCAGCACTAAAGATGGAGGTAACATTAATTGCAAAATGTTGCAATAAAAAAAACATTAAAAAGAATGCTGAAAGTGCCATGGCATACTTTCTAGCAAGCGATGAAGATAACAATCCGCTCATTTTGATTCGTTTTTTGTGAGACTCTGATCGTAAAAGCTTTTTTTTAAGCAATTTATAATCAGTAAGTTCGAACAAATCCCGCTACTTATGCTGAACTTGTTTCAGTATCTAGCGGGATCTTGGTCTGATAATCATTAATTATCTTACAAAGGTAACATAAGAATTAAATCTAAAAAGTGATTTTTGTCATTTTTTATTATTTAGTCCTGAGTTCTTGGGATAAAAAAGGTAAATTTAAGAACTGCTATCAAAATAATTCAATTAGTGTTTTTAAACTAATACTAACTTTATGGTTAAATCGGTATAATACTTAAATCTTTAATTTTATGTACAGTAAAAAAATAACATTTAAAAATAAACAAGGACAACTTTTAACTGGTGAAATTGATTTTCCAATTGATAAAAAACCATTGAGTTATGCCTTATTTGCTCATTTTTTTACCGGGAATAAAAATTTTACAGCAGTACGAAATATTTCTCGCGCCTTAACTCAAAATCAAATTGCGGTGATGCGTTTTGATTTTACCGGTTTGGGAAAAAGTGAAGGAAAATTTGAAGATTCAAATTTTAGTACAAATGTTGACGATTTGATTTCGGCTGCTGAATTTTTAGCAGAAAACCATCATGCGCCAAAAATTATAATCGGTCATTCATTGGGCGGTGCTGCTGCTATTTATGCTGCAAATACCATTGACTCCATTGAAACGGTAGCTACTATTGCTGCACCTTCAAATCCGAGTCATGTAGAACATTTATTTTCTGAACATATAGAGGATATTGAGATAGACGGCGAAGCTACTTTCGAAATTGCAGGAAGGCAATTCACAATAAAGAAGCACTTTTTAGAAGATATTCATTCTAAAGATCTTCCAAAAATATTAAAGGATCTACGGAAGCCTATTTTGGTGTTTCATTCACCGCAAGATAAAGTTGTTGAGGTTAGAAATGCACGTGAAATTTATAAAGCGGCACATCATCCTAAAAGCTTTATTTCATTAGATGGTGCAAATCATTTATTAACAAACAAAGAAGATTCTTTTTATGTTGGTAAGGTAATTTCGAGTTGGGCACATCGATATGTGAATGCCAATGAAGAAAAAGAAGAATTATCTACTGATAAATCAGTTGTAGTACGGATTGGTAGAGAAAAATACACCACTGAAATTGTAGCAAGAAGTCATTCACTTTTGGTAGATGAACCTAAAAAATACGGAGGTAAGGATGCAGGCATGAGCCCCTATGAATTATTATTGGCGAGTTTAGGCTCATGCACGGCCATTACGTTACGGATGTATGCAGATAGAAAAGAATGGGATTTACGTGAAATAAAAGTACATTTAGAACATTTTAAACAACATGCAAAAGATTCAGATGATTGTGCAGATTCAGATACAAAAATTGATAAATTTGTACGAGAGATTAAATTAAAAGGCAATTTAACTGAAGAACAAAAACAGCGATTAATTCAAATTGCTAATAGATGTCCGGTTCATAAAACCTTGGAGAATAAAATAGAAATTGAAACGACTTTACGACGATAAGATATCATACACAGAAAAAGTATATCAATTTTATCGTCACTTCGAGTGTCTGCCAGAGGCGGGCACTCGAAGTGACAAGTCATATATTATTAGGGATTTATTACTATGAAAATATTTATATTATCTGTAGGAGAAAATATTTATTCAACCCAACGTTTAGTTGAAGAAGCTGAGCACAAAGGACATTCTGTACGTGTAATTAATCATACCAAATGCTCGGTGAAATTAGGTAGTGGAAGACCTCAAATTATTTTTGAAGGCGAAAATATTATTGACAAACCAGATGTGATCATCCCTAGGATTGGTGGTTCGGTAAGCCGTCATGGCGCGGCAATTGTAAAGGAATTTGAAATGAATGGTGTTTTTAGTACGGCTCGTTCTTTAGGGATTCTAAGAGCACAAAATAAAGTGAGGACACTGCAAATAATGAATAGAAAGAATGTGCCAATACCACAAACGGTTTTTTCAATCAATCCGAAAAATATTGATGAACAAATTGAGTTATTAGGCGGTCCGCCTGTCATCATCAAATTGCAAGAAGGAACTCAAGGATTGGGTGTTATTTTAGCTGAATCAAAAAAATCTGCAAAATCTATTATGGATACCTTCTATAACATGAATGCTAGTTTTATGCTGCAAGAATTTATTGAAGAATCTAACGGCGAAGATATCAGAGCTATTGTTGTGGGTAATAAAGTGGTTGCTGCGATGAAACGTAAAGGCGAAGTAGGCGAATTCAGATCTAATATCCACAGAGGAGGTACAGGTGAAGTAGCTGAACTCACAAATAGAGAAGTAAAAATAGCATTACAAGCCACAAAATATTTAAGTTTACCCGTAGCCGGTGTAGATATGATCCGTTCAAAAAAAGGATCATTATTGATAGAAGTAAATGCTTCACCGGGATTGCAAGGTGTTGAAGCCTACACCAAAGTAAATATAGCAGAACACATTATTAAATTTTTAGAAACCAATGTTCGAAAAAAATTTCAGAAACGAACCCGTTGAAATAAGAGGTCAAAAAGTTGAGTTAGGTGAAGATAGATTGATCAAAATTGAAATTGACCGATTACCAACAGGAACGGCAATTGAGATTCCAATTTATGTCTTTAACGGAATCGAAGAAGGACCAACTATTCTATTGCAAGCAGGTTTACATGGCGATGAGGTAAATGGAATAGAATTGGTTAGAAAAATGTTGGCTAAAAATTATTTTGACATTAAAAGAGGCTGTTTAATTGTGGTTCCGTTATTGAATGTTTTTGGCTTTTTACATTTTTCAAGAGATGTGCATGGTAAAGATGTAAACAGAAGCTTCCCGGGTTCTAAAATGGGTTCGTTGGCAAGTAGAATAGCTTATGTTTTGATGCGTGAAATTGTAAATAATATTGATTTTGGTATTGATATTCATACAGGTGCTAATCAAAGAAGTAACTATCCTCAGATTCGTTATACACCAGATAGTGAACAAGGCAAAAAATTAGCAACTATTTTTAACGCTCCTTATCAATTTGCATCTAAATTAATTCCTAAGTCATTCCGAAAAGAAGCGCATAAACATGATATTCCCATTATAGTTTATGAAGGCGGCGAAGCTTTAAGGCTAGATAAATTTGCTATAAAAAAAGGGATTGAAGGCGTGTTAAATGTTTTGGAATATTTTGAGATGATTGATAACAGAAATGAAAAGGCAGAAACGATAATTATTGAACTTTCTCAACGAAAATGGATTAGAGCCAGAATAGCAGGAATGTTTAACGTAAGGGTTAAGAATGGAGAACAAGTAACCAAAGGACAAACATTAGGATATATCACAGATACTTATGGAGAATCGACCATAAGAGTAAAATCTCCTCATGATGGGTATATCATAGCAATCAATAATTTTCCGGTTATAAGTAGAGGTGAAGCGATTTTTCATATAGGGAAATAAGCGATTTTTAAAATTTTAACTACATATAAAAACTCTTTAGAAAGCACCAAAAATAAATTTACAAAACCCAAATAATGTCTAATATTTTAAATTTCAAACCTTTAACCCGCATTATTCACAGTGTGAATAAATCTAAAAACCAGTACATATAAATTTCAAAATCCAAATTTGATAAAATTTTCAGACACTTTACAGGGCAAACGCATCTAAAACTATTTTGATTTTCTCGAATTTATCCTTATAAATTGTTGTAATTCGGAACTTTGATTTGTTGTTTTTCATATTTATTTTTCGTATATTATATTGATAATCAATATTT
>JAKISU010000146.1 GCA_021648445.1 Flavobacteriaceae bacterium
AATTTAGATACTCATTTTTTGCAAAACAGAGTTATAAAGTGTCTGAAAATTTTATCAAATTTGGATTTTGAAATTTATATGTACTGGTTTTTAGATTTATTCACACTGTGAATAATGCGGGTTAAGTGTACTGTACCCTATAAGTCGCAGGTATTTTTGTCTCAGGCGATACAAAAAATATGTGCATAGCCATAGTTACGCAAGTATTTTTTAAAGAAGCCTGCCCGTCCGGCAGGCGGGTATGGGGCAAAAGAACAAGACTTGGTTCGGTTAAAGTATGCTTACTTAACACTAGTCCTTTATCTTTTAGCGAAGCGGTCTTATGTCTTTATTAAAGAGTAATAAGTTTTACTCAAAAGTTTATATCAGTTTGATAACGTAAAGTTATAAATAATTGAACCAACTTGTTTAGTAGGTGCTTTACTATCAGAATTAAATCTTGTTTTCAATGCTGCTTGTTTTGCTCTACTTAACAAACAGGAAGCTGAATTTGTAGTTCCTTTGATACCTGCACGGGCACTGATTACACGGCCACTTTTATCAACTGAAATACTTACCACTACCCTGCCCTCTTCATTACAATCATAGGTTGGTTTTGGTTTTGAAACAGCTTTTCTATTTCCCAATCGGTAATTACCGCCACTTCCACCACCACCATTTCCATAATAACCGCCGGCGTTTGGGTCTCCATTTGGGTTTCCTTTATCTCCCGCTTGATTGTCATCTCCTTCACCACCAGTTGCAGTACCATTAGAATTATTAAGTCCGCCCATCATAGCATCTAACTTTTTTTTCTTAGCAGCTTGTTCGGCTTTCTTTTTTGCAATCGTAGCTTTACGTTGTTTTTCAACACGTTCGGCCTCTAATTTCTTTTGCCTTTCAGCTTCTTGAATTCTTTTTTCAGCTGCTTCAGCTTTACGTTTTGCCTCTTCTTGTTTTTTTATTTTGATTGACTCTTCAGAATCTTGAGTGATCACTTTTTCAGATGGTGCAGCCTCAGCTACTGTTTCCGTAGGTGTTTCTTGTACCTCTTCTACTTCTTGTTCTTCTACTTCTTGCTCTTCCACTTCTTCAACAATTTCCTCTTCAGAAGAAGCTGATTTTAAAGGTTCTGTAGGCTGTGTATCTCCACTACCCACATCAGATGTTCCAAAATTTACTGCAATACCATATTCTTGTGGAGGGTCAAAATAAGTCATCCCGAAAGTAAATATCAAAAACAATATCAATCCCATAACAATGGTGGTTAATACTGCTGATTTCTTTTTATATGGAGTATCTAAATATGACATTTACGATTGATGATTCACGATTTTTGATTTACAATTTAAATCTATTCTGAATTCGTAATTCTAAATTCATAATTCTATTTCGGTCTTACCGCTAAAATTACTTTATATTTATTTCGATTTGCTATATCCATTATATGTACCGCTTTTTCGATAGGCACACCTTCTTCAGCTCTTAATACTATGGTAGGGTTTTCTTGATTAGCCAATACACTTATCAATTTCTGCTCAATATCTTTTTCATTGATTTTTTTTGTATCAATATAAAAATCTAACTTTTTAGTAATACTCACAGCTACTGATTTATTATTTTCGGTTTTACCGGAAGCTTTTGGCAATAAAATATCCAAAGCGTTTACTGTTACTAATGTAGATGTTAACATAAAAAATATCAATAACAAGAATACAATATCTGTCATTGATGACATATTAAATTCAGGACTAATTTTATTTCTACCTCTTACATTCATACTAAACTGGTTCGTTTAACAGATCTAAAAATTCAACTGATTTGGCTTCCATTTGGTATACTACTTTATTAGTACGTACTACTAAATGGTTATAAGTTATATACGATATAATACCAACAATCAAACCTGCTACAGTTGTCGTCATTGCTGTATATAAACCGTCAGATAACATTTTTATATCTATTTGCCCTCCGGCATTAGCTATCTCATGTATTGCAATTATCATACCGATTACTGTACCCAAAAAACCAATCATAGGTGCCGCTCCTGCAATAGTAGCTAATACACTTACATTTTTTTCGAGTTTATAAATTTCTAGCTTTCCGGCATTTTCAATTGCTGTATTAATATCTTCTAAAGGTTTACCGATACGTGAAATTCCTTTTTCTATCAATCTAGCTGCCGGCGAAGATGTCTGAACGCACAAAATTTTAGCAGCTTCTAATTTACCATTAGACACATGATCTTTAATTTGATTCATAAAATTTTTATCAGTTTTTGAAGCTGCTTTAATTGCTAAAAAGCGTTCAAAATAAATATACAAAGCCACAGCTAACAATACCGTTAGAATAGCAATAATTATTTGACCTCCTAAACCGCCATCCATAATTAAATTATAGATTGATAAGGTCTTTTCTTCTGATAATACTTCTTCTAAGTTTTCTTGAGCAGCATTGGCTCCTTGCTGAATAGTTAGCAACATAAGTTTTCTTTAATTGGGGATGATAGTAGTTAAGTCCATTTTACATGTAAAATGTTATAACGAAAATATAGATTTAAAATTGTTTAGATTCAATTAAAAACCCCACCGAAGTGGGATTGAATTTTTCACACAAAAAACAATGCCACAACAAATCCGGCAGCAAAGCCAATAGCTGCAAGCCAAGTAATCTTTTTAAGGTACCAAATAAAATCAATTTTTTCCATACCCATTGCAGCAACACCTGCAGCAGAGCCTATAATTAACATACTACCACCGGTACCCGCAGCATAAGCAATCAAATGCCATAAACTATTATCCATAGGTAAATTATACATTCCCATAGAGGCAGCTACTAAAGGTACATTATCAATAATTGCTGATAGTATTCCTAAAATAAAAATGACAATACTTTGATTGGGAATGGTACTATTTAATATTTCAGCAACATAACGTAAAGTACCAACTTGTACTTTTGCACCATCAATCATTACACTGCCATATACCAATGCTTCTAATGCCGCAACCGCCATTAAAATACCTAAGAAAAATAAAATACTTGACATCTCTATTCTTGACAAAGCTTGATGTGCCGAATACAAATGTTTACGCTCTTCAGTGAAATCTTCCTCAGGGTGAATATATTCAGAAACTAACCATACAACACCCAACGCCAACATCATTCCTAAATATGGAGGCAAATGAGTTAATGTTTTAAAAATTGGTACTGAAATTATCATACCTAATCCTAGAAAAAGCATCGTTTTACTACTTAACAATGATTTCTCTTCATCATCATATTCATTTATATCAACTTCTACATTACCTTTAAATGCGCGTAACTTTGAAGCTATAAATGTTGGTATGACCATACAAATAATTGAAGGCAGTATCAATCTTTCAACTAAGTGTACAGCAGAAACTTTTTTACCTATCCAAAGCATTGTAGTAGTTACATCACCTATTGGAGACCATGCTCCACCGGCATTGGCAGCAATAACAATTAAACCGGCATACCATAATCTATCATTTCGATTAACAATTAATTTTCTAAGTAACGTTATCAGTACAATCGTTGCAGTTAAATTATCAATAATTGCAGATAATATAAAGCCTAAAATAGCCATTATCCACAATAAATATTTCTTATTTTTTGTTTTTATCCAGCTTTTTAATACATCAAAACCACGATGTAAATCTATAATTTCTACGATGGTCATAGCACCAATTAAAAATACCAAAATCTCTGCTGTTTTACCTAAATGGTGTAATAACAAATTTGTAAAACCTTCTTCTGCATGTTCATTGTCTTGTCCATCCAAAAAACTAAATACATTTTCATGACCATCAATAACATTAAGCCATCCTTGTTGAAACCCAACAGCAAGTAAAGCCCACATGACAGCTGCCATCAATAATGCAGGGACGGTTTTGTCCATTTTCAATGGATGCTCTAAGGTGATACCAATGTATCCAAAAATGAAAACAAAAATTATTAAAGCGATCATAGTTGGGTTTTAGCTAGGCTAAATGTATGAAATTAAACTAATTGTTCCAATGCAATTTCAAAAGCTGTTTTACAAATATCTGTTTTATAAGGGTGTTGTTTATATACTCTTTCCAAAGCTTGTTTGATCGTTTTAGAAGTATCATTAAAAATAGCTTCATCTCTCATAGGCAGTTCTACTCTGCTTTCCATTAAATAAGCAAAGACTCTGGCAATTCCACAATTAGAAATAAAGTCAGGCAATAAGCTAGTTTTTGTATCTGTGTACTCCATGATTGGGCCAAAAAATATTTCTTTATCAGCAAAAGGGACATTTGCTCCAGGTGAAATCACTTCCAATCCTGTTTCTATCATTCTAGATATTTGATCTTTGGTTACCAATCTTGATGCTGCGGCAGGAATAAAAATTTCAGCCGGTAAAGACCAAATTCTTTTATTCATTTCATCAAATGAGATCATATCTTCGGCTACCAATTTATTACCACGTTTATTCAAAAACATAGTTCTAACTTCTTCAGTACTGAACCCTTCTTCATTAATCACGCCTCCAACCCTATCAATTACTCCAACTACTTTTGCTCCTAATTGATTTAAATAATAAGCAGCAGCTGAACCAACATTACCAAAACCTTGAACAATGGCACGTTTCCCCTTTATATCTCCTCCAAAAATATCGTAATAATGCTTTACTGCTTCTGCAACTCCATAACCTGTAAGCATATCAGCAACCGTATATTTTCTGGATATTTCAGGTGTATAATTGGAATCTTCAATAACTTTTATAACACCATGCCTTAATTGTCCTATTCTATTAATTTTTTCAGATTCTGTGGGTTTAAAATGCCCATTAAAAACACCTTCTTGAGGATGCCATATTCCAGAATTTTCAGTCAGTGGAATGACATCGTGAATTTCATCAACATTCAAATCGCCACCAGTGCCATAATAATATTTTAATAGTGGTGATACCGCTTTATACCATCGTTCTAAAACGCCTCTTTTTCTAGGGTCATTCGGATCAAAATTAATTCCTGATTTTGCGCCTCCAATAGCTGGGCCAGAAATGGTAAATTTCACCTCCATGGTTTTCGCTAAAGATAATACTTCGTTCATATCTAATCCTTTTCGCATTCTTGTTCCACCACCCGCAGCACCTCCTCTAAGAGAATTAATAACCGTCCAGCCTTCAGCTTCTGTTTCTTGGTCTTTCCAATGAAAAACTATTTCCGGTTCTTTATCTTCGTATTTTTTAAGTAATTCTTTCATTATGTTTATTATTAACCTGAGTTCGACCTAGGGTTTAATTTACAGAATCCTAAGAAGAGGTGAGATTTGAAGTGTAAAATTAAAAGGAATATCTAGATATTTTAATAATTTTACCCAAAAAGATTGCCTTTTCTTTGGATTTCCAAAGGATTTGATGAATTTTTTCCAATTACTCACTCCTATTTTATTTTTTTTAATGGTGTTCGTGAACCTCCTTTGTCGGCTTCTTGTCATATTTTTTCAAACTAATCCGCCTCCCGCCGAAGGCTGGTTAATCCTTTAAAAAGATACCTACGAATTGAATAAAAATTCATTCAAACTGTAAACAAATATTAGGTCGAACTCAGGTTATTATCAATTTTCCTAAACGAATACAGGCTAAGGCTAAGGCATGAAAATGACTCCTGAACAATGGTCTTTTGATGCGCCTGTCACACTCTTTAAACAATTAACTTGATTTTCAACACGTAACAATCCTAAAAAAGCAAAGATCAATGCTTCTTTAAAATCAACCAATTGAGTTGAAGGTAATATTATCTTTTGTTCTAAATAAAATTCAATTCTTTGCATTAAAAAATCATTAAATGCACCGCCGCCTGTAACTAAAATTCTAGAATCCTTTTTAATTACATTAGAAATTTGGAAAGCTACATGTTCAGTAAATGTTCTCAATATATCTTTAATATCAAGATTAAAAGAATCTATCAAAGGATTTACATATTCTAACACCCACTCTAACCCTAATGATTTTGGATGCCTTTTATGATAAAACTCTAGTTGATTCAACCGTTCAAATAACTCTTTATTAATTTTACCAGTGGATGCTATCTGCCCTTTATCATCAAATGCAAACCCTAATTTATTTACATAATGATTCAGCACTATGTTAACCGGACAAATATCAAAAGCAATTCGTTTGTTATCTTCCTTAAAGGAAACATTTACAAAACCTCCTAAGTTCAAGCAATAATCATAATTATAAAACAATAGCTCATCACCAATTGGCACCAACGGAGCACCTTGTCCGCCCAAATTAACATCTTGTGTTCTAAAATCACATATAACTTTTAATCGTGTAACATCAGCAATAGTTTGACCGTTACCAATCTGTAAAGTGTAGCCTTTATCCGGTTTATGAAAAATGGTATGACCATGAGAAGCAATAAAATCAACATTAGAAATCTTATTTTTATCAATGAATCGGTTAACAAGATTCCCTAAATAATTACCATACTCAATATCTAAACTTTTTAACGATTTCTCATCAGCAGTAAAAGCATTTTGTAAAGAAGACTTCCATGTATCAGGATATTTATAAGTTATAGCTTTTAAAATTTCAAAGTCATAAGTATCATTATAATCAAATTTAACATAACATATACTCATTACAGATAGGAACCCGAAAAATTGGGTTTAATGATTTGGAAATTATCGGTTAATCTATTTTCGAATTCATCATTTATCCAAATTTGATTATCAAGGAAATCAATCACTTTAGCTC
>JAKISU010000147.1 GCA_021648445.1 Flavobacteriaceae bacterium
AATAGCCCTAAACCTATTGAAAAAGGACACCTCCGCTAAAATAGGAGTCAAGAGCAGAAGGCTCAAAGCAGCATGGAGCAACCAATACCTCTTGAAAATACTCAATTTATGATGCGTTTGCCCTGATGTTTTTTACTCTTAAAGGGTGTTGTGTGTAATGGCTTAGAACGTTAAGATATGGTTTTGTTTTAATAAACTATATTGATTGATAAACGAAGTTAGCTGTTTTTTATAAGAAAAATCAATATAACTCATAAAAAAACCGAAGCTTAACTTCGGTTTTCAATTAATTATATGCAGTATTCCTGTAGTGTTTAAGCAACTTTAAATTTGGATTGATTCATTTCGACACTAAATTTCACATTCGCTTTTAAAGCTCGAAACACTTTTAAAATCGTTTCTATTGTTACATTTTTAGTATTCCGTTCAAGTTTTGATATTTGTGATTTTTGAACTCCAATTAATTTTCCGAGTTGTTCTTGAGTGAGTTTTCGTTCTTTTCTAACGGATTTTATCATTTCACCAAGAATTTCCATTTTCAAATCGAATTCGTATTTATCTCGTTCTTTCGTTCCAATTTTCCCAATATCTCTACTTTTTAATTGGTCAAGAGTCATCATTTTTTTCTTTGTGGTCATAATTCTATTCTTTAATATTTTGAAAATAGTCTTTTCTTATTTCGTTTGCTTTCACAATATCTGATTTCGGAACTTTACTTACTTTTTTCACAATTCCGTGTGTTGAAATTACTAAAGTATCTTGTTTATCTGTTTTGTCCCAAAAGGCAAATAATCTGTACTGTTTCCCACTATACTTTGTTCTAAACTCCCAAATATCATTGGTCAATTTTTTAAACAATTTCGGATCATTAACAAGTTTAGACTTATCAATATTGTAATAAATCTTTTTTCTAGTTTTCAAACCCAAGCTTTCAAGAAATTCGATTGCTTGTTCAAGGAAAATGACGTCAAATTTTTGGTTCATTCAGTTTATTTGTCTACTATAAAGTACAAATATAACAAAAAAAGTTGAACTATATGGAAACTTTTTGATTTCGGATCGCATTACAAATAAACGAAATTAGCTGTTTTTTATAAGAAAGTCAATATAACTCATAAAAAAACCGAAGTGCTAACTTCGGTTTTATAAATTATTATTTTTTCTTTTTTTGTTGTGCCTGTTGTTCTTGAGCTTGTTTCATAGCATTATCTAAACGTGCTCTGAATTTGCTTTTCTTCTTTTCTGGCTTTGCTTTGTTTTCTTGAATTTGTGCATGTATTTTTTTCTCATCTATTACATAATGCTTGATTACTAACATTATAGCGATAGTCAATAGGTTAGAGATAAAGTAATACAAACTCAAACTACTGGCAAAATTATTAAAGAAAAACAACATCATAATTGGTGAGAAGTACATCATCATTTTCATCATTTTTCCCATATCAGGCATTCCCTCTTGTGTAGGTTGTTGCATATTCATTTGCTGACTCTGTGTCATTCGCATATAAAAGAAAATTGCTACAGATGCCAATATTGGGAACAAACTAACATGATCACCATAAAAAGGAATCTTAAAAGGCAATTTTGCAATAGCATCATAAGAAGATAGGTCATTTGCCCATAAAAACCCTTTTTGACGGAGTTCTATATTAGAAGGGAAAAATCGAAATAAGGCAAAGAATACCGGCATTTGTATCAAGGCAGGAATACAACCTGACAACGGACTAACGCCTGCTTTACGCTGTAATGCCATTGTTTCTTGTTGACGTTTCATGGCATTCTCTTTACCCTTATATTTATCATTAATGGCTTGCATCTCTGGTCGTAATACCTTCATTTTGGCACTTGACAAGTATGATTTATATACTACGGGAGACATTATGATTCTAACAATAATGGTCAATAAAATAATGATCAATCCATAGTTGCCTATAAAAGAACTTAAAAAACTAAATACCGGAACAAAAATAAGCCTGTTGATCCAACCGAAAATTCCCCAGCCTAGATCAGCAACCTCATTAAGATCAGTACCTTCATAGGCTTTTAATGTTTTATAATCGGTAGGTCCAAAATACATATTCATCGCATAATTCAACTCACCACTTTTCATTTCTAAAGGAGCTGCTATGCTAAACTGTTTTGTATATACAGTATCAATGTCTTCATTTTCAACCAAATTCTTCGATATAATATTAGCAGAAGTAAAAGGCGTGTCGCTCATTAAAATTGAAGAGAAGAAATGTTGTTTAAAGGCAACCCAGTCCACATTTTTTTCAGTCTCAACATCATCTTGCGACAGGTAACTTACATCATCTTCACTTTTGAAGTAAAATTCTGTGTACGTATTTTCTGTACTCAAACTTTTTTCTTGTCGATAAGTTTTTAAACTCCAGTCTAAATTTAATTTTTGAGAAGTATTGATTGCCCTGTCCATTCCCTGCGACTTGATCGCAAAATCTAACATATAGTTATCAGGCTTAATTTCATAACGATACTCTAAATATCGATTGTTAGCCACTTTCAATTTCATAGAAAGTACTTGATTGTCACCACTTTTGCTAAGTGTAGGTTCAAAAAATAAGTCTTTGGTATTTAAAATTCTATTATCTGTAGTACCAAAATTTATATTAAATGAAGCATTGTTGGCTTTTACTAAATATAATGGTAGTGAATCGTGTGTTTTAAAGTTTTTTAATTCAACTTCAGTAATTTGTCCACCTTTATTAGCAACTTTTATTTTTAACAAGTCGTTTTCTATGACGGTTTCATTAGTTTTTGCTGAAGGAAGCGTTGCACTATAAGAAAAAACACCTAATTCGTTTTGAGCATTAGCTACTGCAACTGAATCTGTAGGGTTTATAGTAGTTATAGCAGTATCTTGTTTTACAGTATTTTTTTGGAGTTGCTCTTGTACTTTCTGAATAGAATCTTGAACCTGTTCGGTTCTTTGTTTGGCAAGTTCATCAGGTGTTGGTTGATTGGTATAAAAATACCACATCATAATGGCACCTAATAATACAAATCCTATCAGTGAGTTAACATCAAATTTTTTTTCTTCCATAATTGTAGGTGTCAGGTTGACAGCTATTAAAAAATATTCAGCTATAAATTAATTGACAATTCGTCAATTTTTGAAGTTGCGAAAGTATAAAAAACTAAGCATATAGCCTTTATTTGTTGTATTTTTTTAGTTTGTTAATGAATAGTGTTTATTTACTTCGATATGTATAGTCAAATAGTATTCCAAAAAAGATTAATCTAAAAGAATTCCTCGATGCTCAGGATAGAGGCTTCCGCTTCGCCTCTTCCGCCATGGGCGAATCGAAACCGCACAAAGTGGTTTGGGGTGAGGTGAAATATAGAATTTAGATTTTTAAAGAATTTCATTCGTTACCCTATAAAATCTATTGACTTTCATCCCATCAAGATTTAGTTAAAGTATAGGTTAAAATCCGGCAGCTTTATCATCACCTCTTGGGTCTGCACCACCTTCTAATCTACCATCAGGCAATACTAAAATAGCATCAACTTTACCAATGACCGGTGAATTACTTTGATCAATTTTATATCCTAATTTTTTTAACGGAGCAAATACCAATGTATCAAATGCAGGTTCAAATTTTATATCATCTGGTAACCATTGATGATGAAAACGAGGTTTAGAAACCGATTCCTGCATGGTCATATCATATTCCAACACATTTAAAATGTTTTGCATCACTGAAGTAATAATAGTAGAACCTCCCGGAGAGCCTAATACCATTTTAAGCTTACCATTTTTTTCAACAATAGTTGGTGTCATTGAACTTAACATACGTTTTTCAGGTGCAATTGCATTGGCTTCAGCACCTATTAATCCAAACATATTTGGTACACCCGGTTTTGCGCTAAGGTCATCCATTTCATTATTTAAGAAAAAGCCTCCCTTTTCAACATAGACCTTAGAGCCATAAGCACCGTTTAATGTTGTGGTAACAGAAACAGCATTGCCAAACTTATCGATAATAGAATAATGAGTTGTTTCGTTACTTTCATAACCTGTGATACTACCATGAGAAATTGACGAAGATGCTGTTGCTTTGCTCCAATTGAAATCAGCCATTCTAGTTGTTAAATATGAATTTGAAGTTAGACTATCTACAGGAATATTTACAAAATCAGGATCACCTAAGTAATGAGCTCTATCAGCATAAGCTCTACGTTCTGCTTCTGTGATTAACTGTATATATTTCGGCGAATTATGTTTATATTGTTGTATTTCATAAGGCTCAATACTTTTTAAAATTTGAGCAATACAAATACCACCACTTGACGGTGGAGACATTGAAATTATTTTATTTCCATCATAAGAAAACGAAATAGGGTTACGCCATTTGGCTTCATACTTTGCCAAATCTTCTTTGGTAATAATGCCACCTAATTGTTGAATATATTCAACAAGTATATCAGCAGTTTTACCTGTATAAAATTCCTTTTCTCCATGATCTCTAATACGTTTAAAGGTATTGGCCAAAGCAGGGTATTTTATGGTATCACTGGCATTCCATGTTGTATCTAAAAAAATAATACGTTTATTTGCCTCCTCAAAAAGCACTCTGTATTTCGCTAATCTTTTTGCCTGTTTTTCAGTGACTACAACTCCCTTTTCAGCTAAATCTATAGAAGGTTGAATTAATTTTTCAAAGGGTAGGGTACCAAATTTTTTATGAACTTCAAAAAGTCCTGCAATAGTGCCGGGTGTGCCGACCGCCATGACGCCTAATATACTTTTGCCCTCGATTACATTCCCATTTTCATCCAGATACATATCTTGTGTTGCAGCTAATGGCGCTTTTTCACGATAATCTAATGCTCCGGATGTACCATCATTCAATCTATACACCATAAAACCGCCACCTCCTATATTACCCGCAAAAGGATAAGTAACAACCAAAGCTAGGCTAGTTGCTACCATGGCATCAAAAGCATTACCACCTTGTTCCATAATTTCAACACCAATATTTGAGGCTTCAATTCTGGCAGAGACAACCATTGCACTATCAGCTATAAATCCGTATTCTTTTTCTTTAGGTTGTTCTATTTCTTGTTTACATTGAATAAATAGTAAAGGAATAAAGAATAGGAGGATAATCTTTTTCATTGCTAAAGTGTTTTTATTTTTTCATTACTAAAGTTAATTAATTCTTTAAAAAACTGTGTAAAATCTATTTCAAAATCGTCATGGTGTAATTTTAAATCTTCTATTGCTAAATACATTTGTGATTTGTTTTTGGTGCGCCTGTCCATACCTTGTAATACTTTTTCAATACCTTCAATGGTTCTATAATTATATAACCAGTTTCCACTGATCATATAGGGGAGAAAATGTTGAATTTTTTCAGGGAGTAGGTCATAATTTGATTCTAATAGGTTATAAAAATTTTGTACATATTCGTTTAAAGGAATTTGACTATAATCAGACCAGTTTTTAGCTAAATAATGATCGTATAGAATATCGATAATAACACCATCATAATGCTTATATCTTTCATGCAGTCTTCTTTTGCTGCGTCTTACAATGTCGTTTGAATCTGTAAATGAATCTATTTCTCTGTGTAAGCTTATTCCTTTTTGAATTTCTTGAGGTAAGTGTTTATACTTATTGCCTTTAATATTATCGGCAATAAAATTACCAATTTTAAGATTATTATTATCACCAGAGAGGTAGATGTGTGCTAAAAAATTCATTGATACGAATATAAGAAATTTATCTACTAATCATGTTTTGTGGGTTCATGGTACAACTGCTTAAGATTAGAAAAACACTAAACAATAATATGTTTCCCCTCTGCCTATCGGCATCTCCCCGCTTGTCTGCCTCTGGAGGAAAGGGAGAATTTAAGCGTTTCTTTTTTAAATTATGATCTAAATTATAAAGCATATTTTGATTTACGATTGATAATTTACGATTTACGATTTTTTTTGACTGCCAACTGCCACTGAATACTGCTTACTTTTTCTGCTTCTTAACCCAAGCTTTATACTCATCAGATTCTATAGATTGTTCTTTATCAATAAGTTTATAACCTTCTTTATCTTTTTTATAGGCAATTAAACTATAACGTCGTTGTGGTTGCTCTGGGTCTTTGGGGCGTATTACATACATGCCTGCTCTCTGAAATGAATGTATTGGATTTGGCTCTTGTACAATAAACAATACATCTTGTCTGCCATTATAAGCATCGGGTATTTTATATAATTGTAAATCAGGATTTCTAAATGATGCAAATCGTTTTATTTTGATTACATCGCCAAAGGGCATATAAACCTCTAAATACCACCAACCGGCTGAATAGCCAACATCTATTAAACCCCAGTTTTCTTCTTCGTACTCTGTAGATTCATATTCCATCTCTCTAATTAATTGGGTGTCTCGTTCATTGGGTGGTATAAAGTATTTCGGACTCATATCGAGTAACTCAACCATACGTATGTCTTGGTCTTCTTTGGCGGGGTAGTGTTTTTCTATTTCAATTCCTAAAGCTTTACTCATTTTATAATACCTCATTAAATACCATTTACTGTCTATTTTAAAATAATAAAAACTGCTATATATATATATACTCATTACAGATAGGAACCCGAAAAATTGGGTTTAATGATTTGGAAATTATCGGTTAATCTATTTTCGAATTCATCATTTATCCAAATTTGATTATCAAGGAAATCAATCACTTTAGCT
>JAKISU010000148.1 GCA_021648445.1 Flavobacteriaceae bacterium
TATTCACGGATATTCTATTCCAAAGCCAAACTACCTGCTTTACTTGGCAATGCTTAAAATTTGTTTCCTTCAAAATTGGGTAACAGTTTCTTCAGTAAAAAATGTCTGCGCTTCCCAATTAAATTGGCATTTTGACTTTTCATAACGAAAACCCATGAATAATACGGGTTAATGCAATGGTTTTAAAATAAAAAAACCTTTTTTGTAACATTTTTTAAACTAATCCCGTATATATAAGTACACAACAAAAAATAAGGGTATTAATTTAAATTGAATTCATGAGACAACTTAAAATTACAAAACAAGTTACTAATCGCGAAACAGCTTCATTAGATAAATATTTGCAAGAAATTGGTAAAGTTGATTTGATTACTGCCGATATGGAAGTTGAATTAGCACAACGTATTAAAGCAGGTGATCAAGTTGCTTTAGAACGTTTAACAAAAGCAAATTTACGTTTTGTAGTATCGGTTGCTAAACAATATCAAAACCAAGGATTAACATTACCCGATTTAATTAATGAAGGTAATTTAGGTTTAATAAAAGCAGCTAAACGTTTTGATGAGACTAGAGGTTTTAAGTTTATTTCTTATGCCGTTTGGTGGATTCGTCAATCTATCTTACAAGCATTGGCCGAGCAATCTAGAATTGTACGTTTACCTTTGAATAAAATTGGATCTATAAATAAGATCAATAAAACATTTGCACGTTTAGAGCAAGAGAATGAAAGACCTCCTTCAGCTGAAGAAATAGCGAAAGAGTTAGACATGACCATCAATGATGTAAAAGAATCTTTAAAAAATTCTGGTCGTCATGTCTCTATGGATGCTCCATTAATTGAAGGTGAAGATTCAAATTTATATGATGTATTGCGCTCTGGAGAATCTCCAAATCCTGATAGAGCTTTACTGCATGAATCATTAAAAACAGAAATTGAACGTGCTTTAGAAACATTAACTCCTAGAGAAGCTGATGTTGTTGCGCTATATTTTGGTTTAGGTGACGCACACCCTATGACTTTAGAAGAAATAGGTGAAACTTTTGATTTAACACGTGAAAGAGTACGTCAAATTAAAGAAAAAGCCATCAGAAGATTAAAGCATACATCAAGAAGTAAAATTTTAAGAACCTACTTAGGTTAATTTTTTATACTTTTACAACAATGAGTAGTCAAATAAACTATTCGTTTTTTGATTAATGAATGGAAAACTCTCGTCCCGAAGCCTCGGGATTGAGAGTTTTCTTTTTTAAGCCCATCTCTAAATCTCTTCCCAAAAGGAAGAGACTTCTATATTCTCATAAACCTTACTCTATTAGGATGAGAGTTTTCGTTATATTTGCTGAAATAAATACCAAACATAAATAAATGAGTCACCTTATAGCTCCTTCAATTTTAGCTGCCGATTTTGCCAACCTGCAACGCGATATAGAAATGATTAACAATAGCGAAGCAGATTGGTTTCATATTGATGTGATGGACGGTATGTTTGTCCCTAATATATCATTTGGAACCCCGGTAATAAAAGCCATAAAAAAACATGCAAAAAAAACGATGGATGTCCATTTAATGATTGTAGATCCTGATAGGTATATTACAGATTTTAAAAATGCCGGGGCAAACATTTTAACCGTTCATTATGAAGCATGTACACATTTACACAGAACAGTACAAGCCATAAAAGCAGAGGGAATGCAAGCTGGTGTTTCTTTAAATCCGCATACCCCAATTGCAGTACTTGAAGATATTATTACAGACTTAGATCTGGTATTGATCATGAGTGTGAATCCTGGTTTTGGTGGACAAAGTTTTATTGAAAATACTTATAAAAAAGTAATTCAGTTACGAGATTTAATTGACAAATCGGGTTCAAAAGCAGTCATAGAAATTGATGGTGGTGTTAATGATAAAAATTGCCTTAAGCTAATTACTGCCGGAGCTGATGTATTAGTTGCCGGAAGTTTTGTGTTTAAAAGTGAGAATCCTTCGGAGACGATTACAAAACTTAAAAATGGCTAATTTATGTTAAGTTCTAACCCTTCCGTCTTTTGATCTTATCAATATCTTTTTTATTATGTATTCTTTTATCTTTCATTTTATAAAAAAATAATGAAATTATAATAATCCCTCCGCCCTGACAAAATGGTCAGGACACCTCCCTTTATCCAAAGGGAGGAACTTTGATTTATTATTGAACTTTAATATCCTTAACACTTAACTGTAAAGAGGTAATTACCATTTCAATGATTTTCATATTATCAAAAAATTTAATTCCTTAGTTGCTCCCCTCTTTAGAAAAGAGGGGAATGAATTTTCCGTCATTTTAACGGAAAAGAAAGGGGAGATTGAAAAGTTAAATTACTAAATAAGTATAAAATTGCTCTTAATTTCCTGCAAAACAGATGATAGATAATCAAAGACCATTTTATTCTCAAATCGAATAACTTTAAAGCCCAAACTATTTATTTAAATAATTCGTTCTTTTTTTATCATAATATTCTGCCGTAGAATTATTATGCACTTCACCATCCAACTCTATAATTAATTTTTCGGAAGCACAGTAAAAATCGACAATATAATTTCCGATGCTATGCTGTTTTACAAATTTTTTACCATCAAGTTGTTTTGCTTTTAAATGTTTCCAAAGAAATACTTCTGCAGAAGTAAGATTAGATCTTAGTTTCTTTCTTTTTCCTAAAATATCTTTTTTGTTATGTATTCTTTTATCTTTCATTTTATATAAGAAATAATAAAATTATGATTCAATCCCTCTGCGCTGACAAAATAGTCAGGACACCTCCCTTTATCCAAAGGGAGGAGCCAACAACAATTTATATTGGAGTTTCAATTTTAATATCCTTAACACTTAACTGTAAAGAAGTATTACCATTCCAATGGTTTTCTTCAATGGTACAAACAATATCGAACAAATCTCCTTTTGAAATTACGTCATAATATTTACCTAAATTAAACCCAATTCCATTAAATTTTATTCCGTTTTCTGAAACCATACTGAATTTTAAATGGCTTTCATCAGCTCCTACATTTTTAGAATAACCTGTATCTTTTACATTTTTAACCATAAAAACAGGTTTCATATTTTTAGGACCAAACGGACCAAACTGTTTTAATATTCTATAAAATTTGGGTGTAATTTCTGAGAGTTCAATTTCTTGATCTATTTTAATTTCAGGACTTCTCAGCTCATCAGGAATTGTCTCCTTAACTACCTGCTCAAATTTTTGTTTGAAATTTTCGTAATTTTCTTCCGATAAAGTTAATCCTGCTGCATATTTATGTCCGCCAAACTGTTCAATATGTTCTGAGCAAGCATCCAAGGCATTGTAAACGTCAAAACCACGAACTGAGCGTGCTGAAGCAGCTAATTTATTACCACTTTTAGTAAAAACCAAAGTAGGTCTATAATAGGTTTCTATTAAACGCGAAGCCACAATACCAATCACTCCTTTATGCCAATCTTCTTGATATACAACCGTTGTGAAATTTTGTTCTTCATTATTTGCTACTATTTGTTGTAAGCCTTCTTGCGTTATAATTTTATCTAGATCTCTTCTATTATTATTGAATACTTCAATTTCAGCTGCCTTAGAGTTGGCAATATTTAAATCAGTTTCGATTAACAACTCAACAGCATAATTACCATGCTTCATTCTACCGGCAGCATTGATACGAGGTGCAATGATAAAAACCACATCTGTTATGGTTAATGTGTCCTTTTTTAACTGATTGATAATGGCTTTAATGCCTGCTCGCGGATTCGTATTAATTTGATGCAATCCATGATAAGTCAATATTCTGTTTTCTCCTGTAATCGGGACAATATCTGCGGCAATGGCAGTAGCAACTAAATCTAAATAGATCTTTAAATCATCAATGTTCTTATTTTTTCGAGAAGCCAATGCTTGTATTAATTTAAAACCGACTCCGCAACCACATAATTCGTCATAAGGATAATGACAATCTTCTCTTTTGGGATCTAAAACGGCTATCGCTTTTGGCAATTCATTTCCGGGACGATGATGATCGCAAATAATAAAATCAATTCCTTTTTTATTAGCATATTCGACTTTATCTAACGCCTTAATACCACAATCTAAAGCTATAATCAATGAAAAATCATTGTCTTCAGAAAAATCAATACTTTGATAAGAAATACCATAACCTTCATCATATCTGTCAGGTATATAGGTCGCTACATTTGCATAGTAAGTCTTTAAATAAGAAGAAACTAAAGAAACTGCCGTAGTACCATCTACATCATAATCGCCATACACTAAGATGTTTTCATTTGTTGAAATTGCTTTTTCAATGCGCTCAACAGCAAGTTGCATGTCTTGCATTAAAAAAGGGTCATGTAGATCATTTAAATTGGGTCTGAAAAAATCTTTGGCTTTTTCGAATGTTTCAATGCCACGTTGTACTAATAAAGACGCAATTGTTATGTCAACAGATAGCTCATTTGAAAGGTTTGATATTTTATCAGAAGAAGGTTTGGGTTTTTGTGTCCAGCGCATATATACTATTCCTAATTATACTTCAAAAATAATCTAATTTTTAATACAATTTATTAGGTAGGCTATATTATAATTAAACCTTTATCTTTAAATTCTTTAAAAATTTCATTAGAGGCTTCATAATCGCTAATAATAGTATCTATATTTTGAATAGGAACTACTAAATACCTTTTAGCTTTCATTATTTTAGTACTCAAACACATTGCCACAACATGATCAGAAGCTTGTATCATATATTTCTTTATATGTGCTACCTCCCAATCGGGTTCCGTCATTCCTCTATTTATATCAATACCTCCTGTTCCCATAAAACAGATATCAGCTCTAATACTTGAAATTGAATTTACTACATCTATTCCAACTGTTACTTGAGCTGATTTATTTAATTTTCCCCCAATAAAAATTATCTCAATTGAAGGGTGTAGAGAAAGTTGCATTGCAATCGGTATACTATATGTAAAGACAGTGGCATTAATTTTTAGAGGAATAATTTTCGCTAATTCTAAATTAGTTGTGCTTCCACTCATAATAATAACTTGACCATCATGAATTAGTTTTACCGCTTTTTTTGCAATTTTACTTTTCTTATCTAAGTCAGATACACTTCTTTCATTATATGTTTGTATTTTGTTTTCTAAAGGCAAAGCCCCTCCATGAACCTTATATAGTAAATGTTTTACTTCTAATTCTTTTAAATCTCGTCGTATAGTATCTTCTGAAACATCAAGCTCAGTACTTAAATGAGCCGACAGAACTTTTCTATTTGACTTAAGTTTTCTTAAAATTAATTGATGTCTTTCCTGTTTTAACATGTAATGATACTCTGCAAATTCTATATATAAGTCGTGTAAATATAGGATTACTTTCAATAACCCGCATTATTCACAGATGTTCTATTCCAAAGCCAAACTACCTGCAATCTAAGGAAATGCTCAAAATTTTTATAACCCAAAATTGGGTAAACAATTCCTCTTATAAAAACTCCTGCGCTTCCCTTATCTATTGTCATTTTGACTTTTCATAACGAAAATCCGTGATAAGAAACTATCTGTAATAATTACTGTTAAACGACTATTTATTTTTTAAAAATTATCGCATAAAGTTGCGAAAACAAAAATAAAAACGCAAATATTGAGCAAAAAAACGCAAAAAAAATATTTTTTTACTTAACTTTACTCATTACTAACTCAAATTACATTCTTATGAGAAAAAAAATTACGCTTTCTTTTCTTGTTTTTTTTACAACAACATTTTCTTTACTATTTGCCCAAAGCATTACTGTAAGTGGTAAAGTAAGTGATGATTCAGGTAATGCATTACCAGGTGTAAACATTCAAGTTAAAGGGACAAGCAACGGAACATCAACAGATTTTGATGGAAACTATGAAATTAGTGCTTCACAAGGTGATATGCTAATTTTTTCATTTTTAGGATTTAAAACCAAAGAGGTATCTATTACGGGTTCAACATTAAATGTAACTCTTGAAGAAGATACCAGTCAATTAGATGAAGTAGTGGTTACTGCTTTAGGAATTACCAGAGAGAAGAAATCTATAGGTTATTCAGTTCAGCAGTTGTCATCTGAAGAGATTTTAAACACTCCACAAGTTAATATAGTAAATTCGTTACTAGGAAAAGTAGCGGGAGCACAAATATCTAGCCAAGGTGGAGCACCGGGGCAGGGCTCAAGAATTACTATAAGAGGTGTTAATTCATTAGACCCAAATGCTGAGAATCAACCTCTATTTGTTGTAGATGGCATACCTATAAGTAACAATACGATTTCTGTAGGAGGTGGTGCCGGAAGAGGTATGACCAACCAGGGCAAACGCATCTAAAACTATTTTGATTTTCTCGAATTTATCCTTATAAATTGTTGTAATTCGGAACTTTGATTTGTTGTTTTTCATATTTATTTTTCGTATATTATATTGATAATCAATATT
>JAKISU010000149.1 GCA_021648445.1 Flavobacteriaceae bacterium
AAGCTATCTCGATGAATATTGCTACAAGTTCAACAGGAGATACTTCGATTCGGTATTCGATAGAGTCGTAATCGCCTCTGTGTCTTGTAAATGGAAGAGGAATGTGCAAACTATCGGATAGTCATATAAAATTAATCTATCTTAATTCACTTTATAACTCGGTAAATAAAACTCAAAAGTACTTCCTTCATTAGGTTTACTTATAATTTTAATATTAGTTTCATGTAGTTCCATAATTTTTTTTACAATTGCCAAACCTAGACCAATTCCGCTTTTTTTCTGTTTACTTTCTGTTTGTCTAAATCTTTCAAAAATATATTTTTGATCTTCTTTACTAATTCCCGGGCCTGAGTCTTTTATTTTAATTATTACATTTTCATTATCATGATTAATAATAATCTTTATTTTTCCTTTATCGGGCGTAAACTTTAAAGCATTATCCATTAAATTTTGAATTGCACGCTCTACCAAACCAATATCGGCAAATACTAAAGGTGTTTGATCAATAAATTCTGTTGATAGATTAATATTCTTTTCTTTAGCTATTAACTCATATTTAGTTTGTATATCATACACTAAATCTGTAATAGCAAAAGGTTCTTTTTGTGGCTTTACTTGTTTCGCTTCAAGTTTAGAATATTCGAATAATTGTGAAACAAGTTGTGTTAGTTGTTTGATACTTTTTTTAATAATATCTAAGTATTCCTTATTCTGAACTTCGTTTAAATTATCTTTTTTAATCTGAAGTGTTTCAATATAGCCTTGCATCACTGTCAAAGGTGTCCTTAAATCATGTGAAACATTTGCTACCAATTCTCTTCGTAAAACGTCAACTGATTTAATTTCTTCAATATTCTCAACAATTGTATCAGCCATTTCATTAAAAGTAATAGCTAGCGTAGACAAATCTGATTGTTCGGCATTCACAATTCTACTTTTAAAATCACCTTCTCTAAATCTATTTACTTGAAAAATAATAGTTCGTAAATTTTTAGTTAAAAACCAAACACTGAGTAATCCCATAATCATTGCAAAAAGCATAGTTAAAACTACTGCTCCAAGTCCTAATTTCATTATATAACTAGAAAAGAGTGATTCGCTCACAGCTTGAAATTCTTTCCCTGCCAAAACAATATATATATATCCTTGATGTCCATCTTTTTGATAATGTGCAGCTGAAAAAATTTTCTTTTTACCAATATTAAGCGGATCATCGCCCAGAATATAAACCTTTCCTTTTTGATCGATAAATTCTTTTACCGGTGCTAGATCTATCTTTTTTATTGGTTTTTCAGAATCAGAATGATCTAAAACAACAGAGTATAAAATTCCTCCCTCTTCATTTAATAAATAAACTTCAATACCTCTATTTACCGCCATCATATTGTGCATAATATCACCAAATAATGGTTTGTTTACCGTACCGTCTTCTAAAAATGGAGAAGCATTTTTAAATTTTTCATCAATAAGATGATTTGCAACTTCAGCATTCAATTTTTGGGCGGTTTCTTCGTAGAATTTATGACTAAAAAAGAGCGAGAGAAATATATAGGTAAGTCCTATTAAAATAATAATTATAAGAAACGAGATACTCAATTTTGCAACTAATCTATTTGAAAGGGTTTTATTATTTGTCATAATTTTTCTATATCTTCATTAAACTTGTAGCCAACACCCCAAGTAGTAATAATATAAGTTGGGTTTGCCATTTCGGGTTCTATTTTTGCCCGTAATCGGTTGATATGAGAATTTACTGTATGCTCATAACCTTCAAAATCATATCCCCAAATAAGATTTAAAAGATTTGACCGACTATAACTTTTACCAGGATTTGATGCCATTAAAACCAGTAATTCAAATTCTTTTGGAGATAAATCAATTTTTATATTATTTTGAAGTACTTTTCTTTTATCAATATTAATTGTTAGACCTGTAAATTTTAACTCTGAGTTTGTATTACTTTCTACACTTTCTCTATCCATTTTCGCTCTTCTAAAAACAGCTTTTACACGTGCAATAAACTCTCTAATACTAAATGGTTTGGTAATATAATCATCTGCTCCTATTTCTAAACCAAGTACTCTGTCAATCTCTTCTACTTTAGCAGTCAGCATTATAATAGGGGTACTTTGCGTTTTGCGTATCTCTTTACATACCTCTATTCCATCCATTTCTGGCATAGAAATATCTAATATAATCAAATCGGGTTTTTCAGTTAGGGCAACATGTAGTCCATCTTTACCATTATAGGTCTTCAAGACTTCACAATCTATATCTTTTAGATGAATTTCAAGTAGATTAACAATCTCTCTATCATCTTCTATGACTAATACTTTCTTCATTTGAATACGAATTGAATACAATACTATCACAAAAGTATCACAAAAACAACCTATTTTTATTTCATCAATATAGATTCTATAAAATTTGGCTACTTATTAAACATAAAAAAGCAAGGCTTCTTCTTTAATATACATCAATTATTATATCACAAAAAAGTTATGTTTTTGTGAAAGTATCGTAATAACCTTTTTTGTTCTTTGCCATAATAATTTATAAAATAAATATTAATACTAAACTTTTTAATAATGAAAAAAAGAATTTTAATTTTAATGGTAATTTTAGTTGGTATAACTATAAGTTGTAACAATGATGATGATGATAATAACGAACCATCAACAGCAGATTTAACACTGGCTATTAATGGTCTAGAAGATTTAGGGGCAGATTTTGTCTATGAAGGATGGATTATTGTAAACGGCGCTCCTGTTAGTACAGGTACTTTTACAAGTACAGCAGCAAGTCAGACATTTACACTTGATGCAACTCAATTGAGTACAGCTACTCGTTTTGTGCTGAGTATTGAGCCTGCAGGCGAAACTGGTACAGCAGCTGCAACTCCGGCAGATACGAAATTATTGGTTGGAGATTTTTCTGGTAATACAGCATCAGTTTCTATTGGTACGGTTGGAGATTTTAATGCTATTTCACCTTCCGGAATGTTTTTCTTAAGATCACCTACGGATGAAGCTGCCGGTAATAACGGAAATGATGAAAATGGTATTTGGTTTGGTTCACCAGGCATGCCTCCTGCACCTGCTTTAACATTACCTACCTTAGAAGCTGGCTGGAAATATGAAGGTTGGGTTGTGGTTGACGGAACCGGACCTTTATCTACCGGGACATTTACGGCTTTTGATGTAGCTGATGAAAATGCCGGAGATGCTACTTCATTTAGCGGTACTGAAAATAATGGCCCACCAATTCCTGGAGAAGATTTCTTTAATAATACCCCTGCTGGATTTACATTTCCACTTGATATTAGAGATAGAACTGTTGTAATTTCAGTAGAACCATTTCCTGACAATTCTCCAGATCCGTTTTTATTAAAACCATTAGTAGGGACAGCAGGTCAAGATACTGCACCAACAACTTATGATTTGACTTTTAGTAATACTTCTTTCCCTAGTGGAACTGTAAGTAGATAATTATATTCAAAGAAGGTAAAAAAACTCTCAGGGAATTATAATTCTTTGGGAGTTTTTATTTGATATATCATTACGAGAAATTCGCCTTAAGCTCTTTTTGTTATTCATAATAAGCGAAGTGCAATGAACCTGCATTCTTATAAGGCAGTAAATCTCAAAAGAGATATTTTGCATTGATCAATATGGTAAAAATCTCACAATGAAGATAAGAAAGAAATCAACTGGTTTACCGCCTTACCTCTATGACTAATACTATTCTTTTCAGTTAAGGTCATTTCAGCAAATGATTTGGTAAAACCCTTAGGTTTAAAAATAGGGTCATAACCAAATCCTTTTTCGCCTTGTTTTTGGAATAAGATCTTGCCCTTACACACACCTTCAAAAAGATATTGTTTACCTCTTAAGTTCAATGCTATCACTGTTTTAAAACGTGCGTTTCTATTTGAAGCTCCATCCAAATTAACTAATAGTTTTTGCATATTTAATCCTGAATTATTTGTTGAACCTGCGTATCTTGCAGAATATACACCCGGCGCTCCATACAAAGCGTCAACTTCTAAACCAGTATCGTCAGCAAAGCAATCATAACCATAATGTTGCGTAACATAATTGGCTTTTAATTGAGCATTTCCTTCTAAAGTTATAGCCGTTTCAGGTATCTCTTGATTACAGTCAATATCTGTTAAACTTAACAATTGAATACTTTTAGGCATTAATTGTTGTACTTCTAATAATTTATGTTGGTTATGTGTAGCGAAAACGATTTTCATGATTTTACAAAAATAGGCAAAGTTATTTTTGTGTATCCCAAATTTAATTAGCAAATTGAAACTTTTTAAAAATCAATTTTATCAAATGGAAATTTTAGGAATAGATGTAGGTGGTACCGGTATCAAAGGTGCTATTGTAGATGTAACTACAGGAGAATTAAAATCAGAAAAACATCGCATTCCCACGCCTAAAGGAGCAAAACCACAAGACATAGCTGATAAAGTAGTAGAACTAGTCAAACATTTTAACTGGAAAGGTAAGGTAGGTTGCGGTTTTCCAGCTATTATATCACATGGTGTTGCATTATCTAGTGGTAATATTCATAAAAGTTGGCGGGGATTAAATGTACAAGAACTTTTTAGTAAATGTACCGGCTTAGAATTTAAAGTACGAAATGATGCTGATACTGCAGGTTTAGCTGCTGTTACTTTTGGTGTAGGCAAAGGTAAAAAAGGATTTATATTGATGATTACTATAGGTACAGGGCTAGGTTCTGGCGCATTTTATAATGGTGTATTAATTCCAAATATTGAATTAGGCTCTTTACCTTATAAAGAGTATAAATGGATTGAACATTATGCTGCAGATTCTGCCCGTAAAAGAGAAAACTTATCTTATGAAGAATGGGGTAAACGTTTTAATAAATTTTTAAAAATTGTAGAGCGGTCATTTTCTCCTGATTTAATTATTTTAGCTGGTGGTGCAAGTAAAAAATTGCACAAATTTGAAGAATACATTACTGTAAATGTTCCTGTAGTTTCTTCTCAGTTTGAAAACAATGCAGGGATTGTTGGTGCAGCTTTATTAGCGAATTAAAAGGTTTAATATATAGATTGGTATGAAAAGTAAATTTATAATTAATGAATTATGGGTGTTATCTGTAGCAGGCGCGTTACAAAGAGCTAATATTTACAAACCAAGTATTTCTGAAAATACCAAAAGAGAGTTTAAAAAAGACTTAAAAAACTACTTAGAGCAGTTAGTAAACGATCAATATTTTAAAGAAGTTAATGAAAATACCCATCTGGCAAATATTCATGCCTTATCAGCTTATACTACAAAATTTTCATCATTGCTTAAAAATGGAAAAATCAACTTTGGGGTAAGTCAAAAAATACTCAATCTTTTTTTGAAATATATATGGTGTTTAAAGTTAATTCCTACTCCTCCACATTTTCCTGTAGATAGAATGGTACAAATTGAGTTGAATAAAAAAGCAGTTGCAAACGGACTTCAATCAAGAAAAATAAAATCATGGACAAAATTTAAAAATGAACTTGACTATCTTGAAATTATAAAATTTGCTAAAGCACTTCAAATAAAAGATGAAAATTATTCAAATCTGTCACTAGCAGAAATGGAATTGTCGTTATTTAATAGAAGATAAATATTGAATACACTATAATTTTATTATGTTTTAAAGCAATCAACTTCTTTCACTTTTCCAGTCATTATTTGTAAATGTATCTCACCTACCCTCACTCGTATCAAACGTAAGGTTGGAAAACCAACAGCAGCTGTCATTTTACGTACTTGTCTAAACTTACCTTCAGTAATAATAAGTCTCAACCAACTTTTAGCACCATGACGTTCATCTCTCACTTTCCTATCAGCAATTGGTAAATTGTCAACTACAGCAACATGAAATGCCTTACAAGGCTCGGTTTTATATTTTTGACCATCAAAACCAATTTCCACTCCTTTTTGTAATTTTTCTATGGCTGTATCATCAATTATTCCATCAACTTGAACATAATATTCCTTTTCTACTCTACGACTTCTTATATATTCACTTACCTTACCGTCAGTAGTTAACAACAACAAGCCTTCTGAAGTTTCATCTAATCGACCAATTGCCATGGTTCCTTTTGGAAAATCATATAATTGCCCTAATAATTTTTTGTTTTTTCTTCGGGTTTGGTTGTTTACAAATTGACTTAAATAGCCATAAGGTTTATGCAATATAAAGTGACGATGTTTTATATTTTCAGTCATTATCAGTATTCATTTTACGAATATAAACTATTATAATTTGTTGAATTGTTGTTGAGAATAACAACATAATATTTTATGACTATCCGATAGTTTGCACATTTCTCTTCCATTTACAAGACACAGAGGTAATTACGACTCTATCGAATACCGAATCGAAGTATCTTCTATTGAATTTGTAGCAATATTCATCGAGATAGC
>JAKISU010000150.1 GCA_021648445.1 Flavobacteriaceae bacterium
TTTTAAGAATATTAGTGAAAAATGCAGGTGCTTTTTTAACTCTACTTTATCTAAAAATAAAAATTGTTATCAAACTGCTTGAAAAATGAATTTTAACTTCTTGTAAAATCAGCAAGCCCTACTTAACAGTTTATTGAATGTGTTTTTCGGGGGATGGCTAACTTATATTTAAAAACACTGCTGTCAGATTAAAGGTACTAGATTGTTTTGCTTTTAGAAAAAAGAACCAAGGCTTATTTTAAAATAATTCTGTAGCAATTGCTTTGATGTTATCTGATTTGCCCATTGAATAATAATGTAATACAGGCACACCGGCAGCCAATAATTCTTTAGATTGTTGTATGCTCCATTCAACACCTATTTGTCTTACCTGTTTATTGTTTTTACATTTTTCTATTTCAAGAATTAGTTCTTCCGGTAAATCAATTTTAAATACTTGAGGTAATAATTGAAGATGTCGCTTTACAGCTACAGGTTTTATTCCTGGAATTATAGGCACATTGATACCTGCTTTTTTAGCAGCATCAACAAAGTCAAAATATTTTTTATTATCAAAGAACATTTGAGTAACCACATAATCTGCACCGGCATCTACTTTTTCTTTTAGTCGTTTTAGATCAGTTTGTAATGAAGGTGATTCTATATGCTTTTCAGGATAACCGGCAACCCCAATACAGAAATCAGCTCTATCATCAGCCTCAATAACATCATGCAAATATTTACCAGAATTTAGATTCTGAATTTGAGAAACCAATTCTTTAGCATAAATATGTCCACCTTGAGCTGCTTCAAAATATTGTTGGTGTTTCATAGCATCACCTCTTAAAGCCATCACATTATCAATACCCAGATAATGACAATCTACCAATAAATATTCTGTTTCTTCTTTTGTAAAACCTCCGCACAATACATGAGGCACAGTATCAACATTGTATTTATGTTTTATTGCTGCACAAATACCTACTGTACCTGGTCGCATTCTTGTAATCTTTCTATCCAAAAGCCCTTCTCCTTTATCAAGATATATATATTCTTCTCTTGAAGTTGTTACATCAATAAAAGGAGGATCAAACTCCATTAAAGGATCAATATTATTATATAATTCCTGAATTCTTTTGCCTTTTTTAGGCGGAATTATTTCAAAAGAAAATAATGTCTTTCCGTTTGCTTTTTTTATATGTTCTGTTATTTTCATAAGTCTACCTAAATCCCCAAAGGGGACTTTTACTTTTTTAATTTATTTGTTTTTAGTATTGAGATATTAGTATTGAGTGTTTATGAAGACTTTAATTGTTTTCATTACTCAATTCTATATTTAATCTGCTATATTTGGTTGTAACCATTTATCAGCTTTCTCTTTTGTAATTCTTTTTCTATTGGCAAAATCAGTTACCTGATCATCAGTAATTTTACCTAATCCAAAATATTTAGCTTCTGAATTTCCAAAATAATAACCTGATACTGATGCTGCCGGCCACATTGCCAAACTTTCTGTTAGCTTTACACCTATCTGCTCTTCAACTTTAAGCAAACTCCAAATGGTTTCTTTTTCTAAATGATCTGGACAAGCGGGGTATCCCGGTGCCGGGCGAATACCTTTATATGTTTCCTTAATCAATTCATCATTAGATAAATTCTCATCTTCAGCATAATTCCAATGTTTCGTTCGCACCTGTTTGTGTAAATATTCTGCAAATGCTTCGGCAAATCTATCTGCTAAAGCTTGTACCATAATTGCATTATAATCATCTTCTTTATCTCTATATGTCTTTGCCAATTCATCTGCGCCAAAAATTGAAACGCAAAATGCGCCCATATAATCAGTTTCGCCTGTTTCTTTAGGAGCAATAAAATCTGCTAATGCTATATTTGGCACTCCTTCTCGTTTTTTTAATTGTTGGCGTAAGGTTCTGAAAATAGTTATTTCTTTTCTTTTTTTCTGAATAGAAATATCGTCATCATTAATCGTATTCGCTTCAAATAAACCAAAAATTGCCTTTGCTTTTAAAGATTGGTTTGCGATGATTTCTTTCAGCATCACTTTGGCGTCTTCATATAATTGTGTGGCTTGTTCACCTACAAGTTTATCAGTTAAAATATTAGGGAATTTACCATGCAAATCCCAGCTTCTAAAAAACGGACTCCAATCAATAAATGATTCCAATTTTTTTAAGCTCAACTGCTTCAATACTTGAATTCCCATTTCTTTTGGCTGGACTATTCTTGAAGTTTCCCAATCAATTGAAAATTTATTTTTCCTTGCTTGCTCTATTGTAACATATGTTTTTGTTTTACCTCGCTTTAAAAACTTTTCACGAAACTCATCATAATCTTTTTTTAATTTAACTACATATTCATTTACGGTTTCTTTATTCAGCAAATCACTCACAACAGTTACAGCTCTAGAAGCATCGTTTACATGAACTACAGCATTTTTATATTCAGGATTTATCTTTACCGCCGTATGTGCCTTTGAGGTAGTTGCACCTCCAATTAATAGTGGCACTTTAAAATTTTGGCGTTCCATTTCTTTCGCCAAATACACCATTTCGTCTAATGATGGTGTTATCAATCCGCTTAAGCCAATAATATCGACATTTTCTTTTTTAGCAGTTTCAATAATTTTTTCCGGTGGTACCATTACACCTAAATCAACTATTTCATAATTATTACATCCCAGCACTACACTCACAATATTTTTACCTATATCGTGTACATCACCCTTAACTGTAGCCATTAATACCTTACCCAGCCCCCTAACCCCCGAAGGGGGAACCGCCAACTGTTCTCTAATTTTTTCTAAAACTTTATCTAAATTTGATAATACTTCATCATTTGTAAAGCGAACAACTCTATAGCCTTCCTCCTCTAACCATTTCGTTCTTTCTTTATCACTTGTCTTATTTTCTGGAAGTTGATGTATTAATCCATCTACCTCAACAATTAAATTAGATTTTAAACAAATAAAATCTACAATATAACTTCCTATAATATGTTGCCTTCTAAACTTAAAATTATCTAGTTTCTTTCCGCTTAAAACATTCCATAATAAGGATTCAGCTTCAGTTGGTTCGTTTCGCATTTTTTTAGCATACTCTTTTAGTAATCCATAAAGTATTGGATCTGCTGTCTTCCAGTGATAAGTCCCCTTTGGGGATTTAGGGGCTTTTTTCGCTTCCTCAATAAAAGGATTTAAATAAGCCACTGCTTTTTTCATTACACGAGCAGATTTCACCACTTGTGGTAAGAACATTTTACCGTCACCAAACAAATCTCCTACTACATTCATCCCTATCATTAGATTACTTTCTATAACTTCTATGGGTTTTGAAGCTTTTATACGCGCTTCTTCTGCATCTTCTATAATATAGGTGTCAATTCCTTTCACTAATGCATGAGTAATTCGGTCTTGTAATGAATTTTCTCGCCAAGATTCATCTATAACTTTTTCTTTTTTAGAACCTTTTACCGTTTCAGCTAAATCTAATAAGCGCTCTGTAGCATCATCTCGCCTATCTAAAATAACATCTTCTACATGTTCTAATAACTCTTTTGGTATATCATCGTAGATCTCTAACATAGCAGGATTCACAATTCCTATATTCATCCCGGCTTGAATAGCATGATATAAAAAGACTGAATGCATTGCTTCACGAACTGTATCATTTCCTCTGAACGAAAAAGACACATTACTCACGCCTCCACTAACACTTACATTTGGTAAATTTTCGCGGACCCAACGTGTTGCTTCAATAAAATCGATAGCATTTTTGTGATGTTCTTCCATACCTGTTGCTACAGGAAAAATATTCAAATCAAAAATAATATCTTCAGATGGAAAACCTACTTTATCAACCAAAACCCTATAAGAACGTTCAGCTATTTCGATACGTCTTTGATAATTATCTGCTTGCCCAACTTCATCAAAAGCCATCACAATTACAGCTGCACCATACCTTTTTATTTGCTTTGCTTGCCAAATAAAATTTTCTTCACCTTCTTTTAAGGATATTGAATTTACGACACATTTCCCTTGAACAACCTGTAGTCCGGCTTCAATAATTTCCCATTTAGAACTATCAATCATTATAGGAACACGACAAATATCTGGTTCAGCAGCAATCAAATTTAAAAAACGAACCATCGATTCTTTACCATCTATCAAACCATCATCCATATTAATATCAATTATCTGAGCTCCACCATCTACTTGATGACGTGCAATCGTCAAAGCTTCATCAAATTTTTCTTCTTTTATCAAACGTAAAAATTTACGCGAACCTGCAACATTGGTGCGTTCTCCTACGTTGATGAAGTTGCTATTTTCATTCAATATTAGCGGCTCTAAGCCTGATAGTTTTAGATATTTCCTCCCCTCTCCTCCCGAAGCCTCGGGACTCCCTAGAAAGAGAGAGGCTTTGTTCTTATCATTATTTTCCGCTTTGTTATTCATTTGTTTTTTTACTAATGGGGGTTTCGACTGCGCTCAACCTGACACTCAACTACTCCTGAATGACATTATTTATGTTCTAAACTAGATTCCTGCCTACGCAGGAATGACAAGTTGTCGAGGTTTATATTTTGCAGCCACCTCAGCAATTGCTTTGATATGTGCCGGAGTTGTACCGCAGCATCCGCCAATAATATTTATTAAATTCTTTTTTAAATACTCTTCTATTTGTGTTGCCATTTCTTCAGGTGTTTCATCATATTCTCCAAAAGCATTTGGTAAACCGGCATTCGGATGTGCTGAAATTGCAAAATCCGTTTTAGATGCAATTGCCTCTAAATGTGGTTGCAATAAATTTGCTCCTAAAGCACAATTGAATCCAATAGACAATAAGGAAATATGTGAAGTTGAGATTAAAAATGCTTCAGCTGTTTGACCAGACAAGGTTCTGCCACTTGCATCTGTTATCGTACCGCTTAACATAATTGGAATATCAACATTTTTTTCTTCCTTAACCTGTTCTATCGCAAATAAAGCAGCCTTTGCATTTAGGGTATCAAATACTGTTTCTACCAATAATAAATCTACGCCACCATCTATCAACCCTTCAGTTTGTAATTTATAAGCTATACGTAATTCATCAAAAGTTACCGCTCTAAAACCAGGATCATTTACATCTGGAGACATACTTGCCGTTCTATTAGTTGGCCCTAATGAACCTGCTACAAATCTTGGTTTATGGGGTTCCTTGTCTGTAAATTCGTCTACAACTTCTTTTGCTATTTTAGCTGACTCATAATTCAATTCATACACCAAATCTTCTAACTTATAATCTGCCATGGCAATGGTTGTACCAGAAAATGTATTGGTCTCAATAATATCAGCACCAGCTTCTAAATATTTTGCATGAATCTCTTTTAATGCTTTTGGTTGTGTTATAGATAACAAGTCATTATTTCCTTTTAAGGATATGGAGAAGTCTCTAAATCGTTCACCTCTAAAATCTTCTTCTGAAAAATTATATTGCTGTAACATAGTACCCATAGCACCATCTAACACCAATATTCGTTTTTCTATTTCTTGTTTAATAATACTCATACTTACTTATCATTAATTAAACTCATTAGTATAAATTTCATTTTTACATTAGGGTTCAAATGTCAAAACTTATACGTCAAATTATTTCTATTATGGATTCCTGTCTTGCGCCTCCGCTAAAGCTTCAGCGGCACATGGACGCAAGAACGACAAACATAAAAACAGCTAAATGTAAATTCAAAAAAAATATGCTAACAAGAAATAAGAGGAGGCTTTAAAAACTCATCGCTATCTATCCTTTTTAACTTTTAGATCGAAATCTAAAAGGTGCTGAAATGATCCCGATAGCTATCGGGACAGCACAAAAGGTAGAATGTAGCACCTTCTCGTCCCGATAGCTATCGGGAAAAGGGTTGCTAAGGCTTCACAGGGTCTAATCCCTCTGCCTTTCTTGATAACATTCAATACATTAATGAACTATTGATAGTACAAAAAAAGAGAATTTTTCGGTATAAAACAATAAAAAGAGTACTAAAGATTTAGAATTCAACTTTATTCTAAATTTTCCGGCTCTTTTTTGATAGTAATTAACGTGAGTTCGATATACTATTTTTTTAACTAACTAATAATCAGTATTTTAAATGTTAAATAAAAATTTTAATGTCTCCTTGAGCCTTTCGTCAAGCTTTGCTTGCTACCTTCACAGCAAAATATGTTTTACTGCTCTGTAATGCTCAAGATAAACTAAAGTCGAAAGGTTTTTAAATAGTTCTCGACTGCGCTCGAACAGACAAAGTGCTAATAATCAATATTTTTGCATTATTAACTACATTTCTATCATATAACAAATCACGTTACACTTTGATAATCAAGCAATAAAGATTCTGTTCGTTTTTTGTCCTTTTTTAATTGTTTTAGTTTTTTTAATAAATACTCTTCTTTATTTTTAGTTAAAT
>JAKISU010000151.1 GCA_021648445.1 Flavobacteriaceae bacterium
AACCACAGAAGATATTAGTTTTTCAAAGCAACTTATTTTCTTGATTATTGTCAAAATTAAACCCATTTAATAGGGTTAACAGAGTGTTTTGTTTAAATTTGAAAAACTTTCGGATGGAAGTGATTTTATGACTAATTTCCTTGTAGCCGTTTTACCATTTTCAAAAACTTTAAGAATATATACCCCAGAATTCAATTTTGAAATATTCAGTTCTTCACTTATTATTAATTTTGAAAATACTTTTTTGCCAAGAATATCAAATATCTGAATTGATTTTTGAGCGTTATTAAGTGTGTTAATTCTTATAACCCCGTTTATTACCGGATTAGGGTACATTTTAAAATTTTCTATTTCTTGTACCTTGGCAAAAGAACTATTCTTATCTAATTCAGAAGTATCAGAAGTTTGCCCATAAAAATAAGTTGTTATTAATAAAGAAAATATTAAAAAGTAACTTTTTTTCATATCTAAAAAAGGATTAAATAACATATTTCATCCGTCCAATAAAATTATGTCATTTAATTGAATAATAAAAGAAACAAAATGATTTTAACATTTTATTAAACTTAATATTAAATTAACACTACTGCTTTAAATGATTTTTAAGTTTACAAAAACGTATTTTAATTACTGAACTCATCTTGGATTACGGTATTTAAGCGAACCCCGAGGGTTCGAGGATAAAATGGTAATTTTGTAGCTAATAGTAGAACCCAAGATGAGTTCACTATTTTTGAACAACAAACCATTTAAATGAAAAAAAAAGACATCAAAATACTTTTAGTTGATGATGAACCTGACATCTTAGAAATTGTAAGTTATAATTTAATAAATGAAGGTTATCAAATTTTTACAGCTTCTAATGGAATTGAAGCCATTAAAAGATCTAAAGAAGTCCAACCGCATCTAATTTTACTGGATGTAATGATGCCTGAAATGGATGGTATTGAAGCTTGTGAAAAAATTAGAGAAATTGATTCTCTTAAAGAAGTTATCATAGCCTTTTTTACTGCCAGAAGCGAAGATTATTCACAAGTTGCAGGTTTTGATGCCGGAGCTGATGATTATATTACCAAACCTGTAAAACCTAAAGTATTGGTCAGCAAAGTAAAATCATTATTACGGCGCTTAAAAAAAGAAAGTAATGAAGTTATTGGTTTAATTACTGTTGGCGACATCATCATAAATCGTGAGGAATATTTTGTCCAAAAAAATCAAGAGAAAATTATTTTACCTCGGAAGGAGTTTGAGCTGTTTGCTTTATTAGCCTCGAAACCCGGTAAAGTATTTAAACGTGAAATCATTCTTGAAAAAGTATGGGGAAATGATGTTATTGTTGGGGGAAGAACTATAGATGTGCATATTAGAAAATTAAGAGAAAAAATTGGTGATGACTATTTTAAAACGGTAAAAGGTGTTGGTTATAAATTTGTTGTTCAGTGAAATTTAAAAAAACATATAAATTTGCCTTTACAGTATCATTGGCACTGGCTATTTTCTCTTTTTTAACAATAATGATACTTTCCTATTTATTTTATACCCAAATTAATTTATTCTTTTCTATAAGTTTTAGCCTTCTCATTTTTCTTTTTTCTTTTTTATTAGTTCAATATAGAGTTGAGCGTTTTATCTATAGAAGAGTTAAAAAAATATACGATGAAGTTTCTTTATTAGATATTGATGATCTAAAAAAAAGAAGTATTACTTCTGATATGGAAACCTTATCTAAAGAAGTAAAAAAGTTTGCTGAAGATAAACGTCTTGAAATAGAAATGTTACAGATTAGAGAAGAATACCGTCGAGAGTTCTTAGGCAATGTTTCGCATGAATTAAAAACTCCATTATTTACCGTACAAGGTTATTTATTGACTTTGATAGATGGTGCTATTAATGATAAAACTATTAGAGATAAATACTTAAACAGAGCAAATAAAGGTGTAGATCGTCTAATTAATATTGTTAAGGATCTAGATATGATCTCAAAACTAGAATCTGGTAATTTAAATCCTAAATTTGAAACATTTAATATTGTCGGTCTTGTTCAAAATGTTTTTGACCTATTAGAAATAAAAGCTAAAAAAAGGGCTATTATATTAACTTTTGATAAAAAATATGATGCGCCAATTTTAGTTAAAGGTGATATAGAGCGTATTGAACAAATATTGATCAATTTAATAGAAAACTCTATTAAATATGGTAAACAGAGCGGCAATACAGTTGTGAATGTTAAAAATTATTCTCAAACACAATTTATAATAAAAGTTACAGATGATGGCGAGGGTATTGAAGAACAACACCTATCAAGGTTATTTGAACGTTTTTATAGAGTTGATCAAAGTAGGTCTAGAGAACAAGGTGGATCAGGTTTAGGTCTTTCTATTGTAAAACACATTATTGAAGCGCATAATCAGCAAGTATTTGTTGAAAGTCAACAAGGTAAAGGCGCTACATTTTCATTTACTTTAGAAAAAATCAATTAGCATTGCTGAAACAGGTTAAATAAGCCTGAATCTAAACCTTTATTTACAGTATTTTCAAATCCCTTATAATTATTAACTTTCTCTAACATTTTTAGTTTGAAATCATCTTGATGAGCGAATGGAACAATATTGAGCTTATCCATTCTAAGTGCTAAGTATTCTTGCTCAAATTGCCCGGGAGTAGGAATAAAAAAAACTTTTTTTTCTAATTTAGCCAGATCCATAATTGTTGAATATCCTGATCTGGCCAATACTACTTCACTTTCATTAATAGTTTGTTCTAATTGTTTAGAAAGCATATAATTTACAATTGTAATATTATTATTAACTGATGGTAATTTTTCTTTTGTAATAACACCTCTAACGAATACAGTCTTTTTATTGGTTTCTTTTAACTGAACTAGTAACTTTTCCTCCAATATTGATCGTTGCGGTTCAGGACCGGATAAAACAATCAATAAATCGTGTTTTTTAATTGCGTATTGTTTTTCAAATCTACTTAATGCACCTATAAACTTGACTTTTAACTTTTCATTCTTTACCTTAGAAAGTTCACCTGAAAGATTGGACTCACACATCGTATCCGGTACCCAACATTCGTCAAACTTTGAAATGATCTTTTGATGTAATTTTGAAGTAATTGAAGTTGTATTGCCCGATAATACATTTAATTGATGTGTGATATAAACCGAAGGAATCTTGGTACTTCTTACACCAAAACGATTATCAGATATAATGCCAGAAAGACCTTCTTTAGAAACAAGGTTATCAACTAATTTTTTTTCTTGTTTTACCGCTTTTAAAATTTTAGGCAGACTTAAAAATAGTTTGGTTTTAAGGTTATTACTTTTTGAATACTTGATATTATAACTCGGTAATTGATATGATGTAAGTTGTGGGAATTCTTTTTGAAGCAATGTTAAAGCATCTCCATCACCGGCTAAAATAGGTTCAAAATTATTAGCAATTAATGCTTTTATTATAGGTATACAACGTGTTGCATGACCTAAACCCCAATTTAGTGGTGCTATTAGTATTTTTTTCATCTGCTGAATATAATTTATCCACTGTTCCCCTCTTGAGAGGGGTTAGGGGTGTGTTTTTAAATCAACTCAAATATTTTAAGATGCCAAGGTATAATAGTTATTTGATTAGCAAATCATAAGTAATTAATATGTAATGGAAGTTAAACCTGACATTGAGGAGTTAAGGTGTGTATTTTTAAATCATTTCAAAATATTTTTTCAAAATACCCAAAGCATAATTGCTTGCAATTTTATTAGCAAATTTTTGAATTTCTATATGTTTATTATCATTGGCTTTATCAGAAATTGTTCTAAATATGCTAAAGGGAATTTTATATTCATAACAAACCTGTGCAACAGCAGCTCCCTCCATTTCAACACAAGCAATATTGGGTAAACGGTTTGTAATCAATTGAATTTGTTTTTTATTTGAGATAAATTGATCTCCACTAGCAATATCTTCAATATAAACTTTTGGAGTATTGATATTAAATTTTTTAATGTCGTTTGTTTGTATAAATTCATCCAAATTAGATAAGAAATGTTGTGTCGCCTTTTCTAATAACTTTCGTTTATCTAAATTACTTTCAAAAAATGTTTTTTCTAGTAAGGGAATCTCAAGAGGAGGAATTAACGGACTAGCATCCATATCATATTGATAGAGATTTTTACCAATAATAATATCTCCAATATTTATATAATCTTGTATAGATCCAGCTACTCCAGTAAAAATAATTTCGTTTACATCAAAATCATTAATGAGCTGAGTTATTGTTGTCGCCGAAGCTACTTTTCCCCAACGAGAGAATACCAAAACTACCTCTTGATTAAATAAGCTACCATAGAAATAAGTCCGCATACCTTTACAAACGGTTTCTTTGTTTTTTAAATGGTTTAACAAAGCTTGAATTTCTTCTTGCATTGCACTGATGATGCCTATCATAAAAAAAATGTTGGTTTTTTAGAAATTAATTAAACTGCTTACTGCCACCAAATACTGCCTACGGATTATTATTTACTATTAACCCATCTTTCATTTCAAGTTTTCTATCTGCCATATTTGCCAATTCTTGATTGTGTGTAACAATGACAAAAGTTTGTTGAAATTCATCTCTTAATGTAAAGAAGAGTTCATGTAAGTTTTTAGAAGCTACGGTATCTAAATTTCCACTAGGTTCATCAGCAAAAATAACACTTGGCTTATTAATTAATGCTCTAGCAACGGCTACTCTTTGTTGTTCTCCACCAGATAATTCGTTTGGTTTGTGTTCAATACGATCTGAGAGACCTAAAAATTCTAATATTTTTTTAGCTTCAGTTATTACTTCTTGTTTTGGTTTATTGGCAATAAATGCTGGGATACAAACATTTTCTAAAGCGGTAAATTCTGGTAACAGTTGATGAAATTGAAAGATAAAACCGATATGTGTATTTCTAAATTTTGATAAGGCTTTATCTTTTAAAAGAGTTACATTTTCATTGTTAATGATAAGAGAGTCAGAAGAGGTAGGTTGATCTAAAGTTCCTAAAATTTGAAGTAAAGTAGTTTTTCCAGCACCACTTGGTCCAACTATAGCAACTATTTCGCTTTTTTTAATGTGTAAATCAACCCCTTTTAACACTTCTAAATCACCATAGGATTTATGAATATTTTTTGCTTTTATCATAAGTCAAAAGTAAGGATTTTTGATTTAGAAATTATGATGAATTTATCTATAATTATTTAGGATAACTAAAGACCGTTTCAAGTATTGAGTAAAATTAAGATTTAAAGTTTTTTTACTTTGAATTACTTCCTTCTCTAAAAAATTTAAGTCTTCATAAACAAAGGTTTACTGCGGGTTAAATTTTTATCGAGCGTTGTACTTCTTTGTCAAAAGAGCTTTTGCAACGGTCTTAACTATTGGGTTTGATTTAAGATTGACTATAGGTAGGTTCTAAAAATTGATTTGCATTAAAATTTTTATAATTCTTTAAAAACTTCCCGATGTTTTTAGAATGAGTCGTCTTTAAAAAATTAAGGAAACTCTTACGGGAATAAATATAATAAACAATCTGCTTGGTTCTATTTTTACTACTTGTGTATTAGTATTACAAATTGGTTGGTAAAGCAAGTAAAAAAAGAAATATTTTTATGAATTCATGTTTTTATGAGATATAAAAGATAAAAATAAAAAAAATCGAAGAATTAACATCAAAGATTCTGAATTAAATCCTTACTTTTGTGTGCATTTATTAAAATAATTAAGTAATGAATTTACACGAATATCAAGGAAAAGAGCTATTAAATAGTTTTGGCGTTAAAATCCAAAGAGGATTGGTAGCCGATAATCATAAGAAAGCAGTAGAAATTGCCAAACAATTAGCAATTGAAACAGGCACAGGTTGGTGGATAATTAAAGCACAAATTCATGCTGGAGGTAGAGGAAAAGGAGGAGGAGTTAAATTGGCTAAAAGTTTGGAAGAAGTAGAATCTATTTCAAGTGATATTATTGGAATGATGTTAAAAACGCCACAAACTCCACCAGAAGGTAAGAAAGTAAATCAAGTATTGATTGCAGAAGATGTTTATTATCCTGGAGAAAATGAACCAGAAGAGTACTATATGTCGGTTTTGTTAAATCGTGGTTCTGGTAGAAATATGATTATGTATTCTACAGAAGGAGGAATGGATATTGAAGCTGTAGCAGAAAATACACCTCATTTAATTTTTACTGAAGAAATTGATCCTGGAACAGGATTATTACCATTTCAAGCAAGAAAAATTGCTTTTAATTTAGGTTTGTCGGGTAAAGCTTTTAAAGAAATGACCAAATTTGTATCGTCATTATATACCTCATATATTAAATCAGACTCATCTTTATTTGAAATAAATCCTGTATTAAAAACTT
>JAKISU010000152.1 GCA_021648445.1 Flavobacteriaceae bacterium
AACATAAAAAGGTGAAAATTCTGGCAGTAGAAGTTGAAAAACATTGATTTAATTGATTTTATCAGTGGATAAAAAATTAATTTTTTTGTAAATTGGGATATGGCTTCTAAGAAACAACTTTATAATTTAGACTCTACTATACAAAAAAACGATTTAACTATTTCATACTGTTCTCTTGACCCGAAAACAAATAAAGATTTTTTTATAAAAGGAATTAACCCCGGAGTAGGTAGTTTCACCGATATATTTAAGAAGGAATTTCTCACTAAGTCATATAAATTGTCTAAGAAAAAACGTTCAGATCTCATTTTAACTCCTTTAAAACTTATAAACACAAAAAATGAATTTTTAATTATTTATCCTTATTTGGACTCGGAGTTTTGGCAGCCATTAAATGAGGATATTATTAAAACAAACTATAAATATTTCTTAAGACAAATTTGTTTAATTATAGACCATCTTCATGAATGTAATCTTGTTCATTGCGATATAAAACTGTCTAATTTTATGTATAACAAGAATACTAAAAGAATCAACTTGATAGATTTAGATTTCATTTCTGAGAATCAATCAAAGTGCAATGCTATCATCAAAGGTACTTCTGAATACATCACTCCTGATATTATCAAAAATGATATAATAGATAAAACAGCAGATTACTATGCTCTTGGAATCTCCTTAGAGAAGATTTATATGAATGACCAAGCACCTGGTGAAATAAAATCATTTATTAAAGAAATTAAAAAAGATGTTTTTCACAAATCAATAGTATCCCTATTAGATCTGCTAGATAAACATAGACTCATCAACTCTAAAGATATAGAAAATTATAAACAAACATTATTTGCACTACACCTTCTTCAACTAAAACACAATTTGAGTCATTATCACAGACAGTCAAAAAAAGTTCATATCCTAAAAAAAATATTTTCAGTTAAGAATAAAATTATTGGCTTTGAAGAGGAGTTATTAGATTTATTTATTACCTTAAGTAGAAAGAGTAAAAAAAATGCTTTCGCTCATTTTCGTTCATTGATATTGCAAAGTAGAATAGAAAAGATAGGCGAATACTGGGTTTGTTATCTAAGTGAAATTGAAATTATCTCTATTACCTCGCAAATTTATGAACACTATCATACAGATAGTGTTATAAGTGAAATTAAAAGACTGCAAAAAGAATCAAAATTTTATACAGTTTATCTGTTTATTAAATTTATTTTGCAAAGTAAACAACATTTGAAGTTATCTAAAGATATTTTTCTGAAAAGGAGTTTAGCTGAATCTTGTGATGCATTAAAAAAAACCAAAGAAGCAATCAATGCATACCTGGAAATATTGCGAATAGAACCTGTTGAAGATAATACAAATACTTTGTTTGAATTATGTTCGTTGTATTTAAAATTGAATGACAATAAAAAAGCAACTGAAATTATAGAACAAAATATACAACATGCTCATATAAGTTTTCAATTAAGATTTGAAGCATTGCAAAACATAATTGCAATAAGAGCAGGTAATTTTACTAAAGCTGAAGATTCTTTGAATTATATCATTGAAAAATCAAAAAAGAATAATATTCCTGTTTCAGAAGTTACGAGTTATTATTACTTAAGCTTAATTTATCATTATCAAGGGAACAATGAAAAAGCTATCTATTTTAGTGAAAAAAGTATTGAAAAAGCTACTCAATACAAATTAAAAGATCAGCTTTTCTCTGTTCAAACGATGATAATTTTCTACTATACAGAAGTTGGATTATATAAAAAAGCAATATCTGTAGGAAATAAAATATTAAAAGATATTGATACTTTTGCCAGTTTTAATAAAAAATCATCAATACTCGGTCATTTATTTTTTTGTTATATACGCACCGGAAATTATTTAAAAGCAAGAGAAGCTTTATTTTTGTCAATGACTCTAAAAAGTAACGAAATAGTCGAATCGAAACTCATACTATTTTTCTTAAATTTTGCTCTCTTGCAATTACACGAAGGTAATTTAAATAATGCGAAGATAAATTATAGAATTGTTTTAAAATATGAAAGCAAAGAACTAAAAAAAAATATAGGTAGTGCTTATCAAGGTCGGAACTTGTCAATAAAAATGAGACACATTTCTTAATTATTTTTTCTTAAAATTTTCTATAAAATTTCATCTTTTTCTGTTTTTAGGCAGCTCTCGGTTTGTTTATCCAGACTTTCTTTGACAACCGTTTCAACTTCGGTTGTCCTTTCACAAACCGCTCAGGATGAAGTTCATAAGCACTGATCATCACATCCTGTCGCTGTGCTATGATTGTATCGGCTTTACCAGTATGCACATCTTTCGGAGTCAACATCGCTATCCCCGAATGACGGTGTTTGTTATTATACCAGTCAAAAAAGGTTTGTAAATAGGAACGAGCATCCTCCAATGAACCAAACTCTCTCGGAAACAAAGGATGGTATTTCAATGTCTTAAACTGCGATTCTGAGTACGGATTATCATCGGATACATACGGTCTCGAATGAGTCTTAGTGATTCCCAAGTCTGCCATCAACTGTGCTACAAGCTTAGAACGCATTGAGACACCTCTATCAGCATGGATTGTCAATTGATGCTTTTTGATACCCTGTCTTTCGCATGTCTCTTGTATCAAGAGTTTTGCCAATGATGCCGACTCACGCTCGGCAACCATCCAGCCGACAACATAACGGCTGTAAATATCTAATATAACATAGAGATGGTAATGTGACCATTTGCTTGGACCTTTTAACTTAGTGATATCCCAAGACCAGACCTGATTGACTGATTCTGCCAATAGCTCCGGTTTCTTGTACTTAGGATGTCTTCGCTGATTACGACGTTCTCGTATTGCCTTGTGTTGCTTCAAGATACGGTACATCGTACGAGTCGAGCAGAGATAAATACCCTCATCAAGTAAAGTCGCATACACCTCAGGTACTGAACTATCCACAAACCGTTCACTGGTCAAGTAAGAAAGAACTTTCTGCTCTTCTTCAGAATTCAGTTTACGATGACTATCCACCCGGCTAGACTTACATGTAACCGGCAATTCTTTTTTATGACGATAATAGGTAGAACGGGACAAACCTAATGTCCGGCAGGTGTCTGCTACTCCTAACTTGGGAGCTTCTTGTTTGGCTATCTTCATCAGTCGTTCTCGCTCTCGTCTAAGTCTGCCATCTTGAGTATCTCCGAAGCTTTTTTTTGAAGATCAAGCAGAGCATCGGCTTTTTTAAGCTTCAGATGTAATCTCGCATTCTCTCGTTTCAAACGAGCGTTCTCGTTTCGTAAATCTCTGACTGATGATACTGCATTATCTTTTTTTGATGTCAACTTATCTCTCCATTTACGCCAGTTATACAAACTGTTTGAATATAACCCTTCCCGACGAAGCAGTAAACCTATTTGTCCCGGTTCAGTGCATTGGTCAGCTTCTTCAAGCACACGAAGCTTATATTCAGTCGTAAACCGACGACGTTTGGCTATAAGTCCGACTGGGCGGGCTACTGGTACAACTTCCGGCTCAACCGATTGACCAACTGACGATTCTTTCTTTTTCTCTGCATGTACAGACTCTGATAACATCTGATTTTCTCCATACCGCCCTGATTACACGTTTCAACTTTCTGTCTCACTTATATTGGCACGGAGGGAACCTAATACTAGAGTATGTCTATTGAAAGATGATGAAGTTTATGAAATTGGTTATACAAATGAATTTGGCTATTTGTCTTTTAATGATATTAATTTCTCAACAATTGGTTCTGCTTCTCTTGTAGCAAGTAAACAAAACTTTTATTCTGATGAAAAAAGCATATCAATAAATAACCCACCACCGCTACCTTCTTGTCCTGTATTATTTTCGTATGATGGTAGTACTTATAATATGGAAAATCCATTACTAACAGCTTGTGAAAAATCAAACTATATAAATATTGTCACTGATTATTATCACATTAATAATGAAGTGAAAATAACAGATGGTAAAATAAAATTTCTTATAAAAGAAATGGAAGATGAAATTACGTATCTTGAAGGTTTGGAATTATTAGTTGTTGAAAATAGCAAAAATGATCGGGTTGGAGTAACAAAAACAGGTAAGATATTTTCTTATAATGATTTAATTCAACCGATTTATGCTGTGGATAATAACGGAGTTGATAGATTGATAGAAGTTTCTGAATCAGACAATACTTTTTTTGAAAGTGAAACAGCAGGTTATATTGTAGTTAAATTTCTAAGAAATGAATCTTCTGAGAATGTGTTTCGTATTGGATCAGGACCAAAAAATCTTTGTCCTCCAATTGATGATCCAGCAACTAAAATTACTACTGATTTACAATTTTGGGAAAATTCATTATCAGATGTAAGTTTGGAAATACTTGATGAGAGTGGTAATTGGAATATTTTAAGTGATCTTCCTCCAAGAATTAACATTGTAAGTAATTTCGTAGTTTCTGAAAAATTGATTGATAGTAAATCAAACATAATTACTGTTAGGACAAGTTGGAATTCTAGCTATAACACTGATCAAATTTGTATGGTAAATAAATCAAACTCAGAACCTAGTTTTAAAGTATATGAAATTTCGGCGGTGTCATAAATTTTGTGTAAACAGTTAATTGGTTATCTCAAATTCTTGGTACTCTGTCTCCAAATCTAATAGCAAACTGATGCACAGCAAGCGGCCAGTTCCGTATCGGCATAGTCCATTTCTTCATAATATTCTGTAGTGCCATATACAATAATTTAATAGCTGACTCATCACTTGGAAAGCTGTTTCTGTTTTTTGTGACCTTACGCAAAGTAGAGTTTAATGACTCAATAGCATTGGTCGTATATATTACTTTACGTATTTCCTCTGAATAGGCAAAGAACGGAATAATCCTATCCCAATGAGAATGCCATGACTGTGAAACCATCGGATACTTTTTGTCCCACGTTTCTCCAAACGTTGTAAGGGCTGATTCTGCCTGTTCAACTGTTACTGCTCGGTAGATTGTTTTTAAGTCGGTCGCCATCTTCTTACGGTCTTTATAGGATACAAACTTCAATGAATTACGAACCATGTGAACGATACAAAGCTGTACTTCAGTATCAGGATAAACCGATTCTATCGCATCAGGAAGACCCACAAGACCATCAACACAGGCAATCAGAATATCGTTAAGACCACGGTTCTTCAGTTCGGTAAACACAGAAAGCCAGAACTTGGCTCCCTCGTTCTTATCAAGCCATATACCCAGCACATCCTTATGACCCTCCATATTGACCCCTAAAGCAAGATATACCGCTTTGTTGACAACTCGTCCATCCTCACGAATCTTCATACGGATAGCATCAAAATACATAATTGGATAGACCGAATCCAAGGGACGAGTCTGCCATTCTCTGACCATATCCATAACAGAACCTGTTACTGTTGATATTAAATCAGGTGATACCTCAACATTATAAATATCTGTGAGATGACCTTGAATATCACGCACCGTCATACCACGGGCATACATAGAAAGTATCTTATCATCAAAACCGGTGAAACGACGCTGTCCTTTTTGGACTATTTGAGGTTCAAAGTCAGACTGTCGGTCACGGGGGATTGAGATATTCATATCGCCATGATCAGTCTTGAGAGTTTTACGACTTTTACCGTTGCGACTGTTATTGTTCTTCTTTTTGGAAAGAGCGTTCTTCTCGTAGCCGAGATGCTCTGTCAACTCAGAATCAAGAGCTGTTTCTAAAAGTGCTTTGGTTAGTTGTTTGAGAATGCCGTCTTTACCGATTAAGTCTTCGGGCTTTTTGTAATCTTTGAGAAGTTCTTTAATTAAATCTTTGTTGATCTCGCTCATAAATGTCTCCTGTGTAAATATACTTTGTGTCTTTCAAAGTATAAGTAATTATTTACATTTACACAAAATTACTTACAGGCTCGAAATTTCAGAGTTTGATCTTGATTTATCAAATAATTCGTTATCTAAAAGTTGGAGTGATTTTAATGTCTCTGGGGATTTAGTTCTCAAAAAGAATGATAATTTTGAATTTATTTTTGATTTAAATGAATTACCTACTAGCAATAATTATAGTTATATATTAAAAGCAACAGGTAGATATGAACCTGATTATTCTGTTTACGGAACTTGTCAATAAAAATGAGACACATTTCTTAATTATTTTTTCTTAAAATTTTCTATAAAATTTCATCTTTTTCTGTTTTTAGGCAGCTCTCGGTTTATTTATCCAGACTTTCTTTGACAACCG
>JAKISU010000011.1 GCA_021648445.1 Flavobacteriaceae bacterium
ACGGGTTTATAGCAGATAAGATACAAAAACCTTTGCATTTACCCAAGAAATAATCAATAAAAAATAAGACTATCTAACTGAAATTCAATTATATAAAATGATTTTTTTAGAAAATCAGCAAGCCCTATTTAATCTAAAGAATTCCTCGACGCTTTGCGTCGGGGTTTCCGATTTACCTCTCCTTGGGAGAGGTCGGAACTGCTTTTTTGCAGTTTCGGGTGAGGCAAAATACATAATTTCGGTTTTTGACCTAAAAGGTCAAAATGAAACGAGCGAAACATGTGCTGAATTTGTCGAAATATACCTCTATGGCTCTGCCTCAAGGATAGTTTGTTTCAAGAAATTATTTATTTGTTCAACCACTTACTCTACTTCCGATTTCTAACCTTCTAAAACTATTCCAAATCATCTTTTATCATTTCTATTAGATGATCAGTATCATCAAACAAAATAAATTCACCATTTTTAATATAAGAAATTTTCCCTGTTTCCTCAGAAACAACAATTGCTAGCGCATCAGTATACATAGTTACACCAATAGCTGCTCTATGGCGCAAGCCAAATCTAGCAGGAATGTCAATACCTTTCTCAAGTGGTAAAATTACCCTGGTTGCAGTAATTATATTATCTTCTATAACAATGGCGCCATCATGTAATGGACTGTTCTTATAAAAAATACTATTTAATAAGGGTATATTCACTTCAGCATTCATAGCATCACCCGTCTGTTTGATGAGTTCTAGATTATTATTTCTTTCTAAGACAATTAAGGCACCGGTTTTAGTTTTTGACATTGTAGTACAAGCGGCAATAATATTTTCGACATCGGTAGTAACTATGGTATCAGATTTCATAAATTTTAAACGTTTCATAAAACCCTTTTTCGTTGCAAAATTGGTAGAACCAACCATGAGTAAAAATTTTCTGATCTCTTGTTGAAAAACAATAATTAAAGCTATAAAACCTCCGCCAAGAAATTTTCCTAAAATATCACTTAGCAATTCCATCTGTAAAGCAACAGTAAGCTTCCAGATTAAATATACAATGGCAATACCTATAAATATATTGATGGCTACAGTTCCTCTAACTAACTTGTATATATAATAGAGCAGTAATGCTACTAGTACTATGTCGAGGATATCTAAAAAATTTAAATCTAAAAAATTGAATGTTTCCAAATAAAAAGGATTTTTGTAAAAATACTAATAATTTATTCGTGAGACTCTAAAAAATTAATTTCAATTTTTTAGTTAGTCGAACTAATCCCGCTATTTTCAGCGGGATCTCGGTTTAATCGAAAAGAATTCCCCTAGGCTCTGCCTCGGAGTTTCCGATTTATCTCTCCTTGGGAGAGGTCGGAACTGCTTTTCGCAGTTCCGGGTGAGGTAAAATACAAAATTTCGGTTTTTGACCCTGAGGTCAAAATGAAACCGGCGAAATACCCCTATGGCTCTGCCTCGGGGATAGTCGGTTTCAAGAAATTTTTTATTACCCTTTATTCTAATTTACAAAAACTAGTTTAATACGGGTTTAATTATTCAATAGGTACTTCTTCTAAAATATGTTGAGGATACTTTGCTTTAATCAATTTAATTTTTGAATGCAAGACTTTGTTGTTTTTATCCTTTTTGAAGTTTGTTAACATGGAGTCAAAAGATTTACCATAAAGAGATTGAGACAACTTATTTCTTAATTCACTATAGGCTCCAATAATTTCATTCTGTAATGCTATATAAGAAGCATATGAGGTATTTCTATTACTTTGTAATTTGATGATTGCTTTGTCAGGATGATCAGATGATTCATTGTTTTTTTTACCATTGCACCAAGTACATTTATTGCCTTCTACATCAGTTCCTACACCATTATCAATAAAATCGACTATTAATTGTCTAACATTTTCTATTTGAACAATATGTTTACCTTCAATTAATATTTCATTTGTTGAATTAATATTAATTTCCAACACATTTTTTTGATTAACTTCCATCCTAATTTCCGATGTTTTTTCAGGTAATCTTTTGATGATTCCTAATTCTGTATCTAAAGTAGTTGTTACCAGAAAAAAGATAACCCGTATTATTCATGGGTTTTCGTTATGAAAAGTCAAAATACCAATAAATAAGGGAAGCACAGGAGTTTTTATAAGAGGAATTGTTTACCCAATTTTGGGTTATAAAAATTTTGAGCATTTCCTTAGATTGCAGGTAGTTTGGCTTTGGAATAGAACATCCGTGAATAATACGGGATAAGTAGTAAAAATGCAATATCAGCCATTGAACCAGCATTAATTTCGGGAGGATTTCTTTCGCTCATAATTTTGTTTTTAGGTTATACTTCAATTATAAGGTAGGTGGTTGAAGGGAATACAATTGAATCAAATCTTCACAAAGTAATGAGAAATCCGACTCTGTATTTAACAAAATATTGACAAAAATGATGCCGAATGTCTAACTTCTAAGGAATTGAGTTATTTTAATAGCTTCATTGGCTTCTTTTACATCATGAACTCGTAAAATAGTAGTGCCGTTCAGCAAGGCTATGGTATTAGTAATAGTAGTAGCATTTAAAGTTCTGTCTGGTGTGGTATCTAATAATTTATAGAGCATAGACTTTCTTGATATTCCTGTTAAAATAGGCAGATCTAAATTTTTAAAAAGTGCTAACTCATTAAGGAGTTTATAATTTTGTTCAAGAGTTTTTCCAAAACCAAAACCAACATCAATAATAATATCGTTTATACCTAAAACTCTTAATTGGCTTATTTTATTAGAGAAATAAAGAATAATCTCATGAACAATATCTTCATAAGTGGGATTATTTTGCATATTTTGAGGAGTGCCTTGCATATGCATCATAATATATGGCACTTGTAATTTAGCAATGGTTGAAAACATATTATCATCCATTGAACCTGCTGAAATATCATTAATCATACAAGCACCATTATTGATACATTCTTTGACTACGTTGCTTCTAAATGTATCAATAGAAATTAAAATATCAGGGAACTTCTTTGATAATAATTCTATAACTGGAGTAATTCTTTTTAGCTCTTCTTCTTCACTAATATGTTGTGCACTCGGTCTTGACGAATAAGCACCAACATCAATAAAAGTAGCACCTTCACTCAACATTTTTTCTGTCTGGTTTAATATATCTTTGTCACTATTAAATTTACCGCCATCATAAAAAGAATCAGGGGTAATGTTTAGAATTCCCATCACTTTGGGTGAAGATAAATCGATGAGGTTTCCTTTACAGTTTATATACATATTTATTAGAGACTATAGATTCTGTTGATTTTTGGATGCTATTGTTGATTGAAATTTACTAATTATTTATTAGTTGCTTGAATTTTGTATTTTTTACTGATCCCGATAACTATCGGGACTATTTACTCGCCACAGTATTTACTACTTTAGAAACTGTTGGAGCTTGATAATTTTTCATTTTTTGAATCAATCTATCAATAGATGAGTCTACTAATAACATATTTCTATTTGTAGATTTTAAAAAACCTTCTGCAACCATTATGTCTAACTGTTTTAATGTATAATCAAAAAAGCCATTAGTATTTAAAATGCCAATAGGTTTGTTTTCAATACCTAATTGCCCTAAAGTGAGTGCTTCAAAAAGCTCGTCTAACGTCCCAAAGCCACCTGCTAAAGCAATATATCCATCAACAAGTCGGCTGATTTTTACTTTACGCTTTGACATTTTTTTTGTGACGATCATCTTCGTGATTTTGGTGTGTGCAACTTCTTCATGCCTCAATAAATTCGGAATAACACCGATAACTTCTCCATTATTTTCTAAAATGGCATCAGCTATAGTCCCCATCATACCTATTTTACCACCACCGTATACCAAACCAATATTGTGTTGGGCAAAATAATTTCCTAGTTTTTTTGCAGCTTCAGCATAAACAGTGTTAAAACCAATACTCGATCCACAAAATACAGCAATACGCTTCATAAGTCTATAACTTTATAACATTTGTAAAAATAAACAAACGATTGAGATTATTTACTAAGTTTTTTATATTTTCGTCCCGATAACTATTAGGATGAAAATAAAATAACCTTTGACAGATTATATGCAAAGAACTTCTAAGCAATATGATGCTATAATTACACAATGTCGTGAACTTTTTATCAATAAGATGAAAGATTATGGCAGTGCGTGGCGTATTTTACGATTACCTTCTTTAACAGATCAGATTTTTATCAAGGCGCAGCGTATTAGACAATTGCAAGAGAATGAAGTTCAAAAAGTAGATGAAAATGAAATACCTGAATTTATGGGTATTATCAATTATTCATTAATGGCATTGATTCAATTAGAAAAAGGAGTTGCAGATGAACCTGATTTGAATGTAGAAGAAGCAACACAACTGTATGATAAGCATATAGAAATTACAAAGTCATTAATGGAAGATAAAAATCATGATTATGGAGAGGCTTGGCGCGAAATGCGAGTCAACTCATTGACTGATTTGATTTTGCAAAAACTATTAAGAGTAAAACAAATTGAAGATAATAAAGGAAAAACATTGGTTTCTGAAGGTATTGATGCTAATTATCAAGACATGATCAACTATGCAATTTTTGCATTGATTCTAATGAATGAGAATGGTGAATAGGTGTCATTCCTCGCTGAAGCTTTAGCAGAGGGTAAGTTGAATTCATTAGCAATAGAATTAAAAAACCAGTCTGCCGACAGGCAGTCAATATATATTAACACATGAAATTTCTAACACATATAGCAAGATTATTAGTTGCAGCAACTTTTATTTTTTCAGGATTTGTTAAACTAGTTGATCCATTAGGGTCAGCCTATAAATTCCAAGAATATTTTGGTGCTGATGTATTGAATTTAGAGTTTTTAATTCCGTATGCTTTACCATTTTCTATATTTTTAATCCTAGCCGAAATTATGTTAGGTGTGATGTTACTAGTTGGTTTCAAATCTAAGTTTACTGTTTGGAGTTTATTGGTTATGATTGTGATATTTTTGTTTTTAACATGGTATTCGGCATATTATAATAAGGTTACTGACTGCGGATGTTTTGGCGATGCCATTACCTTAACACCTTGGGAAACCTTTTATAAAAATATTTTTTTAGTAGTCTTGATAGTATTTTTACTGTTCACTACAACACATATTAAGCCTATTTTGAGTAAAAACTTCGCTAAATGGATTTCATTCGCATCACTTTTTGCATTTTTATTTATTACCTATTATGTGTTGGTACATTTGCCTATTATAGATTTTAGAGCTTATGCTGTTGGTAAAAATATACCGAAAGGCATGATTTATCCTGAAGATGCAAAACAAGCAGTTTATAAAGATACTTGGATTTATAAAGTCAATGGAGAAGATAAAGAATATACTACCGAAGAAAAACCATGGGAGCTTGAAGGTGCTACTTTTGTGGATAGAAAAACAAAATTGATTGAAAAAGGATACGAACTTCCTATCCATGATTTTACTATGGAAAAAGAAGGTGTTGACTTTACAGAGTTTTTAATGCAGAAAGAAAAATTAATGTTGGTTGTAATGTATGATATAGCAAAGACAGATAAAAAAGCATTCTCTAAAGTTAAAGAAGTGACTACCAAAGCGATGCAGGATGGATATGATGTGTATGCATTTTCTGCATCAAACCAAGAAGATTTTGAGAAAATTAAAACGGAATATAAGTTAGGTTTCGACTTGTTATTTTGCGATGAAACAACATTAAAAACCATCATTAGAGCCAATCCGGGTTTTGTAACATTAAATAAAGGAACCGTTACCGGTAAATGGAATGCAAATGATGCTGATAAAGTTAAATTATAAAGTAGATTGTTTACACGAATAAACGTATTAACAAATAAACATTAAGTAATGAAGCAACTGTTATTTGTATTTGTAGGTGGAGGTTTCGGTAGTATAGCAAGATATTTATTAGCAAAATACTTTAATAGTTCAACCGACGGAATACCTTATGGTACTTTTTTAGCTAATGTACTAGGAAGCTTATTAATAGGTATTATCTTAGGTTTTGCTGCAAAAAATGATACTTTAACTCAAAACCAAACATTGTTATTAGCTACAGGTTTTTGTGGTGGATTTACTACATTTTCAGCTTTTGCCTACGAAAACCATGTATTTTTAAAGACAGGAAATTTAACATTCTTCTTTTGGTATTCTATTGCCAGTTTTGCTACAGGTTTAGCTGCTGTGTTTTTCGGAATGTATATGGTAAAAACATATTGATCTGATATGAAGAATGATACGATGACTCAAAGTCATCGTATCACTGTCACTAGTTAGGATCATTGATATCTCCTTCAAAAACAGATATTATACCAATTTGATATTGTGAAAAAGAAGCAAAATAATGCGTTATCACAAAGTCTTAACCCGCATTATTCACGGGTTTTCGTTATGAAAAGTCAAAATACCAATAGATAAGGGAAGCGCAGGAGTTTTTATAAGAGGAATTGTTTACCCAATTTTGGGTTATAAAAATTTTGAGCATTTCCTTAGATTGCAAGTAGTTTGGCTTTGGAATAGAACATCCGTGAATAATGCGAGTTAATTACTTACTCTTAAATTGTGGACCTTTCCTATGCTTAGTACCTTGTTCATAACTATATGCTAACCGTATCAATGTTGGTTCACTGTACATCCTGCCTAAAAATTGCAGTCCGGTTGGTAAACCTTCACTGGTAAAGCCCATAGGTACGGTAAATGCCGGTTGACCTGTGTGTGGAGCAATTATCTGATTGTTATCACCTAAATATTCTTCTTCAAATTTGTTTATGTGTGCTGGTTTATTATTCCAAGAAGGATAGATAATAGCGTCCAATTCTAGTTTATCCATTTGATCTTCTATTGCTTTTCTAAAAGCCAATCGCCTAACATCCGTATAAGGGTCTTCACAGGCAATAATTGTATCTTTTTTTCTACCTGAATTTTCAGAAAAATAATTGAGAGCTTTTTTTGCATACTCAGATTTTGTTCCGATACGGATAATATCTTCCAATGTTTTTATAGTATCTCGTTTCACATATTCTGCCAGATAGTTTTCAATATCTTGTCTAAAATTAGCACACCATTGGTTAGTTTTTAAACTGTCAAAATCTTGCACATACACATCAACTACAGTTGCACCCAAGTGTTGTAGATCTACTATTGATTTTTCAAAAAGTGTTTTTATTTCTATATCAGGGTTGGCATCACTCAACTGTCTTAACACACCTATTCGAGCCTTTTTTAATCCATCAAGGTCAAGATATTGCTGATAGTTTGAATTAACCTTACCTTTATTATAATTGGTCATTTGATCGTTTGAATCATAACCTGCAATCACCTCTAGAACTCGGGTAGCATCTTCAACAGTTCTACACATGGGTCCGGCAACATCATTACGCATATATAGCGGTATAATTCCGCTTCTACTTACCAAACCCAGCGTGGTTCTAAAACCGACCAAAGCGTTATGAGATGATGGTCCTCTAATAGAATTTCCTGTATCGGTACCTAAACCAATTGTTCCGAAATTAGCAGCAATTCCTGCGCCGGTACCACCACTAGAACCGGCAGGTACATAATCTAAGTTATAAGGATTATGTGTTGTACCTGCTGTAGAGCTTTCTGTATGTTTTGCACTAAATGCCCATTCTGCCATATTAGATTTTGCAATAATAATTGCACCGGCATCTATCAATTGCTGTACTACAAAAGCATTCGTTTCCGGTATAAAATTTTGTAATGCCAATGCACCTGCAGTAGTTGGCATTCCCTTAGTATTATAATTATCTTTTACAATCAATGGAATTCCATGAAGAGGTCTAAGTTTTCTGGTTTTTGCAAATTCCTCATCTAGCTTTTTGGCAGTAATTAATGCCTCTTTATTGATATAGGTAATAGCATTTGTTTTGTTATCTAAGCTATCTATTCTGTCAAAATAAGCATTTATTAATTGTACAGCAGTATACTCTCCATTTTGATATGCTGTATGGATTTGTGAGATTGTTAACTCATCTAATAATATAGTTGAGTTTTCCTTTTTAAGGTTGGTGCAACTTAAAATAAGAATTGATAGTAGTAGTGTTATTAAGTGTATTTTTTTCATAAATTTATGCTTCATTGGTAAGCATGCTATTGCATTCCATATTTATCTTTTAACATTCCGAAATTTTCATCTAATGGGAACAAAACATTCCTAACATTTAAATTAAAAAGGTAATTTACGAAAATCTATATTACCACCAGATAATATCAAGCCAACTTTTTTATTGAAAAATTCCTGTTTAGATTTTAACACAGCAGCTAAGGTAACAGCACTTGAAGGTTCTACGATAATTTTCATACGTTCCAAAATGAGTTGCATAGCATCTACAATTTCATCTTCGGTTACTCTGATGATTGTTTTCAAATGATTGTTAATGATGTTGAATGTAATATCGCCTAATGAAGTTTTTAATCCGTCAGCAATAGTATCAGTAGTTAGATTGTGTTCTATTTTACCGCTTTCTAAAGAACGATAAGCGTCATCAACATTAAAAGGTTCTGCGCCAATTATTGTACAGTTATTACCAAAAGCTAATGCACTAAGAATTGTTCCTGAAATCAATCCACCACCGCCAACAGGAACTACAATAATGTCTAGCTCAGGATGGTATTCTAATAATTCTTTTCCTACAGAAGCGTTGCCTAATATCACATTAAAATCATTAAAAGGATGTATAAAAGTTGCGCCTTTTTCAAGTTGAATTTGATTTGCTGTTGTTTCTCTGTCTTCCAAGGTTGGTTCGCATTCAGTGATAATGCCGCCATATTCGTGGACGGCTTTTTTCTTTACTTCAGGTGCGTTGTTAGGCATTACGATATAGGCATTTATATTTAAATTTTTAGCCGCTAACGCTAATGCTTGTGCAAAACTACCGGACGAATGGGTAACAACGCCTTTCTTCTTTTGTTCATCACTTAATTGTAAGATCGCATTGGTAGCGCCACGCATTTTAAAAGCACCCATTTTTTGAAAGTTCTCACATTTAAAGAATAATGATACTCCTGCAATCTCATTGATCATTTGTGACGTAAATACAGGAGTACGATGAATATAAGGTGAGATTCGTTGATGACTTTGTATGATATTTTCTTTGATATTCATTTGATTAAATTATTCAAATCTCAAAGATACAAATCTCAAGGTATTGATAAATTGATTTTGAAATTTGCTATTTGTCCCAATAATTCGGGATTGGAATTTATTTAAGGTAATCTTTTACTCCGGCTTTAATTTCCACAGACAAATCATTTTCGCGTGGTGGAATAGGACATGAGTATTTTTCGTTATAAGCACAATACGGATTGTAAGCTCTATTAAAATCAATTACCATAGTATCGTCTTCTGGAATTTCAAGATCGATATACCTACCACCGCCGTAGCTTCCGTTACTATTGGTCAAATCAGTAAAAGGAATAAACAAATGATTTTTGTAATCAGGCTCTTTGATAAGGTCTTGATCTTGATAGATATGCAGTTTTAATTCTTTTCCATTAAGTGTAAATGTTGCAGTACCATATGTTTTATAAATAGGCCTTCTACCTGTTGAGGTTGGCATTTCAAAAAATATTGGATTTTCATTCAATTCAAATTTTGCAATGACTCTGTAAGTTGAATCTATCGGGAAGAAATCCAAAGATTTAAATTTCTTAAGATCTTTTTTTGTTAAAGGGGAAATTTTAGTATCAGAAAACTCTACATTCAATTTATATTGAAAGTTTTTTATAGAAGCAGTGTAATCATCAAATATTTCTTTTTTTTGAAAGCATCCTCCTAAGAAGATCAATAAAATTAATAAAAAACTAAGTTTTTTCATAAACACAAAATTCATGACGAAGATAAGGTTTTATTAACCTTTCGGCTACACTCAAGATGACAAATAGGTTCAAAAGAAGTTAATTTTCCGGTCAAGTATAGTCGAGACCTCAATATAATTCAATAGACTAACAATAGAAACAAAATATTTTGTAGTTTTGATTTTGAAAAGAGATTTCCTGTTGCTCGCAACAGGATTTCATATTAAATTGTTATTCTCGCGAAAGTGGGAATCAAAATTAAAAATAATGATGTATTCAACAAAAACACGTGTCCAACTAAGATCTATTTATTCAGATCAAAACCGGTATGTATATTTGTTGTAACTATTTAACTATAAAGAATAACAATACAAATTGAACCCGGCTTAACGCCGGGTTTTTTAGTTTTATAAAACGAAACCAAATTATGGTAAAAAGAACATTAAAATTATATAAAGACTCATTTACGGGCTTATCACCGGAAATATGGTGGTTGGCACTTATCACCTTTATTAATAGAGCAGGAACTATGATAATTCCGTTCTTGTCATTGTATTTAACCAAAGATTTAGAATTTTCATTACCGCAAGTAGGTTGGATAATGAGCGCTTTTGGTGTAGGCTCATTTTTAGGTTCATGGATTGGTGGTAAACTTACCGATAAGATTGGTTATTATAAAGTAATGTTTTGGAGTTTACTATTGACAGGGTTTCTGTTTATAGGTTTACAATACATCACAACATTTTGGGGCTTTGTAGCCGGAATAGTTATAATTATGACAATCGCTGATACTTTTAGACCGGCAATGTTTGTATCATTAAATGCTTATAGTAAACCTGAAAACCAAACACGTTCACTTACGCTAATTCGGCTAGCTATTAATTTAGGATTTTCATTCGGACCTTTTATTGGAGGTTTGATCATTGCCGGATTAAGTTATAAAGGACTATTTTGGATTGATGGCCTAACCTGTATTTTGGCAATAGTAATATTTAAAATGGTACTTAAGAATAAAGCGTTAGTAAGAAAAGAAAAAGAAGTAGAAGAAATTAGCGTTAACAGTTCTATTTTTAATGATAGGCCATATTGGATATTTTTAGTAATTGTATTCTTAATGAGTTTTGCCTTTATGCAATTATTTTCTACGATGCCTTTATATTATGTAGACGTTTATAGTTTAACTGAAGTTGAAATAGGATTATTAATGTCTATGAATGGTATAATTATCTTTTTAACTGAAATGCCTATAATACATAAATTAGAAGAATCTTCAATAAATAGAATTCAGATTATTTTTTGGAGTTTGATACTTTTTGCAGCCAGTTTTTTTGTACTCAATATTTCTATTGGAATAAGTATAATAATAATTAGTATGATTATTATAACTGTTGCTGAAATGTTAGCATTTCCGTTTACAAATGCTTTTGCAATGACAAGGGCAGTTAAAGGAAAGGAAGGCTTGTATATGGCATTATATACTATGGCGTTTTCATTGGCACATATTTTTAGTGCAAAAACGGGTATGGAAGTAATTGATAGATTTGGTTTTGATGCGAATTGGTATTTAATGGGAGTCTTAAGTTTAATTGCTGCAGCATTAAGTGTTTGGTTAAAACGTGTATTAAAATAGTTTGATGTGAATAACGGATAATAAATTTTCGTCAGTTTGAGTGCCATTTCGCCAGAGGCGGATGGTGTATCGAAAACAAGAAAATTTCTAGTTTTATAGAACTTCTCGATGCTATCCGCCAGAGGTGGTTGTTAAGGTCAGGTAATTCGAGGACAGTTTAAGGTTTCCTGTCTTTGTTGGTGCTTTTCACCAACAGTGGTTAATAAGATTTACAATTTAAGTTTTATTTTAAAACTGAAAACTCAATAGATGATGACGTATAAACGGTATGCGTTTGGGTTTTAAAGTCTTCTTTCTTTGCTTTAAAGATATTAGGTACAAAAGTTTGCGGATTCAGATCAATTAACGGAAACCAAGTACTCTGTACTTGTACCTGTAATTTATGTCCTTTTTTAAAGGTATGAAACACGTCTTGTAATTTGATATTAACATCTGTTGGTTTATTGGGTACAAATGGTTCGGGTTTAGAAAAGCTGTTTCTGAATTTACCACGCATAACTTCACTACGTACCATTAAGTGATAATTACTCATTTTTAAATGATCTTGCATGCCTTCTTTCTGTTCTTCTATATCTGATGGATGTACATCAATAACCTTCACAATCCAATCAGCATCAGTACCGGTTGTAGCAACCTTTAATTTTGCCAGAATATCTCCAGCTAAGGTTAGATCTTCTTGTAAAACAGGTGTTTCAAAAACTAACACATCAGGTCTTCTGGCAGCAAAACGCTGATCATCGGTCATGTATTCTCTAGGTGTAAATACTATTTTTATATCTTCAGAATAAGGTACGGGTTTTTTAATATCGCTAATAAACCTGATTGGTTTATTAGAACTAAAACCTAGTGTTAATTTTTGATTATCAGATAAGAACATAGATATTTTTTCAACACCTTCAGGTGGCCAGCTATCATACATTTTCCATTGTTTTTTACCCGAATCAAAAACATAAGCTTCCGGTAAACCTGAATTTATAGTACCATCATTTTTTAGAAAATGATTAAAGAATTTAGTTTCAATTTTTTTCTGGAAAAATTCAGAAATAGAATCACCAAAATAATAATTACCAACTATATTTTTACCTTTACTTCGTGCCCAAGCACCGTGATCCCAAGGACCAAAAACCATTGTATTATAGTTTTTAGGATTGTATTCTTCAATAGTTTTATAGGTTTCTAACGGACCGTATAGATCTTCGGCATCAAACCAACCGCCAACTATCATAGTTGCTACCGACGATTTGATACTTTTTAAGTGTTGAATAATACCTTTACTTTGCCAAACACTATCATAATTAGGATGCTCTTTGAGCTCTTCCCAAAAGAAATCATCTGTCTTATCATTATTTTTTAGTGAAGAATTATCAACTGTTTCGTATTGAAAATATTTGTTCAAATTACTTAGCGGACCGGCATCTAAAAAGAATTGATACTGATCTTGTGTTTTTAGATCAGGTAGTTTATACCAAGCAGTATCTGTAGGTTTATCTTTTTGTGTACCAAATAGAGCTGTAGCCCTAAAATAACTCAATAAATAAGCGCCGTTATGATGGAAGTCGTCAAAAAAGAAATCGCCTATACAAGCTTGAGGCGAAGAAGCTTTCAATGCAGGATGTGCATCAATAGTAGAGTAAGTAGCATAGAATCCGGGATATGAAATTCCCCAAGTACCCACATTGCCATTATTATTATCAACATTTTTTACCAGCCAGTCAATGGTGTCATAAGTGTCAGAACTTTCATCAACATCAGTATCTGATTTTTTATTGGGAATATATGCACGCATATTATCATAAGTACCTTCACTCATCCATCTTCCTCTTACATCTTGATAGACGATGATGTTTCCTTCTTTCATCAAATGAACATTTGGTCCTATTTTTTCATGATATTTATCCTCTCCATAAGGTGTACAACTATAAGGGGTACGCATCATCAAAATAGGATAGGTAGTACTTTTATCTTTTGGCGAATAAATTGTTGTGTGTAATTTGATACCATCACGCATGGTAATAGTAACTTCTTGTTTATCATAATTATCTTTAACGTAGGTATCAGGTTTTTCTTCCGTTTTTGCAGTAGTAGTTTTTTTACATGCTATTATTGAAATACTTAAGAAAATTATGATAAAGAAACGATGGGTGAATTGTATCATGGTGTGAAAAGTTATTTATGTAAATCTACAAAAGAAAAAGGAAATGTTTATTGGAACGCAGATGACGCTGATTTTTTATGATTTTAAATTGCTTGTTATTAAGTCCCGAGGCATCCCGAGTGCTCGGGAGGGATCGAAATAATACAGGGTTTTCTTTATGAAATATACGTTCTATCAATAATTTACTCTCCAATAGTACCAAATTCAACACCTTCAGAGTAAGCCACTTTAATATTATGTTCACTAAAGGCTTTTTTAATACTCTCATAAGATGCAAAAGTAACATCCCAATAATCATCAGGTATTACATAAGGTCGTACTGCAATTAGAATACTGTGACTGTCAAAGTTTTCAATACCAATTTCAGGTTGAGGCTCCTTTAATATTTTTGGTATTGTTGAAAGTGCTTTTATGATGATATTCTTTATTTTAGGAAAACTTTCTTCGTAGGGCATTGTAATATTTATTTCTAAACGTATCATTCCTTTTTTAGAATAATTGGTAACCACATCATCCGTAATTTTAGAGTTAGGAATGATCAACGTTTTATTACCCGGTGAGATAATAACGGTATTAAAAACACCTATTTCTTCAACCTTTCCAAATTTATCATCTATTTGAATCCAATTACCAATATTGTAAGGTTTTAAGGATAAGACAATGAGTCCGGACGCAAAATTACCCAAACTACCTTGTAAAGACATACCGATAGCAAAAACCGAAGCAGCTAGTATGGTGGCGAAAATAGTAAGTTCTACACCAATAATTCCTGCAACTACAAGAAGTAACAATACTTTTAGTGATACACTGACTATTGACATTAAAAAAGGACGAATATTGGCCGACATTCCGCCTTTTTCTAAAGCCAGTTCAAATAGTTTTATCAGTTTTTTAATGATCTTAAAACCAATCCAAAGTATGGCTACTGCCAGTAAGACTTTAGGAGCAAAGAAAATTGTTTTTTCTTGTGCTATTTGAAGATATTCATTGATTTTTTCCATTCAAAATTATTGAGCCATAAATATATAAAAAAATGTACTAAACTAATAACCCTTCCAGAGTTCAAAACTCTGGAAGGGTTTATAATCAATAGTTTGTTCTAACGATTGCTAAATAAACAATTACTATTTAGTTTATACACAAAAGTAAATTATTAATTTTATACATCTTTGTTGGTAACTGGCTATTTCTTGAATTGGCCATCTTCTGTAATCATTTCTGAAACATTTAAAGTTGGTAAAATGAATTCATTAAACTTAGTGTTGTCAGTTTTGGAATGTAGTATGCCTCTTGTAGTACCTACAGTAATCATTGCTAAATAAGCCATAAAACCTTTCGGTATTTTTATTATTTCTTCATTATCAAACTCTTTCCAAAATTCAGATACAATATCAAATTCACAAGATACTTCAATAATTAAAAAAGGAGTATTATTCTGTTCAAATTTAATTTTAACTAATGATAATATTGCTGCATTTTCTGAATCCACACCAAATCCAAGATTTATTCCTAACCTAAATTCATCATTTTCGTTGTCATACGCATCCTCAATAATGGCAAATTGATCAGTATTAATTTTGGAAAGTTTAAAACCTATTTTATCCATTGATTACTTTTCTGTATTCATTTATTTGAGAATGTTCTCTATTTGTAGTAAAATTACATTGTATTACATTGTCTAACTTCTTGTAATTTTTAATAATAATAACTTTTTTTTTGTTAAATATCACTTCTTGCTGAGCAACCATTTCTACATTCTTCTTTTTTAATCCAATATCAATAATTATAATGTTTAAGGCTTTTTGAATCTTAGAAATAGTTTCGATATTTAATTTTTCAGAACCTTTTAATAGTTTGTTTACATACTGAGGAGAGCAATCTAATGCTTTTGCTAATTCTTTTTGAGTTTTTGGAAAAACATTAGCAGCCTTATTTGATTTTAATGAAGACATCACTTTAACAGCAATAGCAAAAGAAATATCAAGCCATGCTTTATTTTCTTTACGATATTTAGCTCTTTCAATCCAAGAATTATCTTTTTTTGAAAACTCTCTCAGTCTGTTTTTTATGTTGTTAATACTCATTAGTATTTGGTTCTTTTTTAATTTATTTCTACAAAGTCTAAATTTTCATCTTCTCCTTCCTGTAGGTAATTACGAGTGAATTCTAATTTGTCTAACTCTAAAATTAAATGGGGTCTTTTATTCATTGTTGGTGTAAGTTTAATTGATCCACCGCAAATAATAAATAGATTGGCTTCAATTCTAATTGCGTAGATACGAAGCCAACTAGACCTTTTCATTCCTTTGGCTTTGTCTTTTTCAAAGTCTTCAATAATTCCTTTTGATAAAGGTTCAAATAATGTAGATAATGTTTCAAGTTTTTCCGTTTTTCCGGTTTCTGCTATGCTTAATAATTCTTCCTCAAAAAGTCTAGCATCTTCCTTTGTTTTAATAATAGCTTCTTCAATTGTTATGCCATTCCAAAACTTATTGTCTAAATCTTCTTTGTGCTGTTCGAAAAACTCTCTTAAATATATTGGATCGTTCCATAATTCAAAACATTTTGCAAATTCATTTAACATTTCAGTATCATATTGAACTGAATATAAACTATCTTTTACTATTGCAAATGTATTAATTATTTTCATTAAATCAACCTGTAGGTTTATTTTTTGACAAATTCAACTAGTTTTCATGGATACAAACTATTTATTTCATTGGAAAACAAAAGAAGATATTAACAATTTCAAGGTGTTTTTATTATATCCTTTATGTCTGCAAGTTAATCTTTTTAAATAAAATTGAAGTTAGAGTAATTCTTAGCAACCCTTCCAGAGTTTAAAACTCTGGAAGGATTCAGTTTTTGGGATAAGCCCTTCGACAAAGTTTATTTCGAGCGAAGTCGAGATGCTCAGGATAAGCAAATTCTAAGTCCTTATAATGAGATCCCAAACTCGCTTCACTCATCGGGATAAGCGATTATTTTAATTGAATAAAATATAGATCCCGTACTCGTTTCACTCTACGGGATAAGCGATTCATAAGTACATGACAAAAAATGAGTTAAAAATTCAATGCATTGATAATATGTGTTTTAACAGTATTCATTTTAGACCTCACAGGTTTTGAAAACCTGTGAGGTCTTGTTACTTTCACAGCAAAACTATTGTTCAGTAATGTTCTGGATGAGCGACAGATCTTTTATAATGAGATCCCAAACTCGCTTTGCTCATCGGGATAAGCAATTAGTTTAATTGAATAAAGTATAGATCCCGTACTCGTTTCACTCTACGGGATAAGTGAATTCTACGTCTTTATAATGAGATCTCGATATCGCTTCACTCATCGGGATAAGCGATTATTTTAATTCAGTTAAAAATATGGATCCCGTACTCGTTTCACTCTACGGGATAAGCGATTCACACAAATTTCGCCTAGGCGAAATTTGGTTCTCTGCTTACATATTCCTCCTATACTGTCCGCCAACCTCAAACAAGGCATGGGTAATTTCACCTAATGAACATACTTTAGTAGCTTCCATCAATTGCTCAAAAATATTCTCATTATTAATAGATTTTTCTTGCAATAATCGGAGTTGTTCTGTTACTTTTTCAGCATTACTCTTATTCAAGTTTTCAACTACTGTAATTTGATATTTTTTCTCTTTTTCGGTAGCTCTGATAACTTCTTTAGGAATAATAGTAGGTGATCCTTTACTACTTAAAAAAGTATTTACACCTATAATTGGGAATTCGCCTGTATGTTTCAAGGTTTCATAATACAAACTTTCTTCCTGAATTTTTGAGCGTTGATACATCGTTTCCATCGCGCCTAATACTCCACCACGTTCTGTAATTCTATCAAATTCTGCCAACACAGCCTCTTCAACCAGATCAGTTAATTCTTCAATAATAAAAGCACCTTGAATTGGATTTTCATTTTTTGCCAATCCCAATTCTTTATTAATTATCAATTGAATTGCCATGGCTCTACGGACTGATTCTTCTGTTGGCGTGGTAATGGCTTCATCATAAGCATTGGTATGTAAAGAATTACAGTTATCATAAATGGCATATAAAGCTTGTAATGAAGTTCTAATGTCATTAAAATCAATTTCTTGAGCATGTAATGAACGACCCGAAGTTTGGATATGATACTTCAACATCTGTGCTCTCTCGTTAGCTCCGTATTTTAATTTCATGGCTTTTGCCCAAATTTTTCGAGCAACACGACCAATTACTGAGTATTCAGGGTCGACTCCGTTTGAGAAAAAGAAGGATAAGTTAGGACCAAACTTATTGATATCCATTCCACGAGATAAGTAATATTCCACGTAAGTGAAACCATTAGAAAGCGTAAATGCCAATTGTGAAATCGGATTTGCACCAGCCTCAGCAATATGATAGCCTGAAATAGAAACCGAATAAAAATTACGGACATTGTGTTGAATGAAATATTCTTGTACATCACCCATTAAGCGTAAAGCAAATTCTGTAGAGAAAATACAGGTATTTTGTGCCTGATCTTCTTTTAAAATATCAGCTTGAACCGTACCGCGTACTTTGGTTATCGTGTCAACTTTTATTTTTTGATAAATATCATTGGGCAATACTTCATCACCTGTAACACCAAGAAGTAGTAAGCCTAAACCATTATTTCCTTCAGGTAAAAGTCCACCTCCTGTCCTCCCAAAGGGAGGATGATATGCTTTTCCATTAGAACAAATGTATTCCGGTTTGTTAACGCCTTTCTTTTTATAAATATCAATAATTTTTTGCTCAATCTTTTTTTCTAGTTTGTTTTCAAGAATATATTTTTCACATTCTTGATCAATAGCAGCATTCATAAAAAAACCTAATAACATTGGTGCAGGTCCATTGATAGTCATTGAAACCGAGGTCATCGGATTTGTCAATTCAAATCCGGAATACAGTTTTTTGGCATCATCTAAACAGCAAATAGAAACGCCGGCATTTCCTATCTTTCCATAAATATCAGGACGTATATGAGGGTCATTCCCATAAAGGGTAACCGAATCAAAAGCTGTAGAAAGCCGTTTAGCATCCATGTCTAAACTCACATAATGGAAACGCCTGTTGGTGCGTTCCGGTCCGCCTTCGCCTGCAAACATTCTGGTAGGATCTTCACCGGTACGTTTAAACGGATAGATACCTGCGGCAAAAGGGAATTCACCGGGTACGTTTTCTTGCAATGTCCAGTGCAAAATATCACCCCAAGCTTCGTATTTAGGCAATGCGATTTTAGGAATTTGTAAATGTGATAAAGACTTAGTATGTGTTTGAATATTAATTTCTTTATTACGAACTTTAAAGGAATATATTTCGTCTTTATAACGTTGTTTTTTGTCTTGCCAATTTAGAATGGTTTCCCAATTGTGTGGGTTTAAGTCCATTTTGATACGAGCAAATTCTTTAAAGAGGAGTTTTAGGAATTTAGAATTATCTTGATGAGATTGCCTCTCCCGAGTACTCGGGATCGCAATGACGTTAGTATTGTCATTCAGATTCCGAGTACTCGGGTGAAGAATCTCATCTTCATTAAGACCTGTAGCTGTTAAAATGGAGTTCTCGACTGCGCTCGAACAGACATTTATGTTAGCAACCGAACAGATCGTTTGAAAAACACCATATAATTTTTGCGCTATTTCTTTTTGTTCTCTAGATATTTTATCATAGTTGCGGTTGTTCTCGGTAATTTCAGATAAGTAACGAGTTCTATTTGGCGGAATGATAAATTGTTTTTCACTTATTCCTTCTTCGGCAACAAAAGAACTTTTAAAATCAGCACTGGTTTTTTGATTGATCTTATCAATTAATACTTTATATAGCGTATTAGCACCCGGATCGTTAAATTGAGAAGCAATAGTACCATAAACAGGCATACTATCTACATTATTATCCCATAAATTATGATTGCGTTGATATTGTTTTTTAACATCACGTAAGGCATCTAAAGCACCACGTTTATCAAATTTATTTAGAGCAATAACATCAGCAAAATCGATCATATCAATTTTCTCAAGCTGTGTAGCAGCACCATATTCAGGAGTCATTACATACAATGAAATATCTGAATGGTCTAAAATTTCGGTATCAGATTGACCAATACCGGAAGTTTCTAAAATGATCAGATCAAATGCAGCTGCTTTTAGAATGTTAATGGCATCATTCACGTGTTTTGATAAAGCCAGATTTGATTGACGCGTAGCTAATGAACGCATATAAACACGTTCGTTTTTAATAGCATTCATCCTTATTCTATCACCAAGTAATGCACCTCCTGTTTTTTTCTTAGATGGGTCAACTGAGACTATTGCAATAGTTTTTTCTTTAAAATCAGCTAAATATCTACGTACCAACTCATCAACTAATGACGATTTACCTGAGCCACCGGTACCGGTGATTCCTAGAACTGGAACTTCCCCTTTGTCCGCTTTAGACGGACATTTCCCCGAAGGAGAAAAAGTATCATTTGATATTTGTATAAAATCATCAGGTCTGTTTTCGGCAATACTGATTAATCTTGCAATGGTATTAGTATCTTTTCTTTGAAGTAAGCTACAAACTCCCTTCCCTTTGGGAAGGGTTGGGGATGGGCTATCACACATCTCAATCATATCATTGATCATACCTTGTAAGCCCATTTTACGACCATCATCCGGTGAATAGATTCTGGTGATTCCGTATTTCATCAAATCTTGAATCTCTTCAGGTAGAATTACACCACCACCACCACCAAATATTTTTATTTGAGAAGCTCCTTTTTCTTTAAGCAGATCATACATGTATTTAAAATACTCATTATGACCGCCTTGATACGAGGTCATAGCTATTGCATTTGCATCTTCCTGTATGGCAGTATTAACCACTTCTTCAACACTACGGTCATGACCCAAATGAATGACTTCAACACCTGTTGCCTGTATGATTCTACGCATAATATTTATGGCAGCATCATGCCCGTCAAATAGCGAGGCAGCTGTTACAATTCTGATTTTATTTTTGGGAATATATGGTTGAATTTGCTCCATTATAATTATAATATTTAACAGTGCAATTTACGATTAAAAATGGTTATTATCAGTTGAAGTATTTTAAAAATGCCCAGAATTTTCTATCTTCTAAATAATAAAGATTATCCTCATTATGATAGGCTTCTTTTTCAAAACTTATATTGTGGTAGGCTTTGTTCCAATTTCTTAATCTTATTAGATGTATTAAGAATTCGATTATATACCATGTAAAGAAGAAAATCCATAATAACTCTATTTGTTGTCTTAAATGAATACGTTCATGGTTTATCAATATAGAATTGCCAGCTAATTTTTTATTTTTTATAAAAATAAAAGGATAGATAGCCATACCATTGTATTTTTTTGGTATTAAAAATTTTGAAATAAATATCATAGCAAAAATTCATAGATGAATGAAAAACCTTGAATAGGGATGTGCTAATTTAGCAAATATTTAGTTTATGTGCTTGTGCAAATTTTTAAAATAATCTAAAGCTTTCAAGAGCCTTGATCCGTACCAGCTGAACATTTCTCCATCGACAAAAATAAATTGACAATCTATAAATTTTTTTAACTTCTCAACATGCTCTTTCTTAAAATGAAAGGGTTCTGAGGGTAATATTATCAATTCAGGCTTTAAATCAAAATTCAAACTAACTAAATATTCAATATAAACCTCAAGATATCTATCAGGGGCATTTTCAAAAATGTTCTCAAATTTATTTAATTTGAGAGTTTCATTGATATAATTTTTACCACCGGCAACCATCCATGGCTTTGGCCAAATAAAGTATGCAACTTTTTTTGGTGAATATTGTTCGATGAAACTATTAAAATCATCTAGTTTAGATTGAATGCTATTTATCAGCTGAAGCGCTATTGGTTTACTATTAAAAATATCTCCAAAATCTGCGATCATATTGAATGTATCATTAAAAGTAATGATATCTGAAACATATACAGAGAAATGCTTTTCTAGTTCACTAACAATCTCTTCAGTGTTTTCTTCTTTATTGCAAATGATAATATCTGGGTTTAGTGCTGCAATTTTTTTATAGTTCACTTTTTTTGTTCCACCAACTATCGTTTTTGAACCTTTTAAATGTGTAGGATGTACACAATATTTAGTAATACCTACAATGTTTTCTTCCAATCCTAAATCAACCAATAATTCCGTTTGACTGGGCACTAATGATACAATCCGTTGAGGATTATTATCTAAATACAGGTTTCTATTTAATTGATCTTTAAATTTCAAAATTTATTTGATTTCCAAAAATATGGTGTAAATAAAATCATTACGGTAAAGAGTTCTAACCTACCTAAAAGCATTAAAAATGCTGACCACCATTTACCTATATCAGGCAAACTGTTATAATTATTAACCGGACTTAATTTACCAAAAGCCGGTCCTACATTACCTAAAGACGATGCTGAACTACCAATAGCGGTAATATAATCTAAACCGAGTATTCCGAATATTAAAGCACCGAATGAAAACACAATCAAATATAAAATAAAAAATGCCATAATATTGAAAACGATGTCTTGCGATACCGATTTGTTATTATATCGTACAGGAACTATAGCATTAGGATGAATTGATCTTTTAAATTCTAAAAATCCGTTTTTAATCATAATAATATGACGTACGAATTTAACACCACCGGCAGTAGACCCTGCTGAAGCTCCAAAAAACATTAAGAAAAAGAATAATATTGTTAAAAAAGGTGTCCAAATGGTAAAATCAGCTGTTACAAATCCGGTAGTGGTGATTATCGCCACAACTTGAAATGTGGCATGTCTTACAGTACTCTCAAATTCACCGAATACCATTGGATGAGCTATTAATTGTGTTTCTGTTGGTAATTGAGAAACATCAGCTTTAAAATAGATTACCAAAGCAACAATTATTGTTATGCCAATGATATTAAAAATATAGGTTTTAAATTCTTCATCATGTAGTACTTTACTTATTTTTCCTTTAAAGGCAAAATAGCTAAGAACAAAATTAGTACCTGCTAAGATCATAAAAAAAGTTATGATATATTGAATTAATGGTTGGTCATTCCAATATGCTATACTGGCATTTTTTGTTGAAAACCCTCCGGTAGATAGAGTACTCATTGCATGGTTTGCTGCATCAAACATACTCATTCCTGCAAGTTTTAAAAAAATAGCTTCTGCAATGGTAAAACCAAAATAAATATACCATAACCTCTTTGCTGTATCTGTAATTCTTGGGTGTAATTTATTGGCTGAAGGTCCTGGAGCTTCAGCGGCAAAAAGTTGCATACCGCCAATGCCTAATAAAGGTAAAACGGCTATGGTCAATACAATAATTCCCATACCACCAATCCAATGTGTAGTACTTCGCCAAAATAAAATACCTTCGGGCATACTTTCAATGTCGTCTAAAATAGAGGCGCCGGTTGTAGTATAGCCTGACATAGTTTCAAAAAAAGCATTTGTAAAAGTTGGAATTGACTCTGTAAATAAGTAAGGTAGGCTACCGGATAATGACATAAAGATCCATCCTAAAGTTACAATGATATAGCCTTCACGTTTTTTAACTTCTTTTTTAAACCCTTTAGTAGTAAATCGAAATAATAAGCCAACACTTACAGTAACTAAACCAGCAAAGAATATTCCTCTACTTGAACCGTCTTTATAAAAATAGCCAATACTACTAGAAATAAACATAAATAAACCATTAAAGATGAGTAAAAAACCCATCATTTGAAAAATGATTTTTATGTTTAATTTTTTCATTATTTAGAAAATATTTATACTAGTGTCAAGTCAAGCATAAAAGAACGTACCAAATTTTGCTCTTTTTCGTTTTTACTCATCATAAAAAGGTTCACGTAGCTACAGCTATGTTTTCTTTTTCTTATTTCGTGAAAATCAAAAAATAGCCGCAACTTATACATCATTTCACACTTGACTTGACACTAGAAGTATTTAAAATTAATCGAAAAATTCCTCAACTTTTCTTACAGAATCAGCCAAACAGCTTACTACAACTTTATCTTCTGGTTGAATTTTAAAATCACCAAGAACTATATATCCTTTGCCATTTCTAATAACACCTCCAATGGTAGCATTCTGTGGAAAATTTAATTCTCTAATAATTTTTTGTGTGATTTTTGAATTTTCACGGACTTTAAATTCTAAAATTTCGGCATCTAGATTGTTAAGTGTGGCTATTTCTAATACGTCACCTTTTCTTATATATTTGAATATACTATTTGCCGCTAATAATTTTTTATTAATAATTGTGTCAATACCAATAGAATGCGATAGTTTAGAATAATCAACATTTTCTGCCAAAGCGATGGTTTTCTTTACACCTTTAGATTTTGCCACCAAACAAGTCATGATATTGGTTTCAGGACTTTCTGTTGCAGCAATAAAAACATCCATTTCTTCTATGTTTTCTTCTAATAATAATTCTACATCTCTACCATCACCACATACAACTAGAGCATTGGATAAGTCATCAGCAAGTTCTAATGCTTTTGTTCTGTTTATTTCTATAATTTTAACATTTAACTTTTTGTTACATAAATCTTTAACAGTTCTTTTTCCAATTGAACTTCCACCTAAGATCATTACATTATGAACTTCTTTTTTTGTTTTGCCTGTTAGTTTATACAATTCATTTACACCTTCTTTAAGTGTGATGAAATAAGCTAGGTCACCTTTTTTAAAAACAGTATCTCCACGCGGAATTTTTATATCGTCAGAATGTTTGCTTTGAAGAGCTATTGGCATAAAATGAATTCCGGGAAAAGTAGCGGCAGCTTCTTTTACCGACATACCTACAAAAGGCGCGGTTTTAGATAATATAATGCCTAGCATGGTTAATTCACCTTGTTCGAATTCATGTATATGATTAAAAGCAGCTTGATTAAGCAGCATTTTTATTTCATTCGAAGCTAACTCTTCAGTTGAGATTAATACATCAATACCAAATTCAGAAAAATTGATTTCATCTTTATTATCAATAAACTCTGAGTTATTAATTCTAGCAATAGTGCGTTTAGCACCTAACCTTTTTGCTAAAACGCAAATAGTAATATTTACGGTTTCATTAGAGGTAACAGAAATTACCAAATCGGTGTTGGCAACATTGGCGTCTTTTAATAATGAAATTGAAGTAGCATTACCTTTCATTACACGTATATCTAAGCGAGTATCGGCATGAGTTAATCGTTCTTTCTTTTCATCAATAAGTGTGATATCATGAGATTCGATGGATAGTAGTTTTGCCAAATGGAAACCAACTTCACCAGCTCCTGCAATTATTATCTTCATTAAAAAATGATTTAAAGTACTAACAAATGTATTATTTTTTTCTCTGAAATCATTTATACTCTTTGTAGTTAACCGAAAATTTATGCTTTTGTACTCAATTGAAGGTTCTTTTGTATTACATAGTATTTTCTATGGAATCAGGACAAACGCAGACTTTGTAAAAAAAGCTACTAATTCACAAATTTCTTCAGTATTTTGGTGAAATATTGAAAAAAATAGCACGAATTTTTGAAAATCCAAAAGATTTTCTATTAGTGAAATAATAATTGTGTGTTTTAGAGTTTAATTCGTGTACCTGCCCGTCCGGTAGGCGGGTTCGTGGTAAAACACACACTAAATCATCACAAATAAAAGTGTGAGTTTGTCCTGTCTATGGAATGTAAAAAAGACAAAAAGTGAATGTAAAATAATAATTTTGCAGGAAATTTAAAAAATTTAACCGGAATTATGTATTTGAACTTCGTTATGAGTTTTGGCACGAAGTAGATTTTCTAATGCATAATGTGGGTTTAAATAAGTTCTTTTATATCTTTAGAGAAATTTTATTAAATGAACGCTAAACATAAATCTATTTCAATAAAAAACTGGAAAGAAGATGATAGACCGAGAGAAAAGCTAATACTTAAGGGTAAAACTACCCTTTCAGACGCTGAACTGATAGCTATTTTGATAGGTTCTGGTAGTAGAGAGGAAAGCGCGGTTGATTTAGCCAAACGAATATTAACTTTTACAAACAATAATTTAAACGAATTGGCGAAGCTATCGGTCAATGACCTTACTCAATTTAAAGGGATTGGCGAAGCCAAAGCAATTGCTGTAATTACAGCCTTAGAATTAGGTAGAAGACGTAGATTAGAAGAAGCACTTATAAGACCAAAAATAAAAAGCAGCAAAGCAGTATTTGATATAATGCAGCCTATTATAGGTGAGTTGTCTCACGAAGAATTTTGGGTACTGTACCTCAATAATTCTAATAAAATAATATATAAAAATCAATTAAGTAGTGGTGGCATTACAGGTACTTTGGTAGATGTTAGAATCTTGTTTAAAAAAGCGTTAGAATTATCGTCAGTTGCTGTTATTTTATGTCATAATCATCCTTCAGGGAGCTTAAAACCAAGTAAATCAGATTTAGACTTAACTAAAAAGATACAAGAAGCAGGTAAAATTTTAGATATAAAAATTTTAGACCATTTATTAATTACTGAAAAAGCGTATTTTAGCTTTGCCGATAGTAATTTGATATGATAGCTCTTTCATCAATTAAGTAAAGAATTAAATCTTTTTCATATTTATTTACTGGCTAGAAGTCAGATGACGGAAGACAGAAGTTCTAGAATAGATGTTTATAAAGTAGATTTAGATTAAAATCTAGAGCTAATTATATACTCTCAATTTATAGGAACAAGTTATGAAGTTTCGGTCTTCTGTCATCAAGCCTGAAAAGGGTCTTAAAAATAATAAGTTTTTCAATTACCACTTAATTTGCGGTAGCAATCGATATTAATTAATGCTTTTAGTTTATACACATAAGGTTACACCAAGATTAACCTACACTTTTAAACATTTTTTTACTAGAATTTTAAATATTCCAGTTAGTTTTACAACTAAAGTAGAGGAGTTTATTGCTCATAATGACTTAAAACTATCTTATACCAAACAGCCTTTAGGAAAAGAGATTTTTATTAGAAGTAACGATCTATTATTTGAGCAAGGTATTAATGATATTGAAATTCATATTGGTGAATGGGATGATACAACTTGTTTTTTTCAATCACGTCAAGAAGCGACAATTCCTTTTGATGTTTTTGCAGCTACTTTTTATTTAGTAAGTAGATATGAAGAGTATTTACCACATGTAAAAGATCAATTTGGACGTTTTTCTGCCGAAGAGAGCTTAGCTTTCAAACATAAATTTTTAGAAAAACCTTTAATTGATATTTGGGCATATAAATTTAAGTTGATATTAAAAGAAAAGTTTCCTGACCATAAATTTACAGAAAGAGAGTTTAAATATATATCAACTATTGATGTTGACAATGCCTATAATTATAAACGTAAAGGAGTTGTAAGAACCATTGGTGGTTATTTTAATGATTTAACAAAACTTAGAGTGTTAGACTTATGGTATAGAACACTCGTATTACTGGGCTTTAGACAAGATCCGTTTGATACTTATGATGAATTACTCGATTTTCAAAAACAGTATAACATCAAAACTTTATTTTTCTTTTCGGTAGGTGATTATACTACTTATGATAAAAATATATCGTCAAGAAATACAAAATATAGGTCTTTAATTAAATCTATTGCTGATTATGCTGACGTAGGCTTGCACCCTTCATACTTTACCATGAAGAATGAGGAAATATTAAAGAAAGAAAAATTACGATTAGAAAATATTTTAAATAGACCGGTGACAAAATCGCGTCAGCATTATTTACGTTTAGATATGCCAGAAACCTATCAAAGTTTAGTTAATTTAGAAGTTAATGAAGATTTTACGATGGGTTATGCAGCACATTATGGATTTAGAGCAGGTACCTGCACATCATTTTATTTTTACGATTTAGATTATGAAATTCAAACGCCTTTAAAAATTTATCCTTTTGCTGTAATGGATATTACTTTACGTGATTATTTAGAGCTGTCAAATAAGAGAGCTTATGAAGTAATACTAAAATTAGCACAGGAAGTAAAAAATGTAGACGGAACATTTATTACACTTTTTCATAACGATACACTTAGCAATAAAGGAAGATGGCGCAGATGGAAAAAACTCTATATAGATATTTTCAAACAATTATCCATATTATAGACTACTAAGCAGTGTAAATTAGAAATGATAGAATATTTAACCAGAGATCAATTAGATGAAGATAAATACAATAATTGTATTTCTGACGCTGTGAATACACGTATCTATGCTTACAGTTGGTATTTAGATATTGTTTGTGATAATTGGGATGTACTTGTTGAAGGTGATTATGTTGCCGTTATGCCTTTACCAAAACGCAGAAAATATGGTATCAATTATATTTATCAAGCCCCTTGGATACAACAGTTAGGAATATTTTCATCAACTGAGGTTTCTCAAATGGTAATTAGCTCTTTCATAAAAAAAACACCTTCTATTTTTCTCTTCTATTATAATTTTAATGCTCAAAATATGAGTTTAACACATGGTAGAAAATTAGTAAAAATAAATTATGAATTGAGTTTAAATAAAAGGTATGATAGTATTTTTAAGAATTATAGAAAAGATAGAAAAAAAAGCCTTAGAAAAGCAACTGAAAGTAAATTGTATTTCGATGATAAGAATAATGTGAAGGAATTAATTAAATTATATAGAGAAGTTTTTCCTTTATTAAATATTAAAGATGAATCGTTTAATATTTTATATAAATTAGTAGAGTTTTGTTTAAGTGAAAATTATGGTTTTCAAAGAAATATATATATGCAGAATCAGATTGTAGCTCGTGGTTTTTTTCTTCATTATAAAAATAGGATTTATTATCTTTTCGGAGCGTCTAATAAACAAGGTAAGAAAACCGGGGCGACAACATTTATGGTTGACTCGGTTTTAAAACAATTTGAGAGAACTGATAATATTTTTGATTTTGAAGGCTCATCAATACCTTCAATAGGTAATTTTTATAAAAGTTTTGGAGCCACAAATGCACCATATCCGGTTTTTGAAATTAGAAAAGGAATGATGATGATTAAAAAGTTATTACAATAAAATGCCAACTTTTAGTGTAAAAAACTAGTTAAAGAATAAAAAAGATTGTCAATGATTAAGAAAATTAAAATATGTTTCTTGGCAGATAAACATGATCTATTTGATGATAGAATCTATTGGAAAATGGCCATTCCTTTAAAAGAAAAGGGATATGATGTCTATTATATATTAATAAAAGATGAAATTAAAAAAGGGATAACAAAAGAAGGGATTAAATATGAAATTTTAAAAGTTAAAACATTCTCTAAAAATCGATATTTAAATTTTATTCTTAAAAATTTAAATCCCACTAATAATTATAGAACACTTTTAAAAAAAGCAGCTAAAATAAATGCTGATGTGTATCACTTTCATGATTTATGGATCAATAGAATTGGTAAAAAATTAAAAAATTTAAAACAGAAGCCAGTTGTATTCTATGATGCTAGAGAACCCTATGCTGAAGATTATACTTCGCTTATAAAAACAAGTAAAATAGGTGAAATAGGAATAAGGGTATTCTCTTGGTGGGTAGATAGTTGGGAAAAGGAAAAGGCTAAAAATTATGATTTAGTTATAGCAAATGAAAATATTGTAAGAGATAATTTTAGGAGAAAATTAGGGAAAGATAAAGCAGTATCTATTTTCAACTTCACTGATGTTTACAAAGATTACAACAAGTCATCTTTAGCTGAAAAAAGATATGATTTTATCTATTGTGGTGGAATAACAGAGTCTAGAGGCGCAATGAAAATGTTAGAGGCAACAAAAATTGCAAAAAAAACGATTCCAAAAATAAAAGTCATATATGTTGGTAGATATACACCAGATACTTTAAAGTTAAAACTTCAAAAATTTATAGATGATAATGATTTGAAAAATAATATTGAATTGTTTCCATTTGTAAAATACGCTGAAGTAAGTGATTTTTATAATAAGAGTAAAGTTGGATTAATAACTTGGCTACCAGCAAAAGCACTAACCATTAAAATGCCTATAAAAGTATTTGAATATATGGCTTTCGCATTACCTATCATCGGGAGTAATTTTGGACATATAAAAGAATATATTGAAAAAGATAATTGTGGTATTACCGTAGATCCTAATAATCCAGAAAATATCTCAAATGCCATGATAACATTATTAACAGATATTGAAAAATATGATTTATATAGTAACAATGGACGTAAAGCAACATTAGAAAAGTATAAATGGGATTTTGAACTCGATCGTCTAATTGGTTTTTATACCAAAGTATTAAATGAAAGAGAAAAGAATATAAAAAATGTCAAATAAAAATAATTCTTTTTTAAAAGACTTTAGCTGGTATTTTTTAGCCTCTTTTGTGCCATTACTAATAGGTTTTATAAAAACACCTGTTTTTACTCGTCATTTCAATAAAGAAGAGTACGGATACTTAGGTTTGGTTAGTTTGACATTCGCATATTTAGGTATGTTATTATTTTCTTGGATTGGCTCATGTCTTTGGAGGTATTACACTAAGTATAAAACTGAAAAAGCGCTAAAGACCTTATATTCAAACTTATTATTTCTTTATGGTTTGTCATTTTCAATATTGCTGATAGTTTCAGTCTTTTGGTATATGGCAGCAGAAAATACTTTGGTTAAACAATTGATATTCTACTCCTTTTTTCAATTACTTTTCAATCAATTATTTCTCTTTTATATGGTAATAGTAAGATTAAAAGGTGAAGCCAAATTTTATACAATTTTTCAATCGATTAGAGCTTTTTTGAGTATACTTATTGCTCTATTTTTAGTTTTTAAATTCGATGTAAACATAAGTGCATTGATTTCTAGTTTAGTTATTATTGATGCTTTAGCAGTACTATTCTTAATTATAATTAATCCGGCAGAAGTAACATTTAATTATAAACTTATTAAAAGAGAAAATTTAAAGGAATTAATTACTTATGGAAGTGCAGGGTTGATTATTAACATCGGGTTTTTAGTAATTACATCAAGTGATCGGTATTTTATTTATTTGTTAAATAACTTAGAAACAGTAGGTATTTATGACCAAGTATATAAAATAAGTCAAATATCTGTAGTTGTTTTGGTTACCATTTTTTTTAACTCTATTAATCCTACATTGTTAAAAGAATTAGAGACTAATTTTAACAATTCTATTCATTTAATTCAAAAATATATCAAAGTTTTTATTATTTACGGATTGCCTATCATTACTTATTTAAGTCTTTTTTCAAAAGATATTGCAAACATTCTTTTAGGCAAAGAGTTTAGAGTGGGTTATATTATAATGCCTTTTATTTTTTTTGCAGCCTATTTACAAGGACTTTCAAATTTTTATGAGTTGCGATTAAAATTTTCTAATCAATTAAAAAGATTGAGTATAATTGTAATAAGTGCAGCAATATTAAATATCATTTTAAATTATATTTTTATAGAGTTGTATGGTTATAAGTGGGCAGCAGTAACTACTGTGGTTACTTATTTTCTCTTGATTTTAGCATTCCATTCTTTTGACGTAAAGGTTTTAAAATTCACAAGAAGTGATTACAATACTGTGTACCAAATTATACTATTTTTAGTTTTACAGATTGTAATTTATTTTACCTTAGATAAAATATTTGAATTGAATATTATTGTAAAATTAACAATTGGCTTACTATTTATTCTATCTTATATTCTTACTTTTAAAGAGCGTCTTTTGAAGACAGAAATACCTATTAATATATGAACATCAAACACATCTTTTTCGATTTAGACCATACACTTTGGGATTTTGAAAAAAACTCAGCTAAAACATTTGAATTTATTTTTGATCAAAGTAAGATTGATGTGAAACTGACTGATTTTTTAAGTCATTATATACCTATAAATCATAAGTATTGGAAACTATATAGAGAAGAAAAAATAAGTAAATCTAAATTGCGATATGGTAGATTAAAAGAAGCCTTTGATGGTTTAGAATATACAATATCAGATGATATGATACATCACCTATCTGAAATATATATCGATAATTTATCAAATTATAATACACTGTTCGAAGGTGCAATTGAAATATTAAATTATTTATTATCAAAGTACGAATTACATATCATAACTAATGGCTTTGAAGAAGTTCAATTAAAAAAGCTACATAAATCTGAAATATTACATTTTTTTGATAAAGTGATTACTTCAGAAAGTGTAGGAGTCAAAAAACCAAATCCGGTTATATTTAATCACGCCTTAAAAGTTACCAATGCCGAACCAAAAAAAAGCATGATGATTGGTGATAATTTAGAAGCTGATATTCTAGGAGCACAGCAAATAGGTATGCAGACTATCTTTTTTAATATTCATGATGAACCTGTCAATAACAACACAATAAGTGTTAGTAACCTTATGGAAATAAAGCAATATCTATAATTGACAATCGTTAATTCAATGATGAAGCTCCCCTTTCTATTATTATTTTTGATGCTATTCTTAAGCACCTCTGTAATTGCTCAAAATAAACAATTTTTGTATGGATTTAAAGAAATTCCGCAGTCATTATTAGAAAACCCCGGTGGTGAAGTAAGCTTTTCTAAACATATTGGCATTCCTTTTTTGTCTGGAGCCTTTGTAAATGTAGGTACAAGTAATAGTTTGATAAGTAATCTGTTTGCTAATGATGGATTAGACATAGAAGATAAGCTACGAAGTATATTATTCAGATTAAACTCAAGAGATTTTGTAAGTATAAATGAACAATTAGATATTATCAATATAGGTTTTAAACTTAAAAACGATAAAGATTATCTAAGCTTTGGTTTTTATCAAGAGTTTGATTTGATCAGTTATTATCCCAAAGATTTAGCAGTTTTATTCTATCAAGGTAATACTGATGGTAACGGAAATATTGATTTAAATAAAAGCCAAAATATTAATGATATAAGCTTTAAAAGTGAGATAATAGGCGTTTTTCATGCAGGAATCTCTAGAGAAATAAATAAAGAACTAAGTATTGGCGCAAGAGTTAAAATCTATTCCGGTGCTTTTAATATTCAATCACTAAACAACAAAGGCAGTATTTCAACAAGGTTAGACCAAAATAGTGATTACCAACATTTGTTAAATGATGTTGATGTTACATTTAATAGTTCAGGATTTATTGGAACTTCAAATAAAGATTTTGTTGTAGATGCAGTAAAAAACATACTATTTGGAGGTAATTTAGGGTTGGGTTTTGATGTTGGATTTACTTATCACTTAAAAGATAACATGACTCTTTTAGGAAGTCTTTTAGATATAGGTTTTATAACCTATTCAAAAGATGTTGTCACTTATAAAATAAATGGAGATGTTGAAATAAATGATATAGGTTTAATTAATCCACCGGCAGATGAAACATTAGATTATTGGGATGTTATAAGCGATGATATTTACCCTCAAATTCCAATAGACACTTTACAATCTACCTATGTCTCATTTAGATCGCCCAAAATGAATACAGCACTTCAGTACAAGTTTGGGAAACATTATAGACAAGCTGCTTGTAGTAGCTCATCTTATTCTCCACAAAGAGGTTATCTAAATGAAGTTGGTATACAACTTTATACTATTTTCAGACCCAAACAACCACAATTGGCAACCACTTTGTATTATAGTAGAAGTGTGACAAATTTTTTAAAAGCTAAAATCACCTATACAGCAGATTCACATTCATTTTCAAATATCGGGTTAGGGTTTTCTACCCAAATAGGTAAATTCAATATGTATGCAAATGCTGATAACTTACTAAGTTATAATGACTTTTATAATTCAAAAAGAATAGCTTTTCTTTTCGGAATGAATTTAATCTTTGATGAATAACATTAAACGAGTTCTTTTGTCTATAAATAATACTTACCTTTAAATGCTATTAAATATATTTTAAATGAACACTAAATTTTTTTTAATTCTAGTATTAGTAATTACTTCAAACTCTATATTTAGCCAACAGTCATTAAATGATTATAAATATGTAATTGTTCCTAAAAATTATGATTTTTTAAAATCTGAAGATCAGTATCAATTAAACTCATTAACTAGATTCTTATTTAAAAAAGAGGGATTTAAAACATTATTTGATACTGATAATAAGTCCCAAGAATTAGCTAATAATCCATGTTTGAGCCTTATATCTAAAGTAAAAAGTAATTCGGGCTTATTTAGTACAAAACTGGTCATTGAACTGGTTAATTGTAAAAACGAGGTTATACATACAAGTAATGAAGGTAATAGCAAACAAAAAGATTATAAAAAAGCATATCAAGAAGCCTTACGGAAAGCTTTCCAATCAATAAGCTCATTAGGTTATAAATATACCCCTGTAAAAGTTCCAGTTTCTGTTAAGAAAGAAGAAACTATTATAGATGAGAAACCTGCTGTTATTGTAAAAGAAGTGATTCCTGTTAAAGTTGAAACAGAAGAGGAATCAGTTGAGGTTATTAAAGAAGCTACTCTTGCTGAAGAAGCTAAAGCAACAGTTTTTGAAGATGTACCTTTTGCAATTGTTTTATATGCGCAAGCGAATCCACTAGGGTTTCAACTAGTTGACAGCTCTCCAAAAGTGGTGTATGTATTATTAAAATCAAGCAAAGAAGATATATATTTTCTTAAAAATAAAAATGGAATTGTATTTAAAGAAAATAAACAATGGTTTGTTGAATATTATAACGGCATTATTTTAGTTAAAGAAGAGTTACAAATCAAGTTTTAGTAATAAAAGGTCTTGATACACCTCCTTACAGTCGGCACTCGAACAAACAGTTAAACTAATAGTGGCTTTGAGAATATAGAGAAATTTTAACCGGTGTATGTTTTGACCTAACCTAGTGCTAGATCTAAAAGAATTTACCAAAATACTAATAATCATATTTACCTTTCCAACGCTTCTTTAGAAATTCCTTAAAACTATTTTCTCGGTTGTTATTACCCGGTTCATAAAGTTTAGTGTTAGCAATATCATCTGGTAAAAACTCTTGATCTATAAAATTATCATCATAATTATGTGCATATTGATAGTCTTTACCATAGTCGAGGTCTTTCATCAATTTTGTAGGTGCATTTCGCAAGTGTAACGGAACTGACAAATCGCCGGTCTCTCTAACCAATTGTTGAGCATCACCAATTGCTTTATATGATGCATTACTTTTAGGTGAATTTGCTAAATAGATAGCACATTGGCTTAAAATGATTCTCGATTCAGGGTTTCCAATCATAGATACAGATTGAAAGGTAGAATTAGCCAGTATTAAGACAGTTGGGTTAGCATTGCCAATATCTTCTGAAGCTAATATTAACATACGTCTAGCGATAAACTTAACATCTTCACCACCTTCAATCATTCTAGCTAACCAATATACTGCTGCATTTGGGTCGCTTCCACGGATAGATTTTATAAAAGCAGAAATGATATCATAATGCTGTTCTCCTGTTTTATCATATCTAACAGTGTTTTGTTGTACTTTTTCTAACACCTTATCATTTGTAATGACAATTTTACCATCTTCAGAATTTACAATCAACTCAAAAATATTCAATAATTTTCTGGCATCACCTCCAGATAGCTGCATCAACGCATCAGTTTCTTTAAGCTGTATTTTCTTTTTAGAGATTAGAGTATCCTCTTTAATAGCTCTGTTTAATAAAGAAACCAGATCATCCTTATCAAATGAATTTAAAATATATACCTGACATCGAGAGAGTAGGGCAGGGATTACTTCAAAACTGGGGTTCTCTGTAGTTGCACCTATTAAAGTAACCCAACCTTTTTCTACAGCTCCTAACAATGAGTCCTGTTGCGATTTGCTAAACCTGTGGATTTCATCAATAAAAAGTATGGGGTTCTTAGTGGTAAACAAACCTCCGCTTTTCTTTGCTTTGTCAATGACATCACGTACATCTTTTACCCCAGAATTTACAGCACTTAACGTATAAAATGGCCTGTTAGATTCGCTGGCAATAATCGTGGCTAGTGTCGTTTTTCCAATTCCTGGAGGCCCCCACAATATCAGTGAAGGAATTACACCACGTTTAATATGCTCAGTCAAGGCTCCATTTTTACCAACAAGATGTTGCTGACTTATATAATCATCCAATGTTTTTGGTCGTATACGTTCTGCCAAAGGTGTATTCATCTAACAAAAATAGATAAAATGATGACAATTTGTACTGTTTTATCTTTGTGGTTATATTTTTGTTAACAGTAGTACTATGAATCAATACGATCATAAGCAGTTCAAATTTACACCCGCCACGCTAGCCATACCTTTATATAGTGTTTTTTTTTTATGGCTGGTATATTGGTTTGAAGTAAAATTTGGGTATAATTTCAATAAGTATGGAGTCGCGCCTAGAACTATTATAGGTTTGAGAGGAGTGTTGTTCTCTCCATTTATTCATAGTGGGATACAGCATTTATTTAGTAATTCTGTTCCCCTTTTTGTCTTGCTCATTTCGTTATTTTATTTTTATAAGGATATAGCCTTTAAAATAGTATTCTATGGGTTAGTTTTAAGTGGGGTGCTTACATGGACGATTGCACGTCCATCTTACCATATTGGTGCTAGCGGTATTGTTTATTTATTGTTTAGTTTCATATTTTTTAGCGGAATTATTCGGAAATATAATAGGCTCGTAGCAGTTTCTTTAATGGTTATCTTTTTGTATGGAGGGATGATTTGGTATATTTTTCCAATTAAGGAAGAAATATCATGGGAAGGTCATTTATCAGGTTTTATAGTGGGACTATTATTTGCGGTTACCTATAGAAATCGCGGACCACAAAAAATGATATATACATGGGAGAACGAAAACTATGTTGACGAAGTAGATATATTCTTAGATGAAGAGGGAAATTTTATTGATTTAAATGAAGAAAAAGAAGATTAACTGATAGAACGCTGTCTAACTATTTCATATAAAGAAACACCACAGGCTACCGATACGTTTAATGATTCAATATCACCTAACAAGGGTAATTTTACTTTTTTATCAGATATTTTTAAAATTGAAGGAGAGATTCCTTTATGTTCAGATCCCATTATTAAGGCCGTCGGTTTTCTAAAATCAATCTCGTAAATAGTATCGTCTGTTTTCTCGGTAATAGATACAATTTGAATGTCCTCAGCTTGTAATTCATAGACAGCATCTAACAAATGATTGACTTTACAGATAGGGATCTTAAAGGCCGCTCCAGCGGATGTTTTAATGGCATCAGCATTGATTGGTGCACTTCCTTGATTAGGAACAATGACGGCGGTTACATTGGTACATTCTGCTGTGCGTAAAATAGCACCAAAATTACGAACATCGGTTACTTGATCTAGTAAGAGAAACAAAGGGTTTTCTGTTTGTCTTTCTAAAATAGTTTCTAAACTATGAAACTCTACAGCTGATATCTTGGCAACTACACCTTGGTGATTCTGGTTTTTAGAGAGGTGATTCAACTTCTCTATAGGTACATAACTGGTAGAAATACTATGTTCTTTCAATAGCACATTTAGGGTAGAGAATAATTGACCATTTAGTCCTTTTTGAATGTATATTTTTTCTAGGCTTTGACCAGAATTTATAGCTTCTATTATGGCTCTAATACCAAATATTTGAGTGTTTTGTTGCATTCTGCAAATGTACTTAAAAAAAATACGATAAGGGCGTAAGTATACTTATCAAGCAGGGCAAACGCATCTAAAACCATTTTGATTTTCTCCGATTTATCCGTATAAATTGTTGGTGTTCGGAGCCGCTATTTGTTGTTTTTTTTATTTATTATCAAGTTAAAGGTTAAAACCCTGCAATTTCATTGCAGTTACTTTAGTTTCTATAAACTTTATCTTCATTGTATTTTCCATACAAAGCAATTGAAAAGAGTTCTTCCAGACGTTAAAAAG
>JAKISU010000153.1 GCA_021648445.1 Flavobacteriaceae bacterium
TAGAAAGCAAGTAATACATTTTCTAGATAATGAAATATGGAAAGAAGAAGAGTTTGAGAAAATACTCTCAGATAAATTTCAAATTATTAAACCCGATTTTTCGGGTTCCTATGTGTAGTGAGTATATATAGGCTACTTTTTGTAATTGCAACCGTATTCCTTTTTTTCGTTTGGTGGCAATTTGTTTGTGGTCAGTCTTTAGCAAATATTTACTAAATCGTTCAAAATAGGTCATTCTATTTGCATAGGTGTCAATTACTTTCTTTTCTGTTATCGGAATTCTAATTTTGGGCTTTTCATTCCCTATACTTTCTTTTTGTTCAATAAAGTAATTGAACTTTGGTAGTTTTTCAGCATATTTTAGAATATAGGCATATACTTGTCCATCATTAGTAACGGTCAATAAGTTGCTTACCATTCCCGGCTTTGCCTGCAACAATCCAAAATATTGTTCTTTTTCACGATTGTATGTAAAAACAAAATTAGCAGACCCGGTTATACCTTGACGAATTGGATTTGGAAAAAACAAGGCGACATTTTTTTGGTCATTGACATAGATAGTATCTAATGTTTTTTGTGCTGATATTGACATTGAATATGTCAATATTATAAAAGTGATATATGTCTTCATAAGAGTGAGTTTTTATTATGGTCTCTTTGAGACCCTTAAGATTAATTTGTAGTTATTGGTTACCGTAACTTTTACATTTCTATAATTACGCTGAAAAATTCTTTGAATACCACTTACTTGTGGAACTCCGGTGATATTGATGTCATCTACGATGTCGCTCACTACCTGTTGGGTGGCATCCGCCCTAAAGCTATTCTCTATATAAATACCTTCACTGCCATCTTGAAAATCATATGCCTTCAATTTTATCGGCTGATGATCGATATTTTCAATGGTAATCATTGTTCGATTGGGTTTAAAACTGACAAAGCCATAAATAGGTGTATTTTTAGGAACGAGTATATTATTGATCCGTGCATCTCGCAGTAATCGCATCTGTAAACGGTAATTTTTCTTTACCGTTTGTGTACCATCCACACGCACATAGATAGTCATATCTGTGTTTTGAGTGCTGAAACTTTCATTCTTTATAGGATGGGATGCAAAAAAGAGTTGTTGTTCCAACCCCAATTCCTTAGCAGCAATATTTTTTTCCTTTACTTCAATTTCATCTATTGTATCTTTTTGAACTTTGATCGATGGTTTGACAGGCTTGATTTTCAATTGACGATACGAATTCTCAGAATAGTTTATCCTTCCATGGCTATAAATACTGTCTACAATTCGCATTTTTTCTTTATCCAAGAAATCAGGGTCATAGACACCTGAAGAATCTAACAAACGTTCATCATAGATACTGGGTGCATTGGTTTGACGGACTTCTTTGAGGTCATTGAGCGCATCTAATTTGGATTCATATTCTTTTTGTTCATCTTTTAGTTTGGGTACAGGAATCTGATTGTTTTCAATGGTAGTATCTTCATCATCTCCCAATACAAACATTGAATATGCACCAATAAAAAGTACGATACAAACCAGTACAGCAACAAATACGAGTTTATTCTTTTCAATTTTCATAATCAATTTTCTTTAAAGTGTTTTCAAAAAAGTTGGTAATCAATAAGCCGTGTGTATTCTTTGGAAAATTTCTATCTACATGAATGAGATTACCAGTAGTGGTTAACTCATAGCGGTCAATGACCGCCCCTCGGTTGATCTCAAATACTGTTTTGGTCTCGAATCCATAGGGTTCTTTTTGTATATCTATCTTAGAATCAATACTGATTACTCTTTGCACAAGGGAGTATTGCAATATTCGGTTATAGACACCATCTGCTTTTTTCTGTCGGTATAGATTATCTACAGAACTATTTCCAAGCCATAAGGCTTTTTCTAAATTTTTCTCATAATTACTAGCATCTATATGATAGAAATAAGTATGAAATAGTTCTAAATGTGCCAACGCTTCCACAGCTAAATTCTCTTGTTGTGAAACGAGTTTTATGGGAATAACACTTCCATCCGTATTGACCACAAAGGCATTATTGACTACTTCTTTATGGAGTTTTACAACCAAAAGCACCGAAACGATACTGGTAAGTACTGCTCCAATAATAACGGTAAGAACAATAAAGCGATTTAGCTTTAGAATGGTGTAAATATTTTTATAGGGTGTTTTCATATTTTGATTATTTATAATGTCGATTATCGACTTGCCTAATCAGCCTTAGGCTGTAAAGAGTTTGAATACAAATGTGGTGGCTCTTCGATAGAGTTTGAATTTTAGCAATACGATAAATCCAATAGAGCCTAATTGAATTATAGGTGCAAATAATTGACTCCCCCAATCTGTACCAAACAGACTGGGCCAAAAATTAGTATTGATTTCCGTATAGAGATTATTTACAAATACATTGACTAAGAAAAAGGCAGGTACTAGCATATAGACTCCTGCATACAATTTAAAGAAATTGTAAGCTAATGTTCTAAATTTTTCAAATACTGCCAAGCTAATTACCAGTGGAAAAAAGGCTTGCATAATCCCTAATAAAAAATAGCGTTCTGCTAAAAACAGTGGATAGATAAACAAATCTAACAACCATAGAAACAGACCTAAAATAAAAGCAATGATCTTTAATCCAAACAAAGGAGTAACCAATGCTTCATAGAGTAATGCCATTGCTTTTTTGGCGGCTTCCAAAGCACCCACATCCTGTTCGATGTCAATATCTTGCATTTGTAACGGGAGGAGTGCCGGAGCCGTGTCCCGGTATTGAGATTCAATAGCTACCAATATGGTATCAAAGACTCCCAATACCTGTGTAGAGAATATCACTAATATGACCACCGCAAAGTTCTTTGCCAATTCTGCAGGTGTCAATCCCCAAGTATAACCCTCATTATTCGCAACACCTTCATTGTACTTTTTTAGAATGTTAATTAGAAAAAAAAGAATAGCCAATGTTTTCATCCCGGCAATGGTATACTGTGAAAAATCACTGTTTTTGATGGTGGTAAATACTGCATCAATATATTCTAATCCTATGCCTAAAAAAATACCTGCCATTAGTAATTGGTTTCTCTATTATTGATCTTATACTGCATTTCTCGAAAAGCGATGATCTCGCGATAACGTCTGGTCTTTGCCTCAATTTCTGCGACCATCTCTTTGGATTGCAATTCTTTGTTTTTGAGGATTTCAGCACGCTCTGCGTCTGTCATTTTTAGATGGTCACTGGACAATATCTGGTCTATATAGTCCAAACTTTCTATGGAATTTTCAATAATGGCATTAAAGGAATCTGATATCCTTGTCACTTCATCGGCTTTGATATAGGGAGAATTCAAGATCTCTCGTAAATCATCTTGTACGATATTGAAAAGGCGTTGATTGTTCTTAGCCAATTCTTTAACAGCTTTGAGCTGTTTGATTACATTATTGACCTTATCAATATTCTCCTTTTGTTTTTTTTAAAACTTTACTGTCTTCATCAGATTAGCAGTCTGTTTCCCTGATTCTAATAATGATTTTACAAAAGAGATAAAATTAGTATTATCATAAACCGGAACCCCCTGGGCCGTGCCAGTGGCACTCACAAGTATGAGCATTGCTGCGGATAGGATTGTTTTTTTGATTGTGTGTTTCATAATTTTTGTTTTTTATAGATTAATAATTGTAATACTAAATGCAGTCTATGACTGCTGCTTGATAAATGTGTTAATTGCTTCTTCCATATTGTTGGTTTTTTCATAAATCCGCATTATGCGGTCGCTTTCTTTGCCGTCTGTGAGATAAGCAGCATAGACTTCTTTGGGGACTTCCAATCGAAAAATGTTACTCTCCTTCCCTATTTTGATAAACATCTCGGTGTACTTTCTTGCTCCGGTAAGATTGTTTCTGATGGATTTTAATTGATTTAAATCATGGCTAGACAGGCTTAGCCTGTTTTGTAATTCTTTATAGCCTTTTTCATTATGGAGACTATAAATCACTTGGGTGTTTTCAAGAATACTAGCTGATGTAGAATTGTTTGGTAACTGATTAATGGATTGCAGAATAATACCTATCGCTCCATTTTGTTTTCGGATGGCTTGGTAATAGAATTCTACACTTTCCAAGACGTTTTTAAACTTTAACTGTTTTGCAAACTCATCAAAGAGAATAATTCCACGTTCGGAACGATTACTCCAAATGGTACGTTGAATGGCAGATTTTATCAGCTTTAACATTACCGATAAGATTTCTTTGTTGTCTTTGACTTCATCGAGCTCAAAAACAATCAAGCGTTTATCTTCGATTTTATAAGTCTGGTCTTCACTTACATTGAATAGGAAACTATACAAGCCATCATCTACATATTCAGAAAGGATATGTAAAAAGTTATAAATACTGAAATATTCTTCCTGAATTTTGAGTTCCTGAGTGAGTGTATCTTTTTTGTCGTCGACAAACTGATATAAAGTTGCTAACGAGTGATTGTTCTCAATAGAATTGTAATAATAGCGAAGTACTTTTTTAATAGCCACTTCTTCAGCTTTGGTTGTTTCTTTACTGGAAGCCAACAATTCTAAAATAAAAATGGCAAGGTCTTCTAAACGTTCCGGTGTCAAATCATTGACATCATTTATATAAAAAGGGTTGATTCCTAAATTTTTACCTTGCTCATAACGTAGGATGATATGGTCATCGGGATAGAGTTTTGCAAACTTGGAATACGAACCTCCTAAATCAATAATGACCAGCCGGATGCCGGCCTCGAAGTATTGCCGAAGGATATTATTCGCTAAAAAAGATTTGCCTTCTCCTGTGGGTGCAAAAATGGCAAAATTGCGTGCCTTGATACGTTTCTTTTGTTCATCCCAAACATCTTTGAGTACCGGAATATTATGTTGCCTGTCCTGAAAAATGACGCCAGTGGCGTCCGACAAGTAATTTGTATTGTTGATATATAAACAAAGTGCATGTTTTAGATCGGTTACATATAGATCTTCATTTGAAAAATTGGAAGTAAAATAGAAATATGAGTTCAAAAAGTAATGCTTCCGTTCTTCTCCTTTTGGATAATAAGGAACAATATCAAGTTCTTTAAACTCTGTTTTTATCTTGGAAGCAATATTACTTAGCCGCCCGGCTTCCGGGCACCAGAAGATGATGTTTAGATGCCCTCTTATAATTCTAGACGAATCATCCTGATTGATTTGTTCAACAATCGCTTCAATCTTTTTTAAGACTACTTTGTTTTGTGTGCCAAAATTGGAACTCTTGTTTAGTTCTTCTATTTTCTTCTCTAATAATTTTCTCCATTTGTGTTTATCATCTAAATAGATTATTTGATTGACAATATGGTTTTCATTGAGGTTTAACCCCAGTCCATCTATAAAACCTTGATGAAATACAAAATCATCGGAGGTAAATTTATCATTGGTTTTACTGCTTTGTACCACATCACCAAAACAGAGTTCACTATTGACTGCTAATACATCAAAATGATGTTCGCCAATTTCAATGTTTGATTTCCCGACACGTCGGGCAGACTCTAATTGCATATCGGTATCAAAACCTTTATTAAAGCCATTAAAATAAGCATTGCTTATATTTAGTATTTCACTTGTACTTAAAGGTGATAAGGTCACCTTTCTGCTATTGTTGATAAATGAAACTGCATCGTTTACAGCACCAATAAACTCTTGTACATTGTTATCTAATTTTTTATAAATTCCCTTTTCTACTTTCCGAAATGGATTTGTGAATTTGGAAGCATTCAATGCTTTATTATAGGGGAGAGTAAAAAACAGATAGCTAGTATGTTGTATATATTCTCGTCCTTTAAAATAATTATATGTTGCCTTTTCTAAAAAGGTTTTATGAGGCAGTTTATCTGCGGCATACAATACTTTTTGATATATATCTTGTTTATGTATGACGGTTGCCTCGGGCAACGATTTAAAGGATTGAAACCAAGAACCATGTAACTCTTCAAAGTCCGACTCGGACAAAGAGTAGATTTCTGGGAGGTCAACCTTATAGCAAAGAACTATGTTCCCATTATTAGCAAATACAATATGCTCTTGAATATCTGAAATAGGATGATATGCTGATAGATTAATTTTCTTCATAATTTAAGGTTGCTTTCCAGCCTGTCGCGTGTCCGCCTCTGTAGGGGCTAGTAAGGCTTTTTTGTTACGAATGGTGTGTGGAAATACTTTTGGTATCTGTAATAG
>JAKISU010000154.1 GCA_021648445.1 Flavobacteriaceae bacterium
CTTTCTATTGAACCAGAATTGCCAACATATATTACATCTTCATTGTTAATAAATGGTTTTATTTTATTGTTAAAGTATTCAACATCCTGTATTAATCCCGAAAGTATAATTTTTCTACCTGATTTTTTTGCTATCTGTATAGATTCATAAGTTCCCTTTTCAGGATGAATTCTGCCAAAAAACAATAGATAGTCTTCTGAAATTGGGTTAAAAGAAAACTCATCTGTATTTATACCATTATAAACAGTAGCAAGATAATCTAGTTCTGGACTTCTATCAGAATTGCTAATTGACACATAATAATTGTCATCATTATATTTTTTATAAACAGGTAATATTTTTGGAGAAGAGAAACCGTGAATTGTTGTAATCATCGGTGTTTTAATTAATCTCGAAAAGCTGAGGGGAAGAAAATCAAAATTGTTGTGTATCAGGTCAAATTTATTTGATTGTTCCATCAAATTACTGATATGCAAACATTCCCAAACCTTAGGATCTATTTCCATATTTTCAGCATAGGCTGTTTCAGAAACGTATTTCAGTTTCCCTTTCGTAGTAGAGTTTCCAGTTGCAAATAAGGTAACATCAATTCCATGTTCAATTAGTCCTTCGGTAATATTCGAAGCCACTTGTTCCCATGGTCCGTATTTCTCAGGTGGGGTTCGCCATGCAATAGGTGATAATATTGCTATTTTCATGTTTATAGTGGCTTTCGTGAATTGTTTAAACAATGGTCAACAAGTTCTTCTAAAATGGCTGTTCCAACACACATTACTTTATCGGCTCCGCCCCAGTAAATTTTAACACTTCCATCTGGTTCGGGAACTGCACCACAGGTGAAGACTACATTATGAACATATCCAGTAATTTCATAAACTTCTTCTGGTTGTAAAATCCATTCATCACCAACAGCAATTATTTTGGAAGGATCTTTAAGATCGTGAAGTGCTACCCCTAATCTGTAAACATTACCATCCATTGTTGGGAAAACTCCATGATAAATACTCAACCATCCTCTTGGTGTTTTAATAGGAGGTGCACCCGGACCTATTTTCATTTCATCCCAATGGTATTGAACAGGTTTCATAACTAATTTTGATTCGCCCCAATATTTTAAGTCAGGAGAGTAGGAAATCCAAATAGACCATGGAGATATTTCTGAGTGAGGACGGTCGAGCCTAGCATACAGACCATCAAATTTTTCTGGAAAAACAACAACATTTCTGTAATCAGCTTCTGTAATATGAGAAATTCTTTCAACCGATTTAAAATCTTTTGTTTTTGCAAGTCCAATACGTACACCATGCTTTGAGTAAGCACTATATGTAATTAGATATTCACCATCAATGAAAATAATTCTTGGATCTTCGATTCCATATTCTTCATATTCCATAAAAGGACCATCAGTGGCAGGAACCATAAAAGGATTTTCGGCAACTTTAAAATTATAACCGTCATCACTTTCTGCTAGACCCAATAAACTTCTTCCGTTAAGTTTATGAGAACGAAAAATCATTATATATTTATCCAAGTATTTAATAACACCAGCATTGTGTACCGTGGCAACAGGATAAGGAACATCATCCTTAGTTAAAATTGGGTTGTTTTTATATCTTTTTACTAGCATCTAATTAACTCCATTTGCTTGACTCTTCAAATGCTTCCAAAATAGTTAAGTGTGATATTAAATAGGCTATTGTACTCTCTGCACCTTGATTACGGTTTATACCATATTCTTCGATACCATCGCAACAACCTTTTGTTTCAAAATCAAAGAGACTCATTCTAAGATCATTTTCGCCGAGGAACCACATGAAGGAAGTAAATAATTTTTCAAGATATTCTTTCTCTTTTGTTAACCTAAATGCTTGATAAAACATCAAAATCATTGCTAGTGCATCAATGGGTTGTTGAGCAAAAACTGAGCACTCACCATTTTCTCTATACCATTTATTATTACCTATAATTGATAAGTAACCCTCTTTAATTGTAAGATTGGATAGGAAAGTCATTGTTCCAATTGCAACATCTCTTATCTTAGAATCGTTAAGTATTTCTGTTGCATGTAAAAGAGCAAGTGGTAAAATACCATTATCATATGCAAAACTTTTTTCGAACCATTTCCATTTAGTGGATGAGTTTTCTTTATAATTATTAATAATTTTATTGGTAAGATTTTTTAATTTCTCAGTCATCGAATTATCAGAAGGATTGTTTTTAAGGTAATAACAAATTCCTATTATTGTGTTTGCAATACTCCTTATTGATTTAAGTTTTTCAAAATTTGGAAATGCATTTAAAAATATCTCTTTACTTGTCTCTTGATTTATCATATTTATGATAATAAAATTATTATCGTTTAGGAAATTTACTTTGATTATACTTTATTACGGAACAGGTTCTAAGAGTTTTGAAATTTTAGATGAGAATTTTTCTAAGAAAAGATTACATCATCTTATATCTAATATCCAAAAAATTCTTTTGAAAAGAAATCAATTAGAAGCCTTTAAATTGCTCGACACTATTCCTTTTAAAATACATAGAGGAACAAATAACTTTGGTGATGAATTTTCCTTGATGTATTGTTCTTTACCTTTCGACGAGTATGAAAAAATAAGACTTCTTAATAACAATGTTTCTATCTCTTCAAATTGCAAATTGATTGCTGATACAATGCTAGAAATAGAAGTTTATATCAGATTTATAGTTGTTGATCTTAAACTTGAAGAAGAAAATAAATGGGATTTATTTATTTGTCATACTTCAGAAGACAAAGAAACTATTGTTAATCCTTTAGTAAAATTACTGGGAAAATCTGATTATAATATATGGATAGATGATCATATATTAACCTTGGGAGATAGTTTACGTCAAGAAATTGATAAAGGCTTAACTCAATGTGACTTTGGATTGGTGATATTAAGTCCTTCGTTTTTTTCAAAGGAATGGCCACAAAAAGAACTTGATGCACTTGTTTCTTTGGAAATCTATCAAAAGAGTAAAAAAATTCTTCCTATTCGCCATAATATTGAAATCAATCAAATTTTACAATATTCACCTTTATTAGCAAGCAAATTTATTGTTTCTTCTTCTATTGGAATTGATGCAATTGTTAGGGAAATTGAACTAGCGATAATAAAAGAAAATTCTTAAAGGTAGTTTCATATTTATTAAAAATTCCCATAAATTATGAATTATAAAAAGAGACAGCTTAACTGCTGTCTCAGGGTGTTGACAAATAAGTCGGCACCTTTTTTTTAGTTGAAATTGAAGTGATTTTCTTTTATCAATAAATAACAGTAAATCACCCACTTTTCTGCGAGGTCTCTGTATGTTTCAACGTCAAGATTCATCCCAAAATCAAATGGAATTTATTTGTATTGAAGATTTGGTTCCGCCGGACCATCTTCTTCGCAAGATAGACAAACATATAAAATTCTCATTCATTTACGACAAGACTAAAGATTTATATTCAGATATTGGTCGTCCTTGTTTAGATGTTGTCATTTTGTTCAAGATGATGCTAATCGGTTATCTGTTTGGTATCCGTTCAGAACGTCGTTTAGAGCAGGAGATAAAAGTTAATGTAGCCTATCGCTGGTTTTTAGGTTTAGGTTTGTCAGATACCGTTCCGGATCATTCGACCATCAGTCAGAACCGTCGTCGACGTTTTAAAGAGAGCAATATCTTCCGGGATATCTTTGATGAGATACTTCGTCAGGCAATAGATTCCGGTCTTGTCGGTGGAGAGTATTTATATACCGATTCAACACATTTGAAAGCTTCCGCCAATCGTAATCGTCGTGAAGTTGTAGAGGTAGCCCAAACACCCAAAGATTATCTTGATGATTTAGAAACAGCCGTCAATAGAGAACGTAAAGCACATGGTAAAAAGGGACTGAAGCCGACCAAGAAAATAAAGAACCGCAAGCGTAAAATCAAGAGAAGTCTTACCGACCCTGAGTCCGGTTATATGTGTCGTGAGCGCAAGGGAGAAGGGTTTTATTATTTGAATCATGTGACAACCGACGAGAAACATAATATAATCACCGATGTACATGTAACTCCCGGCAATGTTCATGATTCGGTACCATATTTGAAACGTTTAGATTATCAGAGAGAGAAGTTTAATTTTAATGTAAAAGCGGTTAGTCTTGATGCCGGTTATAATACGGCACCAATTTGTAAAGGTTTAGATGAGCGAAAGATATTTGGAGTGATACCTCATGTACGGTGTCGCCGTAATAATTTAAAGATACAGAAACGTCATTTTAAATATATTCAAGACGAGGATGTTTATCTTTGTCCGGAGGGTCAAAAACTTTTGTATCGAACAACAAGCCGGGCCGGTTCTCATGAGTATATCTCAGATTCTAAAATATGTAGTCAATGTTCAATGTTATCTGAATGTACAGCATCACAAAATAAAGTACGAGTTATTACCCGTCATGTTTGGGAGGAGTACCGTGAGATAATACGTCAGAATATTCTCACAACGGTTGGCAAGTTCCTGCGTCAAAGACGGCGTGAGACAGTGGAGCGATGTTTTGCCGATGCTAAGGAACTGCATGGTCTGAGGTATGCGAGATACCGTGGTCTCAAGAATGTTACTGAACAATGTTTGATGACCGCAGTTGCGATGAATATCAAGAAGATGGCGACCCATCTTTGTTATTTAATCATTTATAGGCTCAAATTACACTTCATAATTGTAAAATATCAGCTTCAACCTCAAATCTGAGTAACTAAATATTACATTCTGAAAATATCCCTTCAAAAAACATAAAAAAACAAACGACAGTAAAAAACTGCCGTTTGTCATCAGTCTGAGGCTCTTTAAAAGAGCCTGAGTTTACTTGTTTTAATAGTTTGTATCCAACACTATCGCAGCTTCTTTTAATATCTTTGCATAGGTGACAGATTCAGAGATAACCGCTTCTTCAAACCGTTGATCAATCACTTTATCATATTCAATCATAAGAGGTTGCGTGATAACTTCTTCAACAGCAAATCTGTTATCCAATCCGATAACCAAATCGGTAGGCACTTCATCAGAACGAACCAATCCTGCTCCCAAAGGCGAGAACAGCTCACCGGAGTTTTGGAATCTATACCCTGCCATTGGGTCTTTAAATTCACTTAAAGTCAAAATTGATTTCAACTGATTCACATGACAAATAATTGTATTCATTTCAAATGGCGAGAAATTTGACCATAGTGTGATTAAATCATCATAAGTAAGAGTACCGCTTAAAGCAGTATTGACCGTAGCGGCAGCGTTGTTATTACCGTCACCATTGATAATACAGTCAACCAATAATCCGATTTTGTCTGTTTGAATTTTAAAACCAATATACCAAAGAAGAACCCTAAATTGTGAGGTTGTACGGTAACGAAGTGCTTTGTAACTTGTTTTTAAAGCCAACCCGTAGTCGACAACGTTGACTGCATGGTTTTGTTCTGTAACCATAAGTTGAGGAACTTCAGAACCGTCACCAATAGGACGCAGTGAAAATTTTGTAGTATCATCGGTGTTAATAAAAAATGGAGTGTATGAATTACTTGCAATCGTTGTTGAGTTTGCTATCAGTTTATTCAATTCCGGACGCATCGACATACCCTTTTTAACTTCTCGGAGCATAAATTCAGGAAGAAGTGCCGGCGACTGTTGATAGAACTGTTCAACCGTTGTTGGAGATTTACCGGAAAGTTTTATCCCCGACAATAATAACTGACGCTCAAAGGCATCAAGCGGAGAGCCAATCCCTGACGGGTCATATTCATCAGATTCCAATAATTCCGTTAAGGTAAAACCTTTACTGTCTGCTTCGGCATAGAGTTCTTTTGAAATTTCAATTGATGCTGCCCTGCTGAGATCAATATCTCCGAGTGGTTGAAACAAGTTATCGTTTTGTATCTGTTTTGCAATAAACTGTGAATGAGTAAATTGATTAAAGTCCATAATATTTCCTTTCTTAATTCAATAAAATGATACAATCTGTAGTACCGTTAACATCCAGCACTGTACCTCGTGCTACATTACCTCCGGCAGGATCCGATGCGACCGCCGGAGCTTGTTTGACTGTACCGTTTCCTCCGCCGACAACCTGATTGCCAATAGTCGGATAAGTTGCAGCAATCGCCAACCTGCATACACCGCCGATTTGTACTGTTGCAACTCTTTCGCCGTCATCATTATCG
>JAKISU010000012.1 GCA_021648445.1 Flavobacteriaceae bacterium
TCAGAGCTAAAGTGATTGATTTCCTTGATAATCAAATTTGGATAAATGATGAATTCGAAAATAGATTAACCGATAATTTCCAAATCATTAAACCCAATTTTTCGGGTTCCTATCTGTAATGAGTATAATAGTTCTAGAATAAGAAAAATTACACCCGAAGGCTTGATAAGTACATTGGCAGGCGGAGAAAGAGGGTATGCTGATGGGCAAGGTGCTGATGCAAAATTTGATTATCCTTATGGTTTAGCCGTAGATTCATCAAGTAATATAATTGTTGTAGACGCTGGTAATAACAAAATAAGAAAAATAAGCCCTATGGGGTTGGTAAGTACAATTGCAGGTAGTACTGAAGGTTATGAGGATGGAAAAGGTGAAGCAGCAAAATTTAATTTCCCTTATGGGCTAACTGTAGATAAGTTAGATAATATTTATGTTGCTGATTACTCTAATATGAGAATCCGAAAAATAACTCCTGATGGCACAGTAAGCACCTTGGCAGGCGATGGATTTTATGGTTTTGACGATGGAGAAGGGTTAAATGTTAAAATAGCCTTTCCAAGAGGTATTACTGTTGACGATGATTTTAACCTCTATTTTACACAAAATTTTGTGGTAAGAAAGATTACCCAAGAGTAAAAAAAGAAAAAGATATTTTAGAAAAAAGACCGAAGCCTATACTTCGGTTTTTTCTTTTATAAACTCAACTTTAAAAATTACTGAAAAATGTTTGAGTATTTTCTCTTTTACTTCGTTAATGTCAACTTTTTTACCCAATTCAACTTCCATAGAAGTAACTGTTTTACCACGAATACCACAAGGAATGATATGATCAAAATAGCCTAAATTAGTATTTATATTCAATGCAAAACCATGCATAGTAACCCAACGACTACTTCTTACACCCAACGCACATATTTTACGGGCAAACGGTGTAGCTACATCTAACCAAACTCCGGTTTCGCCATCGCTACGCTCACCTTTTATGCCGTACTCGGCTAAGACTAAGATCATAGTTTCTTCTAACAGGCGTAAGTATTTATGAATATCTGTAAAGAAATTCTCCAGATCTAAAATGGGATAGCCTACTATTTGTCCATAACCATGATAGGTAATATCACCACCGCGATCTACTTTATGATAAGATATTCTTTTTTCTGAGAGTTGCTTTTTTGTGAGTAGTAGATTATTTATATCTCCGCTTTTACCTAACGTATAAACATGAGGATGCTCTACAAATAGAAAATAGTTTGGTGTTTCTAACTTTAAATCTTCATCTCTATTCTTTTTCTTAAGTAAGATGGTAGCATCAAATAATTGCTTTTGATACGCTAGCACTTCTTTATAATCTTTAGTGCCTAGATCTTGAAGCTGTATTTTATTTATTTTCGCCACGAATTCACGAATTATTTTTTAGTATAATTTCTATTATTTGCCACTAATCCACGAATTATTTATTGTTCAATTTGTGTTTGTAGTCGAAACAGACTCCCTCCCCTTTGGGGAGGGCTGGGGAGGGGATTTTATTTCAACTTCACTTCAAAATCTAATAACTTCTGATTTTTAATAATTGAATCCATCGGAACCTCTATAGTCATTGTTTTTTTATCATTACTAAGTTTAGCACCTTTAAAAGAAACACTTTTAATTTCGCTTTCAAAATGATAGATAATTTTATACAAACCACCTTCTAAAAATGCAGATGCCTCTTTAATTTCATTGAGTTGTTCTTCAGTTACATCTTTTAGTGTAACTTTTCTTGAAAAGGTTTTGCCTTTAAATGAATAGCTTACATCAGAATTTGAAGGCATACTTTTATCCTTTTTTTTCTTTTTTTCACTTAATGCTTGCGCTTTGGCAATTTTCTGCTCCATGTTCTTTAATTCAGAAATGTTATTAAAATCCATTTTAAAATCTAGTAGCATTTTGCCTTTCTCTTCATCAACTTGCATATGTAGTTTTAGGTCTTTTAAATCTTCAATTATTTCTTTATCCTCTTTATCAAGTGCTGCTATACTATCTTTGTTTTCTTCTAAAATGTCTTTAAAAAATATAATAGTATCTAGCACTTTTGATTCTTTTAAAGAATCATTAGGACTCATTTCACCCATTGATCTCATCATTTCACTCATATCAATTTTAAAGGCATATTTTCCACTACCATTATTATTTATATAAATTTCTTCAGTAAACATACAGCTGGTAAGGCTTGTTATTAAACCGATAAAAAGTAGTAAAGTTTTGAGTTTCATAGTAATTAATCTTATTTTTATTACAAATAAATCCCCTTCCCTTTGGGAAGGGCTAGGGATGGGCTTTAATTTTTAGCACCATTCAAAATAATGAGTGCAGCTAAAATCCCTGGAATCCAACCCAGAACAGTCAAAATTAATACAATTAAAATTGACCCACAATCTTTATCAACAACAGCTAAAGGCGGACAAATAATAGCTAGCAATACACGTAAACACCCCATAGTTATAATATTCAAATATAAGTTAATTAAATTCATTTATAGGACGTTAACACCTAGTTATTGTTACGTTTTTTAATAAGAATAATTTATAGTAGTTTAGTAAGCATGAAAATATGTAAAATATGTTGTGTAATTATTATTGTATTGAGTTCTTTTATATGCAATGCTCAATATCGGTTTTCAGGAAATGTCGAAAATGACAGCTTACATAGTACAGCTTATTTATCTATCATTGAAGATTATAGAAAAATTTCAGGTGTGCATGAAGAGCAAATCATCAGTAAAGTTAAAATCAATACTAATTTTTTTGAGTTTAAAGGAAATAATCTTGATGTAAAGAATAAGATCTATAGGATACATATCGATAACTGTAATGACTATGAGTTAGATGCAAACCATTTTAATGGAAAATGTGACGCTAGCAGAGAAATCATTTTTATTGCAAATAACCGAGATACAGTTAGTTTGCCTATTTCTTTAGATAATCAGATATTCTGTGCCATTGAATCTAATAATAAACATGCTAATGCCCTTTTTCAAATAGATTCATTAAAAGAACAAATGCGATATGATTATGGTAATTATAGAAGTGAAGCCAATCGAAAACTAAACAATAAAAAATGGTTTGCTAAACTGCAAGAATTTGGCGAACAGCAAGATGAACCTTTAGCCGAGTTGTATATTTATAATTTTTTATCTAACAGAAGTAGCGATCTATATTCATATTATTTGAAAGATATTAATTCTAATGAATATTATGACGGATTGCTCGATAGGCTTAAAAGTAAGTATCCAAAATCTTTGTATGTTGGACAATATGAAAACGAAATAACTTCTGATAGATTTATCTCATCTTCATCAAAATCAAATATATTTTTATGGAAATATCTTGCGTATGGTTTGTTATTATTATCAATCTTAGGCAATGTACTTCTCCTGTTTAAACTTAAAAGAATCAAGAAAAAACAGAAAGAAAGTTTAACGGATCAGTTAACTCAACAAGAACAAAAAATTCTGGATCTTATTCTTGAAGGTAAGACCAATAAAGAAATTGCTACTGAAGTTTTTGTAAGCCTAAGCACAGTAAAAACCCATATTAATAATCTATATAAAAAGTTAGATGTAGCAACTAGAGAGCAAGTTAAGCTATTGTTTGATAAGTAACTATACCCTTGCTTTTTAAAAAGTTTAAAAAGCTTGAATTTTATAAAAATTTGTATTTTAATCAAATGCTTATCAATTAGTTACGATTAAGTCTTAAATCTTGGTTCTATTAGCGAAGCGGTCTGACGTCTTTAACCAGACACTACTGATTAGATAATAATAATTTATAAAAATCAACCCTAGTTCTAGTACCCATTTCAACCCTTACTTATCTTATTTATTTTGATGTTTTTTGAATTTTAGCGTACTGTTAAATTCAAAAATTCAATCTATATGAAAATTCGCATTTTAATTTTTACTCTTTTATGTTATTATTTAAATTTTGGTCAATCTTTAAATAAAGAAATTACAGATCAAGGCACACCTTTTTTATTAGGTAAAATTAATAAAGAAGGATTAACTTCTGATAACTACAAAACTTGGTTTAGTAAAGAATATGATAACTATCAACCCAATCAAGAAACTATAAATAAAATTTCTAATATTTTAAATGATTATACAATTACTATGTTTTTAGGGACTTGGTGCGGCGATAGTAAACGTGAAGTGCCCAGATTCTATAAAGTGTTAGAAGCTAGTAACTATCCTATGGAACAACTTACTGTTGTTGCATTAAGTGGCAAATCCAATATGTATAAACAAAGCCCAAATCATGAAGAAAAAGGATTGAATATTCATAGAGTACCCACTTTTATTTTTTATAAAAATGGAGTTGAGGTCAATAGAATTGTAGAATCTCCGGTTGTATCTTTAGAAGAAGATATTCAAAGCATTTTAGAGAATAATTATGAGCCAAATTATAAAGTGGTGACAAAAGTAAATAAGATGTTGCAAGAGTTTGGTACTAAAAAATTCAATCGAAAAATCAAAAATCAGATTTCGGTATTAAAAAAAAACGTTAAAAGTATGTATGAATTAAATACCTATGCACGTATTTTGAAGAGTACAAACAGAACTAAAGAAGCCATTGAAGTATTAAAACTAAACACCAAACTATTTCCTGAAAAACCTGGAGTATTTGTGAGTTTAGCCAATGCTTTTTATAGTTCAGATAATAAAGAAGAAGCATTGGTCAATTACAAAAAAGGATTGAAATTAAATCCGGATAACGAAAAATTAAAAACAACAATCCTACGATTAAAAAATAATAATTAAAAGAGCCTTTTCGTTTTTCTTTAATCGGGTTAAATAATGTAATTTTGCTGTTTTAAAAAATTATACAGCATGCAGCTTTCCGAACAAGAACAAGTAAGACGAGAAAAATTAACCAAACTACGAGAGCTGGGTATCAATCCATATCCGGCAGATTTATTTCCGGTAAATCATACTTCAAAAGAGGTTAAAGAAAATTATGAAGAAGGTAAAAAGGTTATTGTTGCAGGCCGTTTAATGTCTCGTCGTATTCAGGGAAGTGCAAGTTTTGCAGAACTACAAGATAGCGAAGGTAGAATACAAGTATATTTTAAAAGAGATGAAATTTGTACCGGCGAAGACAAAAGTAAATACAACGATATTTATAAAAAACTCTTAGATATTGGAGATTTTATCGGTATTGAAGGAGAATTGTTTACCACTCAAGTGGGAGAAAAGACTATAAAAGTAAAAGACTTCACCTTATTAAGTAAAGCTTTAAAACCATTGCCATTACCCAAAGTTGACGCTGAAGGAAATGTCCATGACGAGTTTAATGACCCTGAATTACGTTATAGACAACGTTATGCTGACTTGGTGGTGAATCCGAAAGTGAAAGAAGTTTTTATAAAACGTACTAAAATTACCAATTCTATCCGTCAGTTTTTGAACGAACGCGGATATTTAGAGGTTGAAACTCCAATTTTACAACCTATTCCGGGAGGTGCAGCTGCACGACCATTTATTACACATCACAATGCACTAGATATTCCTTTGTATTTGCGTGTTGCCAATGAATTGTATCTAAAACGATTGATAGTTGGTGGTTTTGATGCAGTATATGAGTTTTCGAAAGATTTTAGAAACGAAGGAATGGATAGAACTCATAATCCTGAGTTTACCATCATGGAATTATATGTTGCTTATAAAGATTATCATTGGATGATGGAAACAACCGAGCAACTATTAGAAAAAGTAGCATTAGATTCTAACGGAACTACCGAAGTGACGGTTGGTGAGAATAAAATTAATTTTAAAGCACCTTATGCTAGAGTTCCAATTTTGGAAGCCATAAAAATACATACAGGTTTTGATGTTGCAGAAATGAATGAAGATGAATTGCGAGATGTGTGTAAAAAAGTTGGGATTGAAGTAGACGAAACGATGGGAAAAGGAAAATTGATTGATGAATTGTTCGGTGAAAAATGTGAACATAATTATATTCAACCTACCTTTATTACCGATTATCCAAAAGAAATGAGTCCACTTTGTAAAGAACATCGTGATAACCCTGAATTGACAGAGCGTTTTGAATTGATGGTAAACGGAAGTGAATTGGCAAATGCATATTCAGAGCTAAACGATCCGATAGATCAATTAGAACGTTTTCAAGACCAATTAAAACTGTCTGAAAAAGGTGATGATGAAGCAATGTTTATTGATTTAGATTTTGTGCGTGCATTAGAATATGGAATGCCACCAACATCTGGTATCGGCATTGGTATTGACCGTTTGGTGATGTTTATGACCAATAATAGTTCTATTCAAGAAGTACTGTTCTTTCCACAAATGAGACCTGAAGTGCGAGCCGCACAGGCAATTGAATTAAACGATGAAGAAAAAGCAGTCTTAAAGATCTTAAAAGACAATTCTCCAATTAATTTAGGTGAACTTAAAACCCAATCAGATTTAAGTAATAAAAAGTGGGATAAAACCATCAAAAGTTTGACTAAAAATAAGTTGGCTAAGGTTACTAAAACGGATGATGGTTTGTTTGTGACAATTGTTGACTAGCAAGTTACCTTGTCATTCCTGCGCAGGCAGGAATCCATAATAAAAAATAAATCTTAATAAGGGTGGATAAAATTGTAATTATTGGAAACGGTTTTGATTTAGCTCATGGGTTAAAGACTTCTTATAAAGATTTAATGAATTTTATTTTAAGTCACTGTTGGTGTTTTTTACCAACAGTTAAGAGTTTTGTTGGTAAAAAACACCAACAAAGGCAAATATTTTTTTCAATTTAACTGAATTAAAACTCCTCCCCTTATTTCAAGGGGAGGTGTCCGCCTTTTGCGGACGGAGGGGTTATTAAGAGGTCTTTATAAAAAGAATTACTCGTTTGTAATTCTTTTTTTAATATTAGATCTTATCTAGTATACTAACCTGAGTTTGACCTAATATTTGTTTACAGTTTGAATGAATTTTTATTCAATTCGTAGGGATCTTTTCGAAGGACTAACCAACCTTCGGCGGGCAGGCTGGTTAGTTTGAAAAAATATGGCAAGAAACCGACAAAGGAGGTTCACGAACACCAGTATAAAAAATAAAATGGAGTGAGTAATTGGAAAAAACTCATCAAATCTTTTGGAAACCCTAAGAAAAGGCAATTTTTTTGGTAAAATTATTAAAATATCTAGATATTCCTTTTAATTTTACACTTCAAGCCTTACCTCTTCTTAGGATTCTGTAAATTAAATCTATAGGTCGGACTCAGGTTATTAGCAACAGATTAAAATTTATGACCTTAACAAAAAAGATCGGACTTCTATTAGGACCATTATTATTTTTTATAATCTTAAATCTTCCTTTTGAAATAGTTTCCCAAAAAGGAGATGCCGTTATCGCTATTGCTTTGTGGATGGTTATTTGGTGGATTACAGAAGCAGTATCAATTTCAGTAACTGCGCTGTTACCTTTGATCTTATTTCCCTTATTAAAAATAATGCCAATTGCAGATGTAGGTGCTAACTATGGCAGTCCTATTATTTTTCTATTCTTTGGCGGATTTGTGTTGGCATTGGCATTAGAAAAGGTAAATCTACATAAAAGAATAGCACTTAATATTATTAGACTGACAGGTACAACACCTAACAAAGTAGTGTTGGGTTTTATGATTGCTACGGGTTTAATGAGTATGTGGATCAGCAACACCGCCAGTACCGTTGTGATGCTACCTATTGCTATGTCAGTTATTAAATTACTGATAGATGATGCAGACGGATTTACAAAAGATGACCAAAATTTTGCATTGAGTGTTATGCTTGGTATTGCATTTTCTGCAAATGCAGGAGGTATTGCAACCGTTATCGGAACACCACCAAATTCTGTTTTAATTGGTCTGCTTGAAAATGAATATAATATTGAAATTTCATTTTTGAAATGGATGACCTTAGGTTTACCATTTTCTATTATAATGATTACCATCATTTATTTTGTGTTGGTAAAGTGGATGTTTCCTAATAAGAATGTTCAATTTAATGCTTCAAGTACGGTCATTGATTCTGAATTAGATAAACTAGGAAAAATTACTAAGAAAGAAAAAAGAGTATTGTTGATATTTGGCGTTACTGTTTTCTTATGGATTTTTAGAACCTTAATAAATAAGTTAATACCTAGTTTAGCATTATCTGATACTATTATTAGTCTGATGGCAGCGGTATCACTTTTTGCAATTCCGTTTAATTTTAGAAAAGGAGACTTTATCATTCATTGGAAAGATACTGAAAAGTTAGCTTGGGGTATTTTAATTCTTTTTGGTGGAGGTTTGGCACTCGCAAAAGGAATGTCTGCAAGCGGTATCGTTAATATTGTTACTGATACCATCGCTGCAAGTAATATCAGCATACTTTTTACTGCCTCTTTACTGATATTATTAATGCTTTTTATGACAGAATTGATGAGTAATGTGGCATTGATAGCTGTCTTGGCTCCGGTTGTAGCTGGTATTGCAATAGGTTTAGAAATACCTATTCTGTATTTGCTCATTCCGGTTACTATTGCCAGTAGTTGTGCCTTTATGCTTCCGATGGCTACACCACCTAATGCTATTGTCTTTGCCAGCGGATTTGTTAAAGTACCACAAATGGCTAGAGTTGGAATTATTTTAAATTTAATAGCAGTATTATTATTGATATTGATGTTTAAATTTGTGATGCCAATTCTTTTTTAAATTTCTCAATATATTTTTCTTTAACATTTCATTAAGAAATTATTAATAACATGTTTTATAAATTCGAAGTCTATAATTTTTCTTTAAATTATATTTTAATAAAATAAACTTCACAACATGTTAAAACAACTAACTCGATTATTACTAATACTTTTTGTATTAGGATTTGTAACCGATATTCAAGCACAAAAAAAATCAAAAAAGAAAAGAAAAAAAGATAAAAAAGAACAAGCCGCTCCAAAGCCAAAACCTAAAAAAGATGCAATTCTTCCTTATGGTAAGGTGATTACTAAAAAAGCTAAAACTGATGAAGGTCTTTTTAAAGTACATCAGATAGATGAAAAATATTTTTATGAGATTCCAGATTCACTGTTAGAGCGTGAAATGTTAATGGTTACCAGAATTTCTAAAACAGCTACCAGAATTGGTTTTGGTGGCGGTAAACAAAATACCCAAGTATTACGTTGGCAGAAGAACGGTAAAAAAATATTATTAAGAGTCGTTTCTCATTCCATAGTAGCTGCAGATTCATTACCAATACATGAAGCCGTAGTCAATTCAAACTTTGAACCCGTTTTATATGCTTTTCCAATAAAAGCATTTAGCAAAGATTCAACGGCTACCGTAATTGATGTAACTGAACTATTCACTAAAGATGTAAAAGTACTAGGTTTTCCTGATAGAAGACGAAAGCAATATAAAATTTCAAAATTAGACAATAAACGATCTTATATTGAAAGTGTAAAAAGTTACCCTTTAAATATTGAGTCACGTCATGTAAAAACATACAATGCAGGAGCTCCTCCTTCAAATGCAAGCACAGGTTCAATTTCACTAGAAATGAGTAATTCAATGATCTTATTACCTAAAGTGCCTATGAAACGTAGAATGTTTGATGAACGTGTAGGTTGGTTTGCACGTGGTCAGGTAGATTACGGTTTAGATGCTCAAAAAAGTAAGACATTAACATTTTTAGACAGATGGAGATTAGAGGTGAAAGATGAAGATATTGAGAAATTTAAACGTGGTGAATTGGTTGAGCCTAAAAAACAAATAGTATATTATATTGATAGAGCTACACCTAAACAATGGAGAAAGTATATTAAAGATGGTATAGAAGATTGGCAAGTGGCTTTTGAAGCAGCAGGATTTAAAAATGCAATCATTGCAAAAGACCCTCCAACAAAAGAAGAAGACCCTGATTGGAGTCCTGAAGATGTTCGTTATTCTGTAGTTCGTTATTTAGCATCGCCAATACCAAATGCAAATGGACCGCATGTTAGTGATCCGAGATCCGGTGAGATTTTAGAATCGGATATCAATTGGTATCATAATGTAATGAGTTTGTTACAAGGATGGTTTTTTGTACAGACAGCAGCTATAAACCCTGAAGCGCAAAGTGTAGAATTTAAAGATGAAGTAATGGGTCGTTTAATTCGTTTTGTATCTTCACATGAAGTAGGTCACACCTTAGGTCTACCGCATAATATGGGAAGTAGTATTGCTTATCCTGTAGATTCGTTACGTTCGGTATCATTCACTAAAAAGTATGGAACAGCACCTTCAATTATGGATTATGCACGTTTTAACTATATAGCACAACCGGGTGATGAAGGGGTAGCTTTAATGCCGGATATTGGTGTTTATGATAAACATGCAATTAGATGGGGATACCGTCCAATTTTAGAAGCTAAAACTACTGATGATGAAAAACCAATTTTAGATAAATGGATATTAAAACACGCAGGAGATCCTTTATATAGATTTGGTCATCAACAAGTAATAAGTGTAGTTGATCCGAGTTCTCAAACCGAAGATCTAGGTGACGATGCTATTAAAGCAAGTACTTATGGTATTGCAAATTTAAAACGAATTGTACCGAATTTGGAAAAATGGACCTCTAAAGAAGGAAAAAATTATGATGACCTAGCAACAATGTATAATCATGTAATTTCTCAATTCAATCGATATATGGGACATGTTACTAATAATATTGGTGGTGTTTATGAATTTTATAAAACTTCTGATCAAGACGGTGCAGTATATACACATGTCGATAAAACGCATCAAAAAAATTGTTTACAGTTTATCAATAATGAATTGTTCAAAACACCAACTTGGTTGATAGATAAAAATATAATCGGTAAAACAGAATATACAGGAGTTATTGAACGTGTAAGAAGAACACAAGAAAGAACCTTAAATAATATGCTTGACTTAGGTAGAATGGCACGTATGATCGATAATGAAACATTAAATGGTTCAGACGCTTATTCACTCATTAATATGATGTCTGATCTGCGAAGAGGTATTTGGTCAGAATTAAATTCAGGTAGAAAAATAGATACCTATCGTAGAAACCTTCAAAAAGTACATGTTGACAGATTAAAATATTTAATGACTCTTGAAAAACAAAATTTACCAAAATTTAAAAGTCCATATTTTAAGCCAACTAACGTAACTATCAATCAATCAGATATTCGTTCAGTTGCCAGAGCTGAGTTAGAAATATTAAAGAGAACCACTAGAAATGCTATTGGTAGAACGAGTGATAGAATGAGTAGATATCATTTACAAGATGTATTAAAAAGGATTGATAATATTTTAGACCCTAAGTAATTTCATACTGAACTCGTTTCAGTATCTCATGATTAATTAACGAAAAATAAGTAAGGGCTTCACTCTAAGTGGAGTCCTTTACTTTTTACGAAACAGAATAATTTTATTACTTATATGTTAAATATTTACGTCTTTGTGAAGGAGTTCCGTCCCGATGGCTATCGGGAGCTATCGGGACGACTGTGGCAATCTCTTTTTATTAATGATAGCCTATACTGAAACTCCCGAAGCTTCGGGACAGCACAAGCTTTTTACTTTACCCTTCGACAAGCTCAGGAAGGCAGTGGAATTTGCAAAGACGAATATTAAGTAACTTTTGATTACCAATTAATTTTAGCAACCTTTACTTATATTGAACTCATTCTCTAAACCACGCCTCAAGATAATTATTGGTATTCAAATACTCAATTTTTAAATCTTGAAGAAAATTTAATATTTTTTCTCGAGATTTATATTTGGGATTAAGGCAATCTTTCATATTCGAATCAGAAACTGTTAATGCCAAATACCAATTGCCTTTACGAGAAAATTCAAAACCCTCTAACCAAGGCTCATTTCCATTTTGTTCTGCCTTGGCATTCAATATTATAGGAACAAGATTTATGGTTTTTGTTGGAATTTCTGTTTCATAAAATGAAAAAAAGAACTTTTCATTATCAATTGTAAAAGGGACATTCCACTCAACATCTTGATGATTTAACGCATATTTCGTATTGATATAATTATAAAACTCATTAGCATCTTTTGGGTCTTCAAAAACAAAAGCATGATCTCTTGGAAGATTCCTCTTAAACTTTTTTGCTACCATTATTTTATGATCTTTAATTTTTGGGGCAATTCTTAAAGGAATACAAGAAGAAAGAATAAAAAGACTTAGTAGTATGAGTAGTTGTTTCATAAATTAGTTTTATTTATGGTAACAACTACTATACCATAGGTGTAATCTTAAGCAATACTTTAGTTTGCTTCATAACATAAATTTTATTAACTTTGGCTAATCAGTCGCTAAATATGAAGACTCATTCTAAACTATACCCAAACCATTTAGGTTTTCGGGAGTTTTGGCGAAAGTTATTTTTTTCTTTAAAAAGGCAAAAAGTTCAACCATAGCCTTTGTTATGGTTTTATTTTTTAACGCATTTAAAGGGAGAAAGAACGAGTCAAGAAACCGAAAGGCTGTGTGGTTTGGGTATACTTACCATAGATATTCTTTTGATAAGCAATTGAATTATAAGATCCAAAAACCCATAAGAGCAGGAATAATTAATATGAAAACATTTATTCAAATATTAATGCTTGTTGTGCTTAGCACACAGTTAACAGCTCAATTTAGTCATGGTTTAGATAAAGATGAAGCTTCTGATCTCATGAGACTTGCCTCTTATCCGTTTATAATGGAAAAGGATGGAGATTCTTTAATGAAAGTAGAGTTACCAAACTACGAGATACTTAAAACAGTCGATTCTATTGCGCTGGATAATTCTTGGAGTGTAATAAAAACAACCAATAAAGGTGTTGTTGCTTTTAGAGGAACAACACCAAAACAAATAAGCTGGTTGGCAAATTTCTATTCTGCAATGATACCCGCAAAAGGTAAAATGACACTTCCTTCCGGAGATGTAACAGATTATAAATTTGCAACAGATGTTAGGGCTGGAATTCAAACCGGCTGGTCATTGGCTATTATGATCATGTATCCTGAAATTATAAATGAAATAAAAAAATTAAATAATGAAGGAATATTTAACATATACATAACCGGACATAGTCAAGGAGGAGCTTTAGCTCTTTTATTCAGGGCATTCCTTGAACATTTACCTGAAAGTGTATTGAGTAAAAAAAATGAGTATAAAACATATGCATTTGCAGCACCAAAACCGGGAAATAGATTTTTTGCTTATGAGTATAATAAAATATGTAATAATAACCAATCAAGTTATACATTAATAAATCCTTATGATTGGGTTCCTCTAACGCCTTTTACCGTGCAATCACCTGATAATACTGTTGATTTAAATCCTTTTGTTGAATTCGAAAAATCAAAAGAAGGTTCATTGATCAAGCGTATTGCGCTGCATCAAATATATAATTCAATGAAAAACCCCATTGTTAGATCACAGAAGAGTTTAAATAAAACTTTAGGAAAACGTGTAAGTAAAATGATTGCAAAAGAAATAGGAGAGTTTACTGTACCTGGATATATGCTGGATGCTGCATATTTTCCTGTCGGAATTTCAATTATGCTCGAAAAATATCAACCAATTGATAATTCTGGAGGTAAAAAAGATATTTTTTGGCAACATCATCCACATCATTATATAGAATTGATTGACGATTATTTTACTGAAAATTAAATAAATATAAACACATGAAACGAGCATGTAAAACTTTTTCTCACCCAAGGAATGATTAATAGCGAACCAGCCTGCGGCGGACAGGCAGCATGTATCCGTTAAAAAACAATAAATATAAACACATGAAACGAGCATGTTAAAAAGTTTAACACCTAAGGGAATGACTAATAGCGAACAGCATGTGACCAAATTATTAAATATTATAGACACATGAAAACAAAAATGAACCAAAACCCAAAAAATGCAAAAATGTATTTGATTGGAAGCGGAATTGCTTCACTTGCAAGTGCCGTTTATTTAGAAAAAGACGCTGGCGTACCTGCCGAAAATATCATTATATTAGAAAAAGACAACATTGCCGGAGGCGCTCTTGATGGTGCAGGTGAAACCGATAAAGGGTTTGTAGTTAGAGGAGGAAGAATGCACGAAATGCATTACGAATGTTATTGGGAATTATTGTCTCATATTCCCTCATTTGAAGATCCAAATGTTTCTGTACGAGACGAATCTTATGAGTTTAATGAACGATTTGTTTCAAATGGTCAAGCAAGACTTTTAAAAGATGGTAAAAAGATGGATGTATCATCTTATGGTTTATCATTAAAACAACAAGCCGACTTTTTAAAACTTACTTTTGTTTCTGAAAAATCTTTAGGAAATGATAGAATAGAAGACTGGTTTGACCAATCTTTTTTCGACACCAATTTTTGGTATATATGGACATCAATGTTCGCATTCCAAAAATGGAGTAGTCTTGCTGAAATGAGAAGATATATGAAACGTTTTATTCATCTCGTTGACGGTTTGTATAAGTTAGGCGGAGTAATGCGTACAAAATATAATCAATATCACTCAGTGGTATTACCTATGAAAAAATACCTAGAAAAAAAAGGAGTCAAATTTAAAATGAGTAAAGAAGTTGTAGATATTGATTTTAACTTGTCTGCAGATAAAAAAACTGCAACAGTATTGCACTTAAAAGATAAAAATGAAATAGTACTTGGAAAAAATGACTTTGTATTCTTTACAAATGGATCAATAACTGAAAGTACTGATAATGGAACTTGGAATACACCTGCGAAATTAAAAGGTATTGCAGAATCAGGTTCTTGGAAATTATGGAAAAAGATTGCTGCAAAAGATAAAGCATTTGGAAATCCAAGTCCTTTTTGTGACCATATAGATTTACAAAAATGGTATTCTTTTACGGCTACCATGAAAGATACTACGTTTCTAGATTATATGGAAAATTTCTCAGGTAATGTTGATGGAACAGGAGGACTTGTCACCATGACCGATTCAAATTGGTTGATGTCTATAGTAATTGCCCGTCAACCACACTTTCCGAATCAACCGGATGATGTCAAGATTTTTTGGGGATATGGACTTTATCCGGATAGAAAAGGAAATTATATTAATAAAACAATGGCAGAATGTACAGGAGCTGAAATGTTGGAAGAATTGTATTATCATTTAAAAGTTCAAGATATGATGAAACCTATTACCGAAGCAGGTAAGGTTAATTGTATTCCTGTTGCAATGCCATTTGTAGATAGCTTATTTATGCCACGTACAATTGGTGACAGACCAGATGTTTTACCAAAAGGAGCAACTAATTTTGCATTTTTAGGTCAATTTGCTGAAGCACCAAAAGACTGTGTGTTTACGGTTGAATATTCTGTAAGAACTGCACAAATGGCAGTTTATGGTTTATTTGAAACTGGTAAGAAAGTGCATCCAATGTATGATTCTGCACATAACCCTAAATATTTAATTGGTGCTTTAAAAGCGATTGGCAGATAATAACAAATATCAACAAAGGTTATTCTAACTTGTGTATTCTTGAGAAGCTAATTTAGGTTGTTTCCTAACTTAATTTCAGCTAACTTCGCTTATCAGTCGATATAGTTCATTGAAACGGAACGATATCTTCATGTTATGCTTCACTAAAAAAACAACTCCAGAATTCAAGAAGATTAATGAATTATCATACATTTCAACCACATCCAGATTTAAAATCACTTGTTGATTGTTATTGGACTTTAGAAGTTCCAGCAGAAAATGAAGCGGGAAGACAACGAATTATACCTGATGGTTGTATTGAAATGGCTTTTATTCTTGGAGACGATATAAAACGATATACTTCTGAAAATGAATTTATCTTACAACCTCGTGCTATGGTACTTGGACAAACCATTGAACCTTTTTATATAGAACCTACAGGATTCGTCAATACATTTGCTATTCGCTTTTATCCTTATGGTTTTGCCAATTTTGTGACGATACCTATTAAAAATTTAGTTAATAAAGAAACGCCTATAGAATTACTTTTTGGCGATAAGACCGCTAAAGAATTAGAACAAAGCATAATTCAAGCAACAGACACAAAACAACGAATAGAAATCATTGAAAATTTTCTTTCGGCAAAACTTAATGATAAAACAACTATCGACAAAATTGTAAAAACAACCATTGAGACTCTATTTTTAACAAAAGGTAGTACTTCAATAAATAATGTTCTAAAAGACGATTTATCTAAAAGAAGACAACTTGAAAGGAAATTTCAAAAACTGATTGGAATTAGTCCAAAGCAATTAGGGAAAGTAATTAGACTACAAACTGCCTTGAATATAGTGCTGAATAAGCAATCAGAAAGTTTTACAGAGATTGCTTATAAAAGCGACTATTATGACCAAGCACATTTCATAAAAGACTTTAAAGAGTTTACAGGAACAACACCAAAGAAATTTCTGAAAAACGATAGTATGGCTCTCTCGGCACTCTTTTACAAAGAACAATAAAGTGTCGCATATTTACAATTCTAACTTTTGCAAAAATTGTAACTTTGCAATATCAACTCAATTGAGGAAAATGAACAAGAACATAATTTACGTTTTGACAATTCTTATATTTGGATTTACCTCGTGCAATAGTCAAAATAAGTCCAATTCAGAAAAGCAAAAGGTTGAATCAACCACTAATAAAATCACAGATAATATGAAAAGTTATATCTCAATTTTTGAAATCCCTGCAACAGATATTTCACGAGCAGTCAAGTTTTATCAAGCAATTTTGGACATTAAGATTGAGATAATGGATATGGAAGGTATGCAAATGGGGTTATTACCGTTTGAAGGACAAAATGTCATTGGTACGATAATGAAAGGAGAAGGTTATATTCCTTCACCAAATGGAGTAACGATATATTTAAACGGTGGAGATAATCTTCAAGTTATCTTAGATAAAGTGGAAAATAATGGCGGAAAAATCCTTGTCCCAAAAACGCTTCACGGAGATGAAAGTGGATATTTTGCAATATTTTTAGATACTGAAGGAAACAGAATTGGATTACATTCCCCAAATTAAGAAAGAGCAAGAAGAGCGAAAGCATAACAAAATGTATAAGTAATGGCTAAGGAAGTGCAAATCATCAAGGTTTGTGCTTTTTTTGTAATTTGTGCTATACTGAAAAGTAGTGCTTTTTAAGTCGCCACTACTCATACATAAATCGATAAGCGAAACTCACCCTACTACTTTAACTTAAACCGCATTTCAACAGGTAAATGATCTGAAGCTTCACCAAATTGGGTCAATACTTTACCATCAATATATTCGATAGTATTTTTAGTATAAAAAATATAGTCTATCCGTTTAACAGGATTAGCGGAGTCAAATGTGTAATCGTATGTATCCCCAAAAGCAGCATTGCCAATACCTTTTAAATCAAATACTTTTTTAATTGCCGGGTCGTCGTCGTCAGGATTACTATTAAAATCACCTAACAAAATTGTTGGATGTTTTTCTTTGTATTTATTAAATAGATCGATTACATAGTTGAGTTGTTTGATTCTTGTGGGTTTATCAAAAGCTTCTAAATGAATATTTATAATGATAAGCTCTTTATTTTCAATAGTTATGGTTGCTACTTGAGCTAAACGTTCTAAATATAATGCATCTCTATAAAACGGATTGTCTTTTACCCTTTCTAAGGCAATTCTTTGATGATCTTTAATAGGGTATTTACTTATGATTGATTGTCCTGAAAGCATTTTTCCAAAATGTATTGATGGAGGCCAATATGGAAAAGGTAGATAAGTCTCATCCCAATTCACAGCCTGAGCTATATAATTATAACCTAGCTTGGCAATTTCATTTTGTTGATTGACTTCAAATGATCTAGCCGAATTGTAATCTATTTCCTGAAAAGCAATAATATCCGCGTTTAGTAGTTTAAATTCAGTTTTTACCTTTTCAAGGTTATTATCAAATAACGATTTAGGTTTTTCTATAGCTCTGTTATTTGTCATCCCGCTTAAATACCCTATATTATAGGTGACAATACTAAAAATAGAATCAGTATCAATTTTTTGAGGATAGTCATTAGTTGTCATTTTTGAGTAATCTTCAAGGGAATAGTTAGGAGACGATGCCCAGAAAAAGAAGACTACAACAAATAGGAGTATACCTATTAATAGATACATTAAAAATTTCAACACTTTTTTCATGTCAGCAAAGTACATTAATATTTTAGTACTGTTTGACATAAAATTAATAATTCCTTAAATTGAAATATAATCAATATTTTGAATGCTATTTAAGTGATTAAAATTTAATTAAGAGAATAAAACACATCTCATTTAAATGAAAAACTATAATCGTCTGCCTTGTAATAAAACAAGTCTTTACTCTTTTTTCTTAAAGCGAAGCGGTCTTAAGTCTTAGAAGATGTCGTATCAAATATAAAATATAACTTATAGTGCTTCTGTAGAATTTCTTTGTATATTTGCACCCCAAATTAAAAAGAGAATACTATGGAAGGAGGTGCAATACTATGTTGATAATACCGGTAAAAGACGGAGAGAATATTGATAGAGCGCTAAAACGCTTTAAGAGAAAGTTTGATAGAACTAAAACGATGAAACAATTGCGTAATCGTAAACATTTTACAAAACCTTCTGTATCTAAACGTGCTGAAACTCAAAAAGCACAATATGTACAAAGATTAAGAACCGAAGAAGAACAAGGTTAATTGAAAAGAGTTTTCAATATAATTTAGAAATGTCTCCCTGAGCATTACCGAAGTACAAAATGTATTTTGTATTGAAGGTAGTAAACAAAGCTTATCGAAGAATTGTTTCTGAATAAGGGAAAATTTATATAAAAAGTTAAACCGTTAGTATAACACAAACGCATTTTGTAGTTTTGTTTGCTAACGGTTTTTTTTATGCCTATATTACACTTTATAGAATATCTTTCATTTGAAAAAAAATATTCGCCACATACTATAAAGGCATATCAAGATGATCTGAATTCGTTTCAATTTTTTTGTAATACTACTTTTAAAGATCAGCAATTAGTCGATGTTAATTATTCTCAAATTAGATCATGGATTGTCGAGATGGTAAACCAAAATATATCTAATAGATCGGTTAATAGAAAAATAAGTAGTTTAAAAACGTTCTATAAATTTTTAGTAAAAACAAAACAGTTAGCGGTATCTCCTTTATTAGGGCATAAAGCATTGAAAGTTTCTAAAAGAGTGCAGGTGCCTTTTTCTGAAAAAGAAATTAATGAAGTAATTAATAACTTAGAGGTTAATGATGATTTTGATTCAATACGTAATAAGTTGATTGTTGAGTTATTGTATTCAACAGGAATGAGGCGATCAGAATTGATTGAAATAAAAATAAATGATATAAATTTTTCAAACTCAACACTGAAAGTATTAGGCAAAAGAAATAAGGAGAGATATATTCCACTCTTGAATTCGGTACAACAAACCTTAAGAAAGCATTTAGACAAGCGTAAAGAAATAATAACTAATAATGAACATCTGTTTATTACAAAAAAGGGGAATAAAATCTATCCAAATCTTGTTTATAGAATAATAAATGAGTACTTTAGTAGCGTGTCTTCAAAAGTAAAAAAGAGTCCGCATGTAATTCGACATTCATTCGCGACACATTTATTAAATGAAGGTGCAGATTTGAATTCTGTTAAAGAACTACTCGGTCATTCAAGTTTGGCCTCAACTCAAATATATACTCATAGTAGTTTGAACGAGTTAAAAAAAGTGTATAATCAAGCTCATCCTAGGAGCACAAAAACCTAACGTGTATGAAAGTTAATGTTCAATCTGTAAATTTTAATATAGATAAAGATTTAATTGAATTTGTAAATATTAAAGTAGATAATTTAGATAAATTCTATGATAGAATAATAGAAGCAGATGTTTATTTGAAGGTTCAAAGTACTAGTGAAAAAGAAAATAAAATAGTGGAGGTTAAATTAAATATACCTGGAGATGAATTTATGGTAAAAAAACAATGTAAAACTTTTGAAGAAGGTGTTGATTTAGCAACAGGAGCATTAAAAAGACAGCTTAGAAAAAAGAAAGAGAAACAGCGAAGTCATCAGTTGTAGTTTTATATAAAAAATAGACATAAAAGTTTTGTAGAAAACATAAAACTTTATACATTTGCAAACCGTTAAAAATAACGGTTTGTTTTTTTGTGAAAAAAAGTGAAAAAAAAGCCGATGTAGCTCAGCTGGCTAGAGCAGCTGATTTGTAATCAGCAGGTCGTGGGTTCGAGTCCCTCCATCGGCTCTAAAAGCAGATAAATACAACTACTTTAAGCATTAGTTTAAAGTAATAGTTTAAGGATAAAAAAACCTTACATCGGCTAAGATGTTCTTTGAATAAAATTTGTATCGGGGAGATACTCAAGCGGCCAACGAGGACAGACTGTAACTCTGTTGGGAAACCTTCGCAGGTTCGAATCCTGCTCTCCCCACTTAAAATTTTCTTTAAGTGGATGTCAAAAGCGAGCTTTTGTAAGGACAGTAAAAGAAAATTTTATGTTCGGGGTCGCCCGAACAGGATCACTGAGCGAGAGCGAAGTAATCCCCAAATTTTAACTTGGATTAAAAAAAATGCGAGAGTAGCTCAGTTTGTAGTCCGCTTCAGGCGGATCCAATCTGAAAAGAGCAATGAAAATATGTTTTTCTTTTGCGATATGTTCTTTAAAATAATTAAATAGATTTTTAATCTATAGAAATGCGAGAGTAGCTCAGTTGGTAGAGCGTCAGCCTTCCAAGCTGAATGTCGCCGGTTCGAACCCGGTCTCTCGCTCAAAAGTTCTTTAAAAGTAAAAATTTTATTTTATCATTAATTTATGATGATATTTTAAGGTAGAGAGTATGAATCTCTTGCTGAGCAAAAAAAGCCTGTGTTGAGCGCAGTCGAAGCGCCGGTGTAGCTCAGGGGTAGAGCGTTTCCTTGGTAAGGAAGAGGTCACGGGTTCAATTCCCGTCATTGGCTCAAAGAAATGGATTTTTAGCCATTATACGGAGAAATAATTTGAGTGACCAATAAAATATTTTAAGGTCATGGGTTCTCCCGAAACGTCGGGATTGTCATTGGCTCAAAGAAAGAATAGAATTAATATTAATATATATAACTAAGAATAAATAAATTTAATAATCATGGCAAAAGAACATTTTGACCGCTCCAAACCACATTTAAACATTGGTACAATTGGTCACGTAGATCACGGTAAAACAACTTTAACTGCTGCTATCACTAAGGTATTAGCAAAAAAAGGTCTTTCTGAAGTAAAAGATTTTGATCAGATTGATAACGCTCCAGAAGAAAAAGAAAGAGGTATTACAATTAATACTTCTCATGTAGAATATTCAACGGAAAATCGTCACTATGCGCATGTTGATTGTCCTGGTCACGCCGATTATGTGAAGAACATGGTAACTGGTGCTGCTCAAATGGATGGTGCTATTTTAGTAGTAGCTGCTACTGATGGTCCAATGCCACAAACTCGTGAGCATATTCTTTTAGGTCGCCAAGTTGGTATACCTAGAATGGTTGTATTTATGAATAAAGTAGATATGGTTGATGATGAGGAGTTGTTAGAGTTAGTTGAAATGGAAATTAGAGAATTATTAGATTTCTATGAATATGATGGTGACAATACTCCGGTTATTGCTGGTTCTGCTCTTGGCGGATTGAATGGTGAAGAAAAATGGGAAAACTCTATCATGGAATTGATGGATGCTGTTGATACTTGGATTGAATTACCTAAGAGAGATGTTGAAAAAGATTTCTTAATGCCAATTGAAGATGTATTCTCTATTACCGGTCGTGGTACTGTTGCTACTGGTCGTATTGAAATGGGTGTTGCAAATACTGGTGATTCAGTTGATATTATTGGTATGGGAGCTGAAAAATTAGGTTCTACTGTTACTGGAGTTGAAATGTTCCGTAAAATATTAGATAGAGGTGAAGCTGGTGATAATGTTGGTATCTTGTTAAGAGGTATTGAAAAATCAGAAATTAAAAGAGGTATGGTAATCTGTAAGCCGGGTTCTGTAACTCCTCACGCTAAATTCAAAGCTGAGATTTATGTACTGAAAAAAGAAGAAGGTGGACGTCATACTCCATTCCATAATAATTATCGTCCTCAGTTCTATGTAAGAACAACAGATGTTACAGGTACTATTAATTTACCTGATGGAGTAGAGATGGTGATGCCTGGTGATAACTTAACTATTACAGTTGATCTACATCAACCTATTGCAATGAATGTAGGTTTGCGTTTTGCTATTCGTGAAGGTGGTAGAACAGTTGGTGCTGGTCAGGTGACTGAGATACTATAAGTTTAAAATTATTATAGTAATAATGATAAATTAATGAATATCAGGTGTTTCTTAAATTTGAGGAGCACCTTATATTCTATACGGGTGTAGCTCATCCCGATAGATATCGGGAGGTAGAGTGAAACTGTAAAAACGGGTGTAGCTCAGTTGGTAGAGCACCGGTCTCCAAAACCGGGTGTCGGGAGTTCGAGCCTCTCCACCCGTGCAAGTTTACACTGAGCATTCCGAGAATTCGGAAGAAGTGAAGTGTGTAAAAATAAAATATAATGAATATTATCGCATACATAAAAGAATCTTTTAAAGAGCTAAATGACAAGGTTACTTGGATGCCGCTTGCTGAAGCTCAAAAATCTGCTATAGTGGTAACGGTTTTTTCAGTGCTTTTTGCGATTTCTATTTTTTTAGTTGATAAGGCTTTTCAATTTGGTTTAAAGCAATATTTTAATCTATTTTAATTAAAAAAATTTATGGCTGATTCTGTAAAGAAATGGTATGTAGTTAGAGCTATTGGTGGACAAGAGAACAAAGTGAAAACCTATATTGAAAATGAGGTTGCTCGTTTGGGTTTTTCTGATTATGTTGACCAAGTATTAGTACCTACGGAAAAAGTTATTCAAATTCATAATGGAAAAAAAATTAATAAAGAGAAAGTTTATTTTCCGGGTTATATAATGATAGAGGCAAATTTAACAGGAGAATTACCTCATATTATAAAGGCAGTTACCGGAGTTATAGGGTTTCTTGGGGAAGTTAAAGGAGGAGATCCTGTTCCATTAAGAAAATCAGAAGTAAATAGAATGTTAGGAAAGGTTGATGAATTAGCTGTTCAGAATGAAAATGTGGTGATACCTTATATATTAGGTGAAACAGTTAAAGTTGTTGACGGACCTTTTAATGGTTTTGATGGAACCATTGAAAAAATAAATGAAGAAAAACGTAAACTTGAAGTTATGGTTAAGATCTTTGGTAGAAAAACACCATTAGAATTGAGCTATATGCAAGTAGAAAAAATTTCATAAATGTTACATATTTAAGATATATACATGCTTCCATATGTATAGTATCTAAATTTAAGTTTAAAAAATGGCAAAAGAAGTTAGTAAGGTTGTAAAATTACAAGTTCGTGGAGGTGCGGCAAATCCTTCACCACCTGTTGGACCGGCTTTAGGTGCTGCCGGAGTAAATATAATGGAGTTCTGTAAGCAATTTAATGCTAGAACTCAAGATAAAATGGGTAAAGTATTACCTGTAGCTATCACAGTATATAAAGACAAATCATTTGATTTTGTTGTAAAAACTCCACCGGCAGCAGTGCAATTATTAGAAGCTGCTAAGGTTAAAAAAGGTTCTGGTGAACCTAACCGTAAAAAAGTAGCTACTGTAACTTGGGATCAAATTAGAACTATTGCTGAAGACAAAATGGTTGATTTAAATGCATTTAAAGTCGAGTCAGCAATGAAAATGATCGCAGGAACAGCACGTTCAATGGGATTAAAAGTAAAAGGAAACGCTCCTGCTTAAATTTTATAATTTTATACAAGATGGCAAAATTAACTAAAAAGCAAAAAGAAGCAACAGCTAAAGTTGACGCTACAAAGGCATACCCTTTAAAAGAAGCTTCTGCTTTAGTAAAAGAAATGACAAATGTAAAATTTGATGCATCTGTTGATGTTGCTGTTAGACTAGGAGTAGATCCTAGAAAAGCAGAGCAAATGGTTCGTGGTGTAGTAACATTACCTCATGGAACCGGTAAAGATGTAAAAGTTTTAGCATTAGTTACTCCAGATAAAGAAGCCGAAGCTACTGAAGCGGGGGCTGATTATGTTGGATTAGACGAATACCTTCAAAAAATTAAAGGAGGATGGACAGATGTTGACGTTATAGTAACAATGCCGAGTGTTATGGGTAAATTAGGACCTTTAGGTAGAATTTTAGGACCTCGTGGTTTAATGCCTAACCCAAAAACCGGTACTGTAACTATGGATGTTGCAAAAGCTGTTAAAGATGTAAAAGGTGGTAAAATTGATTTTAAAGTTGATAAAACAGGAATCATTCATGCTGCTATAGGTAAATCATCTTTTGACGCTGATAAAATTGCAGGTAATGCTGATGAATTGTTACAAACAATTATTAAGTTAAAACCTACAACAGCAAAGGGTACATATATTAAGAGTATTTACATGTCTAGTACGATGAGTCCTAGTGTAGAAGTAGATGCTAAATCAGTTGGAGCAAGTTTATAAATTATGACTAGAGAACAAAAAGCACAAATAATAGACGATTTAACAAGTCAATTAACTGATACTAGTACTATATATCTTGCTGATATATCAGGCTTAGATGCATCAAACACATCAAAATTACGTAGAGCTTGTTTTAAAGCTGATGTAAGATTGGCAGTTGTTAAAAATACATTGCTTTCAAAAGCAATGGAAAAATCTGATAAAGATTTTGGAGAATTACCGGAAACATTAAAAGGAAATACTTCTTTAATGATATCTGAAGTTAGTAATGCTCCAGCTAAAGTAATTAAAGAATTTCGTAAAAAATCTGATAAGCCTGTTTTGAAAGGCGCTTATATTGAAGAGGCTATTTATGTTGGTGATGATCAATTAGATGTGTTAGTAAATATTAAGTCTAAAGAAGAACTTATCGGAGATATTATCAGTTTATTACAATCACCGGCTAAAAATGTTATTTCTGCATTACAGTCTGGCGGTAGTAAGTTATCCGGAATTGTTAAAACATTATCAGAAAAATAAATTGTACACACATAAACTAATAATAAAAAATTAAAACAAATTAAAATGGCAGATATTAAAAAAATGGGCGATAGTTTAGTAAGCCTAACTGTAAAAGAGGTAACTGAATTAGCAACATACCTTAAAGAAGAGCATGGTATTGAACCTGCTGCTGCAGCTGTAGCTGTAGCCGGACCAGCTGCTGGTGGAGGTGAAGATGCAGGAGAAGAAAAATCAGAATTTGATGTAATTCTTAAAGCTGCAGGTGCTTCTAAATTAGCAGTTGTAAAATTAGTTAAAGAATTAACCGGTTTAGGCCTTAAAGATGCTAAAGGTTTAGTTGATAGTGCTCCTTCTCCTGTAAAAGAAGGTGTATCTAAAGACGAAGCTGAAGGTCTTAAAAAATCTTTAGAAGAAGCAGGAGCTGAAGTTGAGCTTAAATAAGCTTTACCCCGTCCCGAGTAATTGAACTTGGGATTGAAAAATTAAGGTTTAGGTCTTTGAACATTGTGTTCAAAAGACCTAGACCATTTTGCATATATATTCGTTCTTATTAAATTTATTAGGTTTTTAATTAAAAAATTTCTCCATTGTCGACACTAAATAGTACCAAAAGAGTAAACTTCGCATCAGCAAAATTAATTACTGATTATCCGGATTTTTTAGATATTCAAGTAAAATCGTTTCAAGATTTTTTCCAATTAGAAACGAAAGCAGATGAAAGAGGTGATGAAGGTTTGTACAAAACTTTCTCAGATAATTTTCCAATTACAGACACTAGAAACCAATTTGTTTTAGAGTTTATTGATTACTTCGTTGACCCACCTAGATATTCTATTCAAGAATGTATAGAAAGAGGATTAACGCATAGTGTTCCTTTAAAAGCTAGACTAAAATTATATTGTACAGATCCTGAACATGAAGATTTTGAAACGATCGTACAAGATGTATATTTAGGTACAATTCCTTACATGACCAATAGCGGTACTTTTGTTATCAATGGTGCAGAAAGAGTTGTAGTGTCTCAATTACACCGTTCACCTGGTGTATTTTTCGGGCAATCTTTCCATGCAAATGGCACAAAATTATACTCTGCAAGAGTAATTCCTTTTAAAGGCTCTTGGATTGAATTTGCTACTGATATCAATCAAGTAATGTATGCTTATATTGATAGAAAGAAAAAATTACCTGTGACCACACTTTTCCGTGCTATCGGATTTGAGCGTGATAAAGATATTCTTGAAATTTTTGATCTTGCTGATGAAGTGAAAGTTTCAAAAAGTGGTCTTAAAAAAGTATTAGGTCGTAAACTAGCCGCTAGAGTTTTAAAAACTTGGCATGAAGATTTTGTTGATGAAGATACCGGAGAAGTTGTTTCTATTGAGCGTAATGAAATTGTACTAGACAGAGATACTATTCTTGAAAAAGATAATATCGAAGAGATTCTTGAAGCTGAGGCTAAAACAATTTTATTACATAAAGAAGATAATCAAATGGGTGATTATGCAATTATCCATAATACGCTTCAAAAAGATCCGACAAACTCTGAAAAAGAGGCTGTTGAACATATTTATCGTCAATTACGTAATGCTGAACCGCCGGATTATGAAACGGCTAAAGGTATTATTCATAAATTATTCTTTTCTGAACAACGTTATAATCTTGGAGAAGTTGGACGTTATAGAATGAATAAAAAGTTAGAACTTGATATTGATATCAATGAAAAGGTTTTAACAAAAATTGATATTATTACTATTATCAAGAATTTGATAAAATTAGTAAACTCAAAAGCTGAAGTTGATGATATTGACCACTTATCTAACCGTCGTGTACGTACTGTAGGTGAGCAATTGGCTAGTCAGTTTGGAGTAGGACTTTCTCGTATGGCTCGTACCATTCGTGAACGTATGAATGTTCGTGATAATGAGGTGTTTACACCTATTGATTTGATCAATGCGAAGACCTTATCATCTGTAATCAATTCTTTCTTTGGTACAAATCAGTTATCTCAATTTATGGATCAAACCAATCCATTAGCTGAAATTACACATAAAAGAAGATTATCAGCATTAGGACCCGGAGGTTTATCAAGAGAAAGAGCCGGATTTGAGGTGCGTGATGTTCACTATACTCACTATGGTCGTTTATGTCCGATTGAAACTCCTGAAGGACCAAATATTGGTTTGATTTCTTCATTGGCTGTATATGCCAAAGTAAATAACTTAGGATTTATTGAAACTCCATATAGAGAAGTTGTTGATGGTCAGATTGATGTAACTAAAGAACCTATTTATTTAAGTGCTGAACAAGAAGAAGAAAAGAAAATTGCACAATCTAATTTAGAATTAGATGATAAAGGGAATATTATATTAGAAAAAGTTGTAGCTCGTGAAGAAGGAGATTTTCCATTAGTGACTCCACAAGAAGTTAATTATATGGATGTATCTCCTAATCAAATTTCTTCTATTTCGGCTTCATTAATTCCTTTCTTAGAGCATGATGATGCTAACCGTGCCTTGATGGGATCTAATATGATGCGTCAGGCAGTACCACTGATGAGACCTGAATCTCCAATTGTAGGTACTGGTTTAGAAAGAAGAGTAGCAACTGATTCAAGAATTTTGATCAATGCAGAAGGTGACGGTGTTATAGATTATGTTGATTCTGATAAGATCACAATTACTTATAAAAGAACCGATGAGCAAAAGTTAGTTAGTTTTGATGTAGATTCTAAAACTTATAACTTAATTAAGTTTAGAAAAACCAATCAAGGTACTTCAATAAACTTACACCCAATTGTTCAAAAAGGAGATAAAGTTACTAAAGGACAAGTTCTTTGTGAGGGCTATGCCACTGAAAAAGGAGAACTAGCACTTGGTAGAAATATGAAAGTTGCTTTTATGCCTTGGAAAGGATATAACTTTGAGGATGCAATTGTAATTTCTGAAAGAGTTGTAAGAGAAGATGTATTTACTTCAATTCATATTGATGAGTATTCATTAGATGTAAGAGATACTAAATTAGGAGCTGAAGAATTGACTAACGATATTCCTAATGTTAGTGAAGAAGCAACAAAAGATCTGGATGAAAACGGAATGATCCGTATTGGTGCTGAAATAAAACCTGGAGATATCCTTATCGGAAAAATTACGCCAAAAGGAGAATCAGATCCTACACCGGAAGAAAAACTGTTAAGAGCAATTTTTGGTGATAATGCGGGTGATGTTAAAGATGCTTCATTAAAAGCTTCACCTTCACTAAAAGGAGTTGTAATTGATAAAAAACTATTCCAAAGATCAGTTAAAGATAAAGCTAAGAGAAGTCAAGATAAAGAAGATATTGCTAGACTTGAAGCCGATTTTATTGTAAAATTTGAAGCTTTAAGAGGAAGGTTGGTTGAGAAATTATTTACTTTAATTAATGGTAAGACCTCTCAAGGTGTACAAAATGATTTAGGAGAAGTAGTTTTTCCTAAAGGTAAAAAATTCACCTTAAAAATGTTGAATGCTATCAATGATTTTGAGTATTTAACTAAAGGAATATGGACAACAGATAAGAAAATTAACAAATTAGTTAATCAGTTAATCCATAACTATAAAATTAAAGTAAATGACCTACAAGGTTCACTACGTAGAGAGAAATTTACGATATCGGTTGGTGATGAATTACCGGCAGGTATTGTAAAACTTGCTAAAGTTTATATTGCTAAAAAGCGTAAACTAAAAGTTGGTGATAAAATGGCAGGGCGTCATGGTAATAAAGGTATTGTTGCGCGTATTGTACGTCAAGAAGATATGCCTTTCTTAGAAGATGGAACGCCGGTTGATATTGTATTGAATCCATTAGGTGTACCTTCACGTATGAATATTGGTCAGATCTATGAAACCGTATTAGGTTGGGCTGGTCAAAATTTAGGTGAAAAGTACGCTACTCCTATTTTTGATGGTGCTACCATTGATGAAATTACTGAATTAACTAATAAAGCAGGTGTGCCTGAATTTGGACATACTTACTTATATGATGGTGGTACAGGTGAACGTTTTGATCAAGCTGCAACTGTTGGGGTAATTTATATGATTAAACTTGGTCATATGATTGAAGACAAAATGCATGCTCGTTCAATAGGGCCTTATTCATTAATTACACAACAACCATTAGGTGGTAAAGCACAATTTGGTGGTCAGCGTTTTGGTGAAATGGAAGTTTGGGCACTTGAAGCTTATGGTGCATCTAGTACATTAAGAGAAATCTTGACAGTTAAATCTGATGATGTATTAGGTAGAGCCAAAACTTATGAAGCTATCGTAAAAGGAGAGCCAATGCCAGAACCAGGTTTACCTGAATCGTTTAACGTATTAATGCACGAGTTAAAAGGACTTGGCTTAGACGTTAGATTAGAAGAATAATTTTATCCCCGTGAAAACGGGGAACTGTTTAATTTTACAAGACAGTTTAACATAATATACATTTTTACATTTTAATTGATTGCATTAAGACATTATGGCAAAACAAAGAGAAAAATACACTGTAAAAAAATTTAGTAAAATTTCAATTGGTTTGGCTTCGCCGGAATCAATTTTAGAGAAATCTAGAGGTGAGGTTTTAAAACCGGAAACCATAAATTATCGTACACATAAACCGGAAAGAGATGGTTTGTTCTGTGAGCGTATTTTTGGACCTATTAAAGATTTCGAATGTGCTTGTGGTAAATACAAAAGAATACGTTATAAAGGTATTATTTGTGACCGTTGTGGAGTTGAAGTTACTGAGAAAAAAGTACGTAGAGATAGAGTAGGTCATATTAATTTAGTAGTACCTGTAGCGCATATTTGGTATTTCAGATCATTGCCAAATAAAATGGGATACCTTTTAGGCTTACCGTCTAAGAAATTAGATATGATCATTTACTACGAGCGTTATGTAGTAATACAACCGGGTGATGCTAAAAATGTTGAAGGAGAACCATTGCAAAAAATGGATTTCTTAACGGAAGAAGAATATTTAGATATTTTAGAATCTCTTCCACAAGAAAATCAATATTTAGATGATACAGATCCTAATAAGTTCATTGCTAAAATGGGTGCTGAATGTCTAATTGAACTATTGGCTAGAATTGATCTGGATGCACTATCTTATGAATTAAGACATAAGGCTAATACAGAAACTTCTAAGCAACGTAAAATGGAAGCATTAAAACGCTTAAATGTTGTTGAAGCTTTAAGAGATGCTAATAAAAATAGAGAAAATAAACCAGAGTGGATGATCATGAAGGTAGTTCCGGTTATTCCACCGGAATTACGTCCATTAGTTCCATTAGATGGAGGTAGATTTGCTACTTCAGATTTAAATGATCTATATCGTAGGGTTATTATTCGTAACAATCGTTTAAAAAGATTGGTTGAGATCAAAGCTCCTGAAGTTATTTTGCGAAATGAAAAACGTATGTTACAAGAATCTGTAGATTCATTATTTGATAACACACGTAAATCTTCAGCGGTAAAAACAGAATCTAACAGACCATTAAAATCATTATCTGATTCATTAAAAGGTAAGCAAGGTCGTTTCCGTCAAAATTTATTGGGTAAGCGTGTTGATTATTCTGCACGTTCGGTAATTGTTGTTGGTCCAACATTGAAATTATCTGAATGTGGATTGCCAAAAGATATGGCAGCAGAATTATACAAACCTTTTGTTATTAGAAAATTAATAGAAAGAGGTATTGTAAAAACTGTAAAATCAGCTAAAAAGATTATAGATAAAAGAGAACCTGTAGTTTGGGATATTTTAGAAAATGTATTGAAAGGGCATCCTGTATTATTGAATCGTGCACCTACACTTCACCGTTTAGGTATTCAAGCATTTCAACCTAAACTAATTGAAGGTAAAGCGATACAGTTACATCCATTAGTGTGTACGGCTTTTAATGCCGATTTTGATGGAGATCAAATGGCAGTACATTTACCTTTGGGACCTGAAGCTATTTTAGAATCACAATTATTAATGTTGGCTTCACATAGTATTTTAAATCCGGCAAACGGTTCACCAATTACAGTACCATCTCAAGATATGGTTCTTGGTTTGTATTATATGACCAAAGAACGTAAATCTACTAAAGGTCATAAGATAAAAGGAGAAGGAACTACTTTTTACTCAGCAGAGGAAGTAACCATTGCATTTAATGAGAAAAAAGTTGACTTGAATGCAGGTATTAAAGTAAGAACAAAAGACTTTAATGAAGAGGGAGAATTGACATACCAAATTATTGAGACTACAGTTGGTAGAGTATTATTTAATGAAGTTGTACCTGAAGAAGCAGGATATATTAATGAGGTTCTAAACAAAAAATCTTTAAGAGATATTATTGGTAATATATTAAAAGTTACTAATGTGCCTACTACAGGTGAATTCTTAGATGCCATTAAAGAAATGGGCTATAAATTTGCTTTCCAGGGTGGACTATCATTTAGTTTAGGTGATATTATTATTCCTGATGAAAAAGCAGGTATGATAGCAGCTGCCAATGAGCAGGTTGATACTATTACTGCTAGTTATAACATGGGTATGTTAACTAATAAAGAGCGCTATAATCAAGTAATTGATATTTGGGGTTCTACTAATAATAGATTAACTGAATTATCGATGAAACGTCTTAGAGAAGACCAACAAGGATTCAATTCAGTATATATGATGCTTGATTCTGGTGCAAGGGGTTCTAAAGAACAAATTCGTCAGTTAACCGGTATGCGTGGTTTGATGGCTAAGCCTAAAAAATCTACAGCTGGTGGTGGTGAAATTATTGAAAATCCGATTTTATCTAACTTTAAAGAAGGATTATCAATTCTTGAATACTTTATTTCTACGCACGGTGCTCGTAAAGGTCTTGCCGATACAGCATTAAAAACAGCAGATGCGGGTTATTTAACACGTCGTTTGGTTGATGTATCTCAAGATGTTATCATTAATGAAAAAGATTGTGGGACATTAAGAGGATTAGATATTCATCCGTTAAAGAAAAATGAAGAAATTGTTGAAACTTTAGGCGAAAGAATTTTAGGAAGAGTTTCATTAAATGATGTGCATCATCCATTAACAGATGAAATTTTAGTTAAATCAGGTGAAGAAATTAGTGAAGATATTGTAGCTAGAATTGAAGATTCACCTATAGAAAGTATAGAAGTACGTTCTGCTTTAACTTGTGAATCTAAAAGAGGAATCTGTGCTAACTGTTATGGTCATAGTTTATCAACTAGAAAAATGGTTCAGATTGGAGAAGCTGTTGGCGTAATTGCAGCACAATCAATTGGTGAACCGGGTACACAGTTGACATTACGTACATTCCACGTTGGTGGTATTGCAGGAAACATTTCTGAAGACAATAAACTGATAGCAAAATTTGACGGTAAAATAGAAATTGAAGAATTAAATACTGTTGAAGGTGTTGATAATGATGGCGAAAAAGTAAATATTGTTATTTCTAGAACTTCTGAGATTAAGATTGTAGATAAAAATACAGGTATAACATTGAGTACAAATAACTTACCTTATGGTTCTCATCTATTAATTAAAGAAAAAGGAGCTATTAAGAAAGGTGATGTTATTTGTCAATGGGATCCTTATAATGGTGTAATTGTATCAGAATTTAAAGGCAAAATTGTCTTTGAAGATATAGAACAAGGAGTCAACTACCAAGTTGAGATCGATGAACAAACCGGTTTCCAAGAGATGGTAATTACTGATTCTAAGAACAAGAAAATTGTACCTACCTTACTTATTGAAGGTGCTAAAGGAGAAATATTACGTTCATACAGTTTACCGGTTGGTGCTCACTTAATTGTTAAAGAAGGTGAAAAAATTGAAGCTGGTAAAGTATTAGTAAAAATACCTAGAAAATCTGGTAAAGCAGGAGATATTACAGGTGGTTTACCTAGAGTTACCGAGTTATTTGAAGCTCGTGATCCATCGAATCCAGCAGTTGTTTCTGCTGTTGATGGTGTTGTTTCTTTTGGAAAAATTAAACGAGGTAACCGTGAAATAATTGTAGAAGCTAAATCGGGAGAGATTAGAAAGTATTTAGTAAAACTTTCAAATCAGATCTTAGTTCAGGAAAACGATTATATAAAAGCAGGTATGCCTTTATCTGATGGAGCTGTAACACCTTCTGATATTTTGAAAATTAAAGGACCATCAGCTGTTCAGATGTATTTAGTAAATGAAATTCAAGAGGTATATAGACTTCAAGGAGTGAAAATTAACGACAAACATTTTGAAGTTGTTGTACGTCAAATGATGCGTAAAGTTAGAATTATTGATTCCGGGGATACTATTTTCTTAGAAAATCAATTGATACATAAGAAAGACTTTATTGAAGAAAATGATGCTATTTACGGAATGAAAATTGTTGAAAATGAAGGCGATTCTGAAAATTTAAAAGCAGGACAAATGGTATCTGCTCGTATATTAAGAGATGAAAATTCTATTTTAAGAAGAGCAGATAAAAATTTAGTGGAAGCCAAAGATGCTGTACCTGCAACTGCAGAGCCTATTTTACAAGGTATTACCAGAGCATCACTACAAACTAAATCATTTATTTCTGCTGCATCGTTCCAAGAGACTACTAAAGTATTAAATGAAGCTGCTGTAAGTGGTAAAATAGATACCTTAGAAGGGTTGAAAGAAAATGTTATTGTTGGTAAGAAAATTCCGGCAGGTACAGGGATGCGTATTTATGATCATATGATTGTAGGTTCAAAGGAAGAAATGGAAGCTAATTAATTATGGCAGAAGAAAAAGCTAAACAGAATCAATTAAATATTGAGTTAGACGAAAGTGTAGCTGATGGTACTTATGCTAATTTGGCAATAATTAACCATTCAGTTTCTGAATTTGTTGTTGATTTTGTAAATGTGATGCCGGGTACACCTAAAGCTAAAGTAAAATCTAGAATTATTTTAACACCTCAACACGCTAAACGTTTTATGAAAGCATTGGCTGAAAATGTTAGTAGATTTGAAAAAGCACATGGTGAGATAAAAGATTATGAACAACCTCCAATTCCGATGAATTTCGGACCAACAGGTCAAGCATAAATAATTTAAACGCCGAACATTTGTTCGGCGTTTTTTATACCTTTTTTATCACACTAGTTACAATACCCCAAATCACAAAATTATTTTCTTCTGTAACTTTTATAGGTTCATAATCCGGATTTTCGGGTTGTAGCCATATTCCATCAGCCTCAACCTTAAGACGTTTTACGGTAAACTCGCCATCAATAAAACACACCGCAATTTTATTATGCTCAGGCTCTAAGCTCTTATCAACTACCAATAGATCATTATCATCTAAACCAGCACCAACCATTGATTGTCCGCTTACACGGGCAAAAAATGTTGCTTCTTTATTTTTAATAAGCTCTTTGTCTAAACTGATTCGTTGCTGTTTAAAATCATCAGCAGGCGATGGGAACCCGGCTGATATACCAACATCAACAAAAATAGCTCCTGTAGTATCTGTATTGATTTCAGGAGTATAGAATGTAAGGTTTTGAGGTGTTTTCAGTATCATCTTTTCTTTTTTGTCATTCTCATCCCGAGTATTTGAGAGAGGAAAGAATCTCTTCAGCTATAAAATTAATAAAGATTCTTCAATTTGCCTGCTTGTCACAGGCTTGTTCTGAATGACATTTATTTTATGTTGAGAATCTCATTAATATCAGTTGTATATCTCGGCGATAAATGCTCTTGACGCATTTTCCAAGTACGTTTTAAATCTTGACTGGCGAGTTTTATTTTATAATCACCAAATTTAGTATTTAAATTATCTAATACAGACATTAGCGGTTTATGTTTTGGGTTTTCATTATTAAATAGATCTAACTGATGATTATTTGTTGGTACCAAACCGGTAACAATTACACCGGCACGTTTGTATTTAATACCATTTCTAAAAATTGAAGATACAGCATTAACAGCTGCAGTACTAATTACCAGACTAGAATCTGTAGGGTAAGGTAATATTACTGATTTATTGGTTCTATGTTGTGGCATATCTTTTTTATGCCGATCACTACTTAACAACACGAATACTATATGACAACTAGAGCCTTGTTTACGTAATTTTTCAGCACAACTTGTTGCGAAAGTAGATACACGTTCTTTAATATTGTCAATATCAGAAAATGTAGTTTCAAAACTGCGTGTAGTTGCAATGGCTCGTCTTGTTTTTAGAATATCTAAGGATAAAATAGAGATGCCTTCCAGCTCTTTTTTAAGTTTCCATTCGGTAATGGAAAAATTTTTACGAATCCATTCATCTGATAATTGTATAAAATCATAGGCTGTTTTAATATTTTTAATTTTCAAGCGTTTTTGTAAATCACGACCAATTCCCCAGACATCTTCAATTTTAATCCATTTCAATGCTTTTATTCTTTTTTCATCAGAATCTATGACAAATACACCATTTGTTTGTTTCGGAAACTTACGTGCAATTTTATTGGCTACTTTAGATAAAGCTTTGGTAGGCGCAATACCTACACAAGTAGGGATGCCTGTCCACTTTAAAATGCGTTGTCTTATTTCATTTCCGTAAAGAGTAAAATCATAATTTTCAAAACCTTTAAACTGTAAAAAAGCCTCATCAATACTATAGATTTCAACATCTGGAGTGAATTGATCTAAAATAGACATTACACGACTGCTCATATCACCATACAAGGGATAATTTGAAGAAAGTATATGGATATTATGCTCTTTAAAGAATTGTTTGTATTTGAATGCAGGGGCACCCATTGGTAATCCTACTGCTTTTGCTTCATCACTACGTGAAATTACACAACCATCATTATTTGACAGAATGGCAATAGGTTTGTTACGTAAATTCGGATTAAAAACCCGTTCGCATGAGGCATAAAAATTATTACAATCTACAAGTGCAAACATATCTATAAAGGTACGAGTAAATTTATTTTTATAAGTGATGTATGGTAATTTTTTTATTGATATTTGCATTACTATAAAGAATTAATATTGTCTGACTAAAGACCGCTTCGCTGAAAGATTTAAGAGTCAAGACTTATTTTTAGATAATTGACAGTCAGTAGAATATTAAATTTAAAAAATAAGAAATTGCTTTTAAAAAAATATTATTAATCTAAAAGCAACCTATCAAAAAGAAAAGTGAAACGAACATGATAATCTCTCTCGAACACTCCGGAATCGGGACTCATCTAAGGAAATGATTGTTAGTGAGTAGTCCCGAAGCCTCCTATTAAAAAAACAGTAAATATAAACACATGAAAAGGTTAAAAAATAAAATAGCAATTATTACAGGTGGTGCATCTGGAATAGGTAAAGCAGCTTCCCTAAAGTTTGCTAAAGAAGGAGCTACAGTTATTATTTGGGATATTGACAAAGATAAATGTGCTGAAACTTTAGCTGAACTCAAATTAAAAGGATACAAATGTGATGCTTATGTATTAGATACAACTGATGTAAATGAAATAGAAAAAGTAGCAGAAACTGTTGCTTCAACATACTGACGAATAGATATTCTAATCAACAATGCAGGTATCACTCGTGATGCAACTTTTAAGAAAATGACCTTTAAAGAATGGCAACAAGTAATCGATGTAAATCTAACAGGTGTTTTTAATTGTACCAAAGCCATTTCGCCTTATATGATTGAAAATAATTATGGTAGAATAATCAATACATCTTCTGTAGTTGGTTTGTATGGTAATTTCGGACAAACCAATTATGCTGCAAGTAAAGCAGGATTGATAGGTTTTACAAAATCATTAGCCAAAGAATTGGGGAAATATAATATTACTGTCAATGTAGTAGCGCCGGGATTTATAGAAACAGATATGGTAAAAACGATTCCTGATAAAGTAGTGGAAATAATGAAGAACAGATCTCCATTAAATAGGTTAGGATTACCTGAAGATATTGCAAATTCATATCTTTTTTTAGCTTCTGATGAGGCTTCTTATATCAGTGGAACTGTACTAAGCGTAGATGGTGCATTTTCCTGATTTGCATTACTTACACCGACTTTTTATTTTACTATCGTAAAATAAAATATTATGACTATCCGATAGTTTGCACATTCCTCTTCCATTTACAAGACACAGAGGCGATTACGACTCTATCGAATACCGAATCGAAGTATCTTCTATTGAATTTGTAGCAATATTCATCGAGATAGCTTTGTAGATACTCATCACCAATGGAATGAT
>JAKISU010000155.1 GCA_021648445.1 Flavobacteriaceae bacterium
ATGACCCCGCAGCAAGCTGACGAGGTATCAAGCGGAAAAAATATTTTTAGATTAATGAAAACCTAAGGTTTTCAAACTTTCCACTTTTACCCCGAGGCAAGCCTCGAGGAATTCTTTAGATTAACTTTCTAAAATTATTCCAAAATTTCTAAGAACTTTTTGCTTCTTTCTCTTTAAGCGGGTGCAAATATATGAAGGTTTTTATCTCCTGCAAAACTATTTCATCTTTTTTTAACAAAGATTTTAAAGTTTTTTATAACTACTTAATTATCAGCAATAAACCTCGTAATAAAGGGATGCAAATTTAATTGAATTCTATAATATTTTAAAATCTTTTCAAGAAGAAAGTTATTAACAAAAGCATAAGAAATGATCATTTAAATCAAACCTCAGAAGGTAGTAGCTGATTTTTAAATACTTGCAGCCTATTTTTGAATGGTAATACAGGGAAGTTTAAGATTTTTTTGGATTTTTCTAAATCAAATCCGGTTACTGGTGGACGTTTAGCAGTTTGATTCAACTGTGAAGTAGATATTCGTTTTATAAAAGAAGCATTCAAATCAAAAGCATTTGCTATTTGTAGTGTTATTTCATAAATACTCAACAATTCACTACTTGATATATGAAACACACCATAAGCCTCCTGCTGAATCGATAATAAACAAGCATGAGCTAAATCATTTACAAAGGTTGGCATTCTGTATTGATCATCTACAATTGTAACTTCTTGTTTATTTTCTAATGCACCTTTAATCCAAAGTACAATATTATTTCTTGGCATATTATCAACGAGTCCATAGACTAAAATTGTCCTTAATATAGTATGCTTAATTTTTGCTTTTATAATTAGTTCTTCAGACTTTAATTTAGAAAGTCCATAATGACTTATCGGATTTGGCTCGTCATCTTCTTTATATGGACCATCTTTTCCATCAAAAATAAAATCAGTAGAAATATGAATTAAATGACTATTACATTCTATAGCGGCACTAACGATTGTTTTAACAGCTTCAATATTTATTAAATCACATTTTTCTTTTTCTTTTTCACATTCATCAACATTTGTCATAGCAGCACTATTGATAATATAGTGAGGCTTTATCTCATTTATAAGTTGCGACAGTTTTTTGGCATTCGTTATATCTATATTATAATAGGTATAATTTTTTGCTGTTTCATTTCGGTTTTTCCCTCGTGAAAGCGCAAATACTTCAAAATCATCTTTGGCAGAAAATAGATTAACTAATTTTTGACCTAGTAATCCATTGCTTCCGGTAATTAAAATTTTGTTTTTCATTAAAACAACTTATTGAAATTTTGAATTTGTTCTAAACTCATATAGCCTAATTAAAATGGTATTACAAATCAAATACTGAGTTTCGTTTTGTATAAATCATATCTTTTAATTTAAGTAAAAAAGCCAGTGTTAAATAAACACCAAACCAAAAGCCTAAGGTAACAAATGAAATATATACAAAAAACAAACGCACATTTGTAACACGCATTCCTAATTTATCTGCCAATCTAGAGGAAACATCAAAGCCTCTTTTTTCAAAAAAATGTCTTATAGAATGAATAATGCTCATTATGACTAATTTTGATGCAATTTAACTATTTATACTAAACTAGTCCTGCAATGACATATTATATTGTTTCTTTTTCACAATATATTTCGTTAAAATATTTGACCATAAATAAAACTATACCAAAATATTTTGCCTCTCTCGAAACATCGGGATTGCAAAAATAAATCAATATAATTACACGTCATTCCAAAATCAAATTGGTATTAATCAATAATCCTTTATAATATACTTACAAATTCTACTTTCAATTAATTACCTTTGTAGCTTGCAATTTTTTAAGCTAATGCCACAAGAATATATAGAAGTACAAGGAGCCAGAGTACATAATTTAAAGAATATCGATGTTAAGATACCTCGAGAAAAGCTGGTTGTTATTACCGGTTTAAGCGGTAGCGGTAAGTCTTCTTTAGCTTTTGATACTATTTATGCAGAAGGTCAACGCAGATATATTGAAACGTTTTCTGCCTATGCACGTCAATTTCTTGGTGGTTTAGAAAGACCTGATGTTGATAAAATTGACGGATTATCTCCTGTCATAGCCATAGAACAAAAGACAACGAATAAAAGTCCGCGTTCTACAGTAGGTACTATTACTGAGATCTACGATTTTTTAAGATTATTATTTGCGAGAGCTGCTGACGCTTTTTCGTACAATTCGGGCGAAAAAATGATCAGTTATTCAGACGAACAAATTATTGAGTTGATCTTGCAAGATTTTGATACTCATAAAATAAGTATTCTAGCGCCTGTCATAAAATCTCGTAAAGGACATTATAGAGAGCTTTTTGAACAAATTTCTAAACAAGGCTTTGTAAAGGTTAGAGTTAATGGAGAAGTTAGAGATATTGAAAAAGGAATGCGTTTAGATCGTTACAAAACCCACGATATTGAAATAGTTATCGACCGGTTAAAAATTGATAGTACTTCTAAAAAACGCTTGCAAGAGGCTATAAAAACAGCTATGTATCATGGTGATGATACCATTTTGGTTTTAGATGCTGAAAATGATAGCACTCGCTATTTTAGCAGAAGTTTGATGTGTCCGTCAAGCGGAATTTCTTATCCGAAACCTGAGCCTAATTCATTTTCATTTAACTCACCTAAAGGAGCCTGTGATCATTGTAATGGATTAGGAACTGTAAATGAAGTAAATATTGATAAAATTATTCCTAATAAAAAAGCATCTATACTAACCGGAGGTATTGCTCCTTTGGGAGAGCAAAAAAGTGCATGGATTCTTAAACAGATTGAATTAATAGCTGAACGATATAAATTTACACTGAGTTCACCTATTAATAAAATACCTAAAGAAGCACTAGATATTATCTTATATGGTGGCAATGAAAAATTTGAAGTAACTTCTAAACAATTAGGGATTACCAGAAATTATCAGATTGATTTTGAAGGTATTGCGAACTTTATTAAATATCAGTTTGACGAATCAAGTTCTACTTCGATCAAACGTTGGGCAGCATCATATATGGATGAAAATAGCTGTTCAATTTGTAATGGTTCTCGTCTAAAAATAGAAGCCTTACATTTTAAAATTCAAGGTAAGAGTATTGCCGATTTAACCGAAATGGATATTATTCAATTAGCGGATTGGTTTACAACAGTAAAGAAAAAACTATCTAACAAGCAACTCACTATAGCCTCTGAAGTTATAAAAGAGATTGAAACCAGAGTTCAATTTTTATTAGATGTAGGTTTAGATTACTTAACTTTAAGTAGAAGTTCTAAAACGCTATCTGGTGGCGAAGCACAACGAATACGTTTAGCCACTCAAATTGGTTCTCAATTGGTTGGCGTACTTTATATTTTAGACGAACCTAGTATTGGTTTACATCAACGTGACAATCAACGTTTGATTAATTCGTTACAAAAATTGAGAGATATTGGCAATTCTGTTATTGTTGTTGAGCATGATAAAGATATGATTGAAAGTGCTGATTGTATTATTGATATTGGACCTAAAGCCGGTAAATATGGTGGTGAAATTATCAGCAATACCACTTCTAAAGAACTATTGAGCAGTAATACATTGACTGCTGATTATCTTAATGGAGTCAAAAAAATTGAAATCCCTAAAAAGCGACGAAAAGGAAATGGTAAAAAAATTATTTTAAACGGCGCAACCGGTAATAACCTCAAAAATGTATCTATTACTCTCCCGTTAGGTAAAATGATCTGTGTAACCGGTGTTTCAGGAAGTGGAAAATCAACATTGATCAATGAGACTTTATATCCAATTCTTAATCAATATATATATAGGTCTGTAAAAACACCAATGCCGTATACGTCTATTAAAGGATTGGAACATATTGATAAAATTATTGATATTAATCAATCTCCCATAGGTAGAACTCCACGTTCAAATCCCGCAACTTATACGGGTGTCTTTAGTGAGATACGAAATTTATTTTCGAAAACCCCTGAAGCGATGATCAGAGGTTATAAGCCCGGCAGGTTTTCCTTTAATGTAAAGACCGGTAGATGTGAAACTTGCGAAGGTGGTGGCGTTCGTGTTATTGAAATGAACTTTTTACCTGATGTTTATGTAGAATGTGAAACTTGTCAAGGCAAGCGTTTCGATAGAGAAACATTAGAGATTCGTTATAAAGGTAAATCAATCTCTGACGTGTTGAATATGACCATCAACGAGAGTGTGACATTTTTTGAATTGATACCAAAAATCTATAAAAAATTAAAAACTATACAAGATGTTGGTTTGGGTTATATCACATTGGGGCAACCATCAACAACCTTGTCTGGCGGCGAAGCACAACGTATCAAACTAGCGTCTGAATTATCGAAAAAGGATACCGGAAATACATTTTACATTTTAGATGAGCCTACCACAGGCTTACATTTTGAAGATATTGATGTTCTGATGAAAGTTTTAAATACTTTGACGGATAGAGGTAATACTGTCTTAATAATTGAACATAATATGGATGTGATCAAATTAGCTGATCATATTATTGATATAGGTCCTGAAGGGGGAAAGAAAGGTGGACAGGTATTATGTATTGGCTCTCCAGAGGAAATTATAAAGGATAAAAAAAGTTATACAGCAAAATTTCTAAAAAAAGAATTAATTTAGCATGTTTGTCTTATTATATTATTATAATTAACAGACAATTAAATAACTGTATGCTTTAACACAAGTATTAATTGTTTTTAGTTATTGATTATTAGTTATTCAATCTGAATGAAAAAACTATAGCTTAAAAACATAATAGCCATTTGGTTTTAAAATATTTTATCCAAATAGCTATCAAGAAGTATAATTTTAACAAATGATTTAAGTAAACAAAATTAAAAAAGAAACAATGGCGAAAGATATAAACCAAAATGAGGAACGAAAAATAATTGAAAAATTTCAACATAAAACATGGAATGAAGTAAAAACAAACGACACTTGGGCAATCTTTAAGATTATGGCTGAATTTGTTGATGGTTATGATAAACTTAGTAGAATTGGACCTTGTGTCAGCATTTTCGGTTCAGCTAGAACTGACCCCGATCATAAATACTATACCCTTGCAGAAAATATAGCTTATGAATTAACTCAAAATGGTTATGGTATTATCACTGGTGGTGGACCCGGTATTATGGAAGCCGGAAATAAAGGTGCACATAGAGGTAAAGGAGTATCTGTAGGACTGAACATAGAACTACCTTTTGAACAGTTTGATAATGCTTATATTGATAGAGATAAAAATTTACAGTTTGATTACTTCTTTGTACGTAAAGTAATGTTTGTTAAATATGCACAAGGTTTTGTAGTAATGCCAGGTGGCTTTGGCACTTTAGATGAACTGTTTGAAGCGATGACACTCATACAAACAAAAAAGATTGGAAAGTTTCCGATTATTTTGGTTGGAAAAAAATTTTGGAGCGGACTTTTTGACTGGGTTGAAGAAGTTCTTATTCAAAAATATGGTAATGTCAGCCCTGAAGATATGGATTTGATTAAAATTGTAGATACTGAACAAGAAGTAGTTGATGTTTTAAATGATTTCTATAAAAAATACAGTTTGAGTCCGAATTTCTAAAAATTTAAAAAACACCCCTATTGAGCTCTGCTCGGTATCTACGATGAAAATTTATTTTTATCTCAATAATCCTCAAGGGGTCAATAACTTCCAAAATTATTAATACAATACAAAAGCCTCCGTAAAAAATGAGAGGCTTTTGCTTTAACCCGCATTATTCACGGATGTTCTATTCCAAAGCCAAACTACCTGCAATCTAAGGAAATGCTCAAAATTTTTATAACCCAAAATTGGGTAAACAATTCCTCTTATAAAAACTCCTGCGCTTCC
>JAKISU010000013.1 GCA_021648445.1 Flavobacteriaceae bacterium
TTGAAAGTTTTACTGTAAAATCAACAGATTCTCACTACATTTTAAATATAAATTTCTCAAAAAAGATAAAATTGGGTTCTTGTTTTTTGAGAAAACTAAAAAAATCAATTTTTAGAACCCGCCTAAATTAAGAGCGATTGTCATTCAGGCTCCTAGTACTCGGGGGAAGAATCTCAAGATTAGAGATTCTTCTCCCGATAGCTATCGGGACGTACCTCTAAATATTCATAATTGGATAGTAATATTGATAAAAATTATGTTGAAATCATGTTAATTAATATGTTTTGAAGAAATTTAATGTTAAAATGATATAATCTTGACATGAAGAAATATGAATCTTTAGGGGCGCTTTTGGTTGATTACCGTAAGATCAATAATATATCTCAAGCAGATTTTGCCGCAAATATCAATGTAGATACCCGAACTGTGCAAAGATGGGAGAAGAACGAAACGCTTGTCAAAGCTGAAAAAGAAAACGAAATAGCTCTTGAAACACTTTTGCCTTATCAGTTAATAAGAAACCTCAATGCATTAATTGCCATACCTACATTTTACGATTTTAGAATTAGAAAATATTCACTCTCTGAGCTGTCAACTGAGTTGCCGAATGCATCTTGGTTTAAGGAAAGAATGAATGATTTTACCAAAAGAATTCGTCCAATTGAACTTGAATCTGACATTGAGTATATTATGAGAGATATGCAGTCTCAGAAACACACTCCAAATCTTGTTAGTAAAGCATTGATACGCGAAGCTGTAAAATTACTTCCGGAATTGAACTTAGTTATTACAGATGATTCGGGTTATTATTCCGGGCATAGCATCGTTTTTCCAATAAATTCAATCACTTTTGAAAAATTAAAAAATAGAGAAATTTCTGAAGAGCAAATAACAATCGAAAATTTGGTGAATTATAAAACTCAGGCTCATCCCATTTTTTATAATTATGATACAACAGCTGATTGTAATGATAATGTATTTCATTTGGCACATTATTATTTTAATTTTTTTAGTGATTTACCAACAGATAATTATGATTTTTGTTCTTTTACCATTCGTTATGATTCATATTTGCTAAATGAACAACTTGGTTTAGAAATAGTTTGGGAGGATAAAAAAAAGCAAAATAAACTAGGTTTAGAAGCTCCACCTCGGTTTTATAAAGGTAGTTTTAATGCATTTTTGTTTAAATAATACCAATTTAATCTATAAAATCCTCGACAGCGAGTCCGTCCGACCGGCACGGGCGAGTCTCGGGGATAGTTGGTTTCAAGAATTTTTTTATGTTCCTACAAGGTTTCAAAAACCTTGTAGGAGTAAAGAGGTAAAATAATATTTTTGCCCCTTTTAATTTTCCTTAAGTTCAATTTTATCATTAATGTCCGGTAATGTCTAGCATCAAATGTTTAACAGTCCCGAGACTTCGAGAGCCTAATATCTTTTAGTAGGACAATACTATTTTTATAGAACAAACCTCATTAAATCCTCATCCAAATCTACTACCTTTACCAGCTCTAAAAGCCTAATCCTTGACCTTAAAAGCTTATACATCTGAGTTTCGCTATAATCTAAAACTGGCATATCCTGTTATACTAGGTATGTTAGGACATACCTTGGTAGGCTTTGTTGATAATATTATGGTGGGTCAATTAGGTACAGCAGAGTTGGCAGCAGTATCTTTAGGGAATAGTTTTTTATTTATTGCAATGTCTCTGGGTATCGGTTTCTCTACAGCTATTACGCCTTTAGTTGCAGAAGCAGATGGCGAAAAGAACATTAAAAAAGGAAAAGAAGCCTTTAACCATGGCATTGTATTATGTACAGTTTTAGGAATCGTTTTGTTTTTAATGATACTAGCATTAAAACCACTGATGTATCACATGGGTCAACCTGAAGAGGTAGTACAATTTGCAATGCCATATTTGAATTTAGTGGCTTTTTCTTTAGTGCCTTTAATTATGTTTCAGGCATTTAAACAATTTGCTGATGGTTTATCGCAAACCAAATATGCGATGTGGGCAACTATTTTAGCAAATGTGATCAATGTAGTGTTGAATTATATTCTCATTTTTGGAAAGTTCGGTTTTCCTGAATTGGGAATTATAGGAGCTGCTATTGGTACACTCACATCTCGTATAATAATGTTGGCTTTTATCTGGATACTATTGAGGTCAAAAGATAAATTCAAACCATATTTTGAACGTTTTAGTTTTAAGAACATCAAAAAATCGATGTTGAAAAAAATTATCAATTTAGGCTTTCCTTCAGCTTTACAAATGTTTTTTGAAGTAGCAATATTCACCGCAGCAATATGGCTTTCAGGAGTTCTGGGTAAAAACCCACAAGCGGCAAATCAAATAGCTTTAAACCTATCATCTATGACTTTTATGGTAGCTATGGGCTTAGGAGCTGTTGCAATGATAAGAGTAGGTAATCAAAAAGGCTTAAAGAATTTTACAGATTTACGCCGTATAGCACTATCAATATTTTTATTGACCATATTGATAGAGGTTATTTTTGCAATGGTATTTATAATTTTTCATAATGATTTACCTAGATTATATCTTGATGAACATGATGCAATCAATCAAATAGATAATTTTGAAGTAATTGCACTGGCTGCTAAATTAATATTGGTTGCAGCAATTTTCCAAATTACTGATGGCGTACAAGTGGTAGTATTAGGTGCTTTAAGAGGTTTGCAAGATGTGAAAATCCCCACATTACTTACCTTTATTGCCTATTGGGTTATTGGTTTTCCGATAAGTTATTTTTTAGGAAAAGAAGACGCATACGGCAGTGTTGGTATTTGGATTGGATTGTTAGCCGGATTGACAGCTTCTGCAATTATGTTGTATATTCGATTTCAATACTTAACTAAAAAGTTAATACTACGGTAAATGGGAATTGTTGTAAAACAATCATTTAAAAATACAATTATCCTCTTTGTGGGTTTTGCTATTGGCGGACTTAATGTATTGTTTTTATATACTCATTTTCTACATGAAGATTATTATGGATTAGTTATTTTTTTACTCTCTGCTGCGAATATTTTACTGCCATTATTAGTATTTGGCATGCATAATACCATCATCAAATTCTTTACTTCGTATAAAACTAAATTAGAGCAAGATCAATTTTTAACAAGCTCATTGTTGTTACCACTATTGATAATTATTCCATTAGCATTGATAGGTACAATTACTTATGAAACAATTTCTGATTGGATCTCTCAAAAAAACATCATTATAAAACCCTATTCATATCTTATTTTTATAGTTGCCGTCTTTATGGGGTATTTTGAAGTATTTTATGCCTTTAGTAAAGTGCAATTACAATCGGTTTTTGGTAATTTTATCAAAGAGATATTTACAAGAATTTGTACTACTTTTTTATTGTTGGCAGTCTATTTACAATGGATAAATCAAGTAGATTTTATTTATGCATTAGCGGTTGTTTATGGTATAAGAATGCTCATCATGATGGTCTATGCATTTATGATTTATAAACCTCAATTCATTTTGAAACTACCGGATAATATCAAAGAGATTGTATCCTATTCTTTTTATATTATTTTGGCAGGATCGGCAAGTGGAATATTGTTAGAGATTGATAAAACCATGATTCCCCAAATAGAGCAAATTGCAGAAGTTGCTTATTATTCGGTAGGTATATATATAGCATCAGTTATAGGGATACCTTCAAGGGCAATGCAGCAAATTATCAATCCAATCACAGCAAAAGAACTTAATGCTAATAATTTAGAAGAGGTTGGAAAATTATATCAAAAGAGTTCTATTACCTTGTTGATTGCCGGTGGGCTATTATTTTTATTGATAAATTCAAATGTAAAAGATTTATATGTTCTTATCAATAAACCGGAATACTCAGTTGGAGTATTAATTGTTTTAATGATTTCGGTATCAGAGATCTATAAATTAGCATTAGGCACTAATGGGGCAATATTGACAAATTCAAAATATTATAAGATGTTTTTCTATTTTTCAATTGCTATGGCATTGAGTGTGATTTTGTTGAACAAATGGCTTATTCATGAATTAGGCATTAATGGTGCAGCTTTAGCAACTTTGATAGTTGTATTGACTTTTTCATCGTTTAAGATTTTATATGTTCAACAAAAATTAAAAATGCAACCATTTAGTACAAAAACCATTAAAGTATTAGTGTTGATTGGGGCATTATACGCTTCACTATATTTTATAGATGTAGGTTTACACCCAATAGTAAACATTGCTATAAAATCAGTACTCATTACTTTAGTCTATATAGTTGTAATTTATAAACTGAATATATCTGAAGAAGTAAACAGTCTGTTGAATAGATATGTCATAAAGAAATAAAGTAATATTACTAAAATAAAAAAATCCTGTATCATTTAAGACAACAGGATTTCTTAGCTTTTTCTTTCCTCTAGCAATCCAGAGTTTTTTAAATCTATAAATTCCCCAATGGTTTGCGCACCCTTGTCAGTCAGACGAGTCTCAAGATTTCCTACTTTACCTCTCTGAGCCTGAGAGGGCGGAACTTTTTTTTAAAGTTCAGAGTAAGATAAATTAAACTTTGACTTCAATTTTTAAAGAATTAATTTTTTTCGATTTGCGAATATATATTTATTAGAAACAAATCATACAAATCATGACGATCTTTTATTAACAGAATAGGTTTTTTTGTTGATAACAGCTTATTAAAGGGATCATATATAAAAAGAAAAATCCTGCACCATTACTGATAACAGGATTTCTCGCATTTAACCCCTTTCATAGTCTTTTCAAGTTTTTTTAATCCCTTAATACTTCTAACCTTTCCCTTTTTAGAAAGATCTTTTTGTATTTTTTTTACTTTATAATCTTACTTTTTTTATGGTATTTTCCTTTTTTGATTTGTAATAATAAAAATCGTTACCTTCATGAGAGTTACCAAAGTTATCATAAAAATTAATATACTCAAATCATATAGCTTTTCGGGAGTTTTGGCGAAAGTTATTTTTTTCTTTAAAAAGGCAATCCCGAAGCCTCAATCATAGCCTTTGTTATGGTTTTATTTTTTAACACATTTAAAGGGAAAAACCCGCCTGCCGGACGGGCAGGGAACGAGTCAAAAAACCTAAAAGCTGTGTGGTTTAAGTATAGTATCAAAATAACCATTATCAAAGCCTTTACTATAAACTCAGTTTGGATTATGAAATTTATGACACATTTATAACCTTTATTGTTAATACTTCTTTTATAAATTTCTTTATTTGCAACATTAATTATTGAACTCGTTTAAACTTTTTCTATTCCCTAAAAAATGGTTAAATACAAAAAGTTTAAACGAGTTCATTTAGAAACTATTAAGAATGAGCTATCTATTACCATTAGTTATAGGTTTTATTTCTGCGTTTATAGGACTTTTAGCTCCGTCAATGTTGAATATGACAGCTGCCAGAACTAGTATTGAAAAAGGAAGAAAAGCCGGAATTACCTTTGCTGCAGGTGCTGCTTCGGTTGTTTTTATTCAAGGATTTATTGCTGTAACCTTTGCCAAATATTTAGCAGCACACCCTGAAGTAATTATAAAATTAAAAACTGCCGCAGTTTTTGTGCTTTTTGGATTGGCTATTTTCTTTTTTATACAAGCACGAAAAAAATTTAAAGCTGAAGGAAAACAAAAAAAAGGAAATAACTACTTAACCGGATTTGGAATGTCATCATTAAATATGTTGGCGATACCCTTTTATTTAGCGATGGTAACATTAGCTGAAAGCAAAGGTTGGATGACTATAGAACAACCGTTTTCAATCATTTATGTTATTGGTGCGGTTTTGGGTGCTTTTTCATTATTTTCAATATATGCCAGCTTTGCGGAAATTATTGCTAAAAAGGCACAATTTATTGCTAAAAACATTAATTATATTTTAAGTATTTTATTTGTTGTATTGGCATTGTTGACATTAATAAAGTTATTAGTGTAAATCAGTTGTGTATTTTGAATAAATTAGATGAAAACCGATGTAGGAATTGATGAATTTTACTCAAAATTCACAACTGGTTAGTGTAAATTAATTATTATATTTGCGACTAAGCGTAAAATTTTAATGGCATATAATATGATTGAAGCTATTGAGTATAATCTTAAAAGAGGTATTAGATTGTTAAATACTATTACAGATATTCAATATAGTGATACTTCTATTGAACCATATCATTCAAGTATAGGAGGACATATGCGACATATTTTAGATGTTTTTGATTGTATTTTTTGTGGCTTAGAATCAAAAAAAGTTGATTTAGCAGCAAGAAAACGTAATGAATTGGCAGAACAGAAAACTGCTTATGGATTGGCTTATTTTGAAGAAACACTAGAGCAATTAAATGCTTTAAAAGGAGTTGATCTAAATCAAATGGTTGAAGTTTCTGATGATTTAGGTTTAGGTACAGTTACTACAAATTATACATTGGCTTCTGCTTTAATTCAAGCCCATAGTCATGCGATTCATCATTTTGCCAGTATCGGTTATATTATTTCTAAATTAGGGATAGAATTACCGGATGCTGATTTTGGTTATAATCCTACAACGCCAAGACTGACTCAAATTTAATAGTTAACATATACCCAACCTTTATAAGTTTTTACCTTATTGGTTAATTCATCTTTAACTTTAAGAAAATAAAAATAAGTACCTACAGGAACTAATGTGCCTTTTGCTAATGTTCGATTATGTTCAGAGAGCCCTCCCCAAGAATTATCATAATTTTCCCTTTTATAAAGTAAGCTTCCCCAACGGTCATAAATTTCTATACTATTTTCTTGTGTTAGATCTATTCCATTAATCTCAAAGACATCGTTTGAACCATCTCCGTTAGGAGAAAAACCTGTATTTACTGTGATTTCATCCTCATTTGGTTCAGAGGCAATTGTTAAAACAATATAATCGTCAGGAATAAAAAATAATGACGTAATTGAACCGCTATCTGAGTCACCAGAAACGGCACTTCTTCCTAAATTTTCCCACCTTAATGTAGTTTCACTCCATCCAACAACTCTTAAAAAATTGACATCTTCGGTTAAATTTGGTATATCACTATCAGTATCCCACGTAAGTGTAACCTCAACCTCTTGATTGCCATTCAAATCCCAAAACTCTTTATCATTTACTTTAGAAAGGATAGGAGAGAAGCTTGTTGTGTCAAAATTTGTTGTAAATGTTGTAGGTGCATTAGGGTCTTCAAAAAAGTAGGCACTTTTAAAGGTTGTTATTGAGGCAGGCTCTGAAATATGTAGAGACCTTAATTTATCATTATGTCCTATTGGAAATGAAAAATCAATATTCCCAAAAATCATTGCATAACCATCTACGTGTTCATTATTGGTTTCACCAGAATATGTGGCTTGAAGAAACTCTAATGCAATATCAATATTATTTCTAGGTGTAAAAACCTTGCCGCTTATAAAATCAAGATGATTATAAACACCTAACGAGGTTTCTAAATTTAAACCATCTGGCACATCAACTTCAACATTAAAAAATTCAGCAATTGATGAGCCGGATACATTTAATTGCATGGTTCCATAAAAGCCAACCAACCCTAAATTAGTATCAAATACGCCATCATTAATAAGATGGGTATGAAAACCTACTTGCCCTTCATCATGTATTTGGATATCTCCAAAATTATGAAATGCTGTTTGGGTCATGGCTGATTGAACCATACAAATAGTGACAATAATAATTAGACCTGTATTTTTATATAAATTCATTTTTTTATTTAAAAATCCATAATTGAAAACATAAACTCAGAATCATAATCATCTCTATCACCTGAACCATCATCATTATCACCAATATTAACTCTAAACCCTGTTGCAGTTTGGTTATAATAGGTAATACCCGGATCATCATTTCCAGCACCATTTCTATCTGGTTGTGTTAACAGGATGATATAATTTGCATCAGGCATTGCTGAGTTAAAGGTAATTTGATAGTCTCCTTGATTTAATCTTGTTACTGTTGCTCCTTGAATTTTTATTGCTGTACCATTCGAAGCCACTTTACCCATTGCCTTGATGGGACTCAGCGAAGCTAGGTTTACCGTTTGACTGCTACCATCTTCAATACCTACTGTTAGGGTCGTTCCTGCCAACCCGAGACTTTCTATGTTTTGATTATCTGTGGAGGGATCACCTTGCGGTCCTTGTGGACCTACAGCACCATCTACACCGTCAGTTCCGTTTGTACCATCTGCACCATCCGCTCCCGCAGTACCAGTTAAACCTATTGGACCTTGCGGACCTATAGCGCCATCCGCACCGTCGGCACCATCTGCACCGTCAGTTCCGTTTGTACCATCTGCTCCGTCCGCTCCCGCAGTACCAGTTAAACCTATTGGACCTACAGCACCATCAACTCCGTCAGTACCATTTGTACCTGCCGAACCTGTTAAACCTATTGGACCTTGTATTCCTTGCTCCCCCTGTGGACCTTGTGGACCGGTAGGACCTTGTAAAAGTATAGGTGTTAAGTCGATAGTTTGTGTACCGCCATCCTGAAGTGTTAGTGTAATAATATTAGTTGTATTGTTAAGACTGAATGCAGTAATTTGTTGATTGTCTGTATTGTCTAAATATCCACTTAAGTTAACCATTCCACCATCTTCTAAGGTTAAGATGTTCGTTGTGTTATCAAGGCTGATCTGTTGGTTATCTGTGTTTACATAAATTGATAAATCTACTGTACCTCCATTTTCTAGGATAAGAATGTTTGTATTTGAATCAAAGCTTAACGCTTGATTATCTGTACCAGAAATGCATAAACTATTCCATATTCCTATATATTGAAAAACACATTGTTCATCAGTATTATATACCAATGCTCCAATAAGCGGAGTAATATTATTCATTTCAATAGTTGAAACTCTAGTTAAGACAAATACTTTATCCGAACTTTCTAACTCTAGAAGTGAAGATATGTCGATTACATTTGGGTTGTCGCCTATTTTTACTTGTCCATATATCGATGAAGTAATTAATAGTGCTGTTAAAAATTTGAAAAATTTCATAGTATTATATAAGGTTTAGCGAATTATTCTAAAAACTAGAACGATTAAACTAATTAAATATTATTTCTGCTTATGCTTATATAACAACTGACAACATTATTTTCCTAGTCAAAGTAATAATTAAAGTTTGTTGATAAAAAAAGGAGTTTATTTATTAAGTTTCTTTATTTTTTTGGAATATTTTCTTAACCACATCATATCCTTAAAGTAAGGAATAAATTTTGGATAAGAAATATTATAAATTTCATGATTCTTTTTGGCAATAGCATATATAATTTCCCAATGTTTTCTAATACTTTTTAAGGCATCAAAATAGGTAGCATTTGTTGGGTCATATATATGTGTTGGTTCTGAAATAATACCATTTATTTCTAAGATTTTAAAATTTTTACCGGCTGTCAGCTCTTCAAAGGTATGATACTTTATATCTAAACGTCCATAATACCAATTATTAATTTGTTTAGAAAGTATATCCATCATTTGTTCTAAATTTTTAGAAATTAGATGATTACCATTGATAAATTGTGTTCCTTTGGAGTGATTGCCAATAACTGTTAATTTTATTCGCTTCCCCTTTTCAGGGATGTTATGCATTCTTTCTTTGTGAATGTTTTGCAATAAACTATAATATAAATATGCTCGCTTATCGGCTAAGATCAATTCAGATAAACTTGAAATACCATTTCCTGTAATGGTTAAAAATTTTTTTAATGTTATAGAAGTTATTTTCCCTTTTGTTTCACCGGGAATTCTATGATAAAATAGTCCGCATTCATTTTCGTAATCTATAAACTCTTGAATAATAATATCGATCTTATTCTTTTTTAAATAGGTCTCTAACTCATTTTGCGTATCAATTTTTTTAACCAAATAACCTCTAAAACCAATATCTGGTTTGGTGATCAAAGGAAATTTTATAGTTGCTTTTTCTATGCTGAGTAAGACATTATTGAAACTATTATTTTCTGAAACAAATACAGTTTTTGGTTTGTATTGTTGAGGAATCAACTGTATGGTTTCAAATTTAGATTCTGTTCCGTTTCCAGAATGTTTAATTGCAGGGTTTGCTATCAAATAAGAAACAAGATGCTTTGCTCTGATTGATTTGTAAATATAAAAAGGAGCTAGTGGCACATAGAACATAAAAGTGGGCCAATGTTCCCATTGAAATAGTTTGGTAAAGAATGATTTAATTTTTATCATTATCCTTGTCAAAAATATATCTGGTAACCTTAATAACCCCAGCAGCAGTAACCATTATTGCTGCGATTGCTAGTACAATTCCTAATATTAGTAACAAATAAGAGTTATCTTTTTTTAATGCTTTGAATCCGATGGTCACTATTATGGGAGCAGAAAATAAAAGAACTAAAGCAAAAGCTAAGTATTTAACTCCATTTGACAGTGTGGGTTTATTTTTTTGCATTTTGGTAATTATTTATTGCTTTTCTTACATTACCACATCTTTGTAGTAATTCTGTGGCTAACCTTTCATCAATTTGCAGTTCATTCATTAACATTTTAGTACCTCTATCTACTAACTTGTTATTTGATAGTTGCATATCAACCATCTTATTGTCTTTAATTTTACCTAATTGAATCATTGTAGAAGTGGTGATCATATTAAGTATTAATTTTTGAGCTGTTCCTGCTTTCATACGTGAACTGCCTGTCACAAACTCAGGTCCCACAATGACAACTACAGGAAATTTGGCTGTTTTTGCTAATGGACTTTTATCATTACAGGTTATGCAACCTGTAATTATATTTTGCTGATTACATTTCTCTAAAGCTCCAATAACATAAGGAGTAGTACCAGAAGCAGCAATACCTATAACCACATCTTTTTCAGAAATGTCATATGTCTTTAGATCTTCCCAGCCTTGTGTAGTTGAATCTTCGGCAAATTCAACAGCTTTTCGTATTGCTGTATCGCCACCGGCAATTAAACCAATAACTAAATCGTGAGATACTCCAAATGTGGGAGGACATTCACTGGCATCAACAATTCCTAATCTACCACTGGTTCCTGCACCTAAATAAAACAATCTTCCACCTGATTTTAGTTTTGGAACTATTTTAGCTGTTAATTTTTCTATTTGAGGAATTGCTTTTTCAACAGCAAACGGAACGGCTTTATCTTCATTATTTATATTGGTGAGCAATTCATTGATATTCATCTTTTCCAGATGATTATAATTAGAATCTTTCTCAGTTGTTCTTATAAACCCCATGACTGTAAAAATACATAAATTTATTTTGCGTTAGTGATGGAAAATTATATACTACTCAAAATTGTATTAAACGTTTTACTGGGTCGCATTGCTTTTACTGTCAGTTCTTCACTTGGTACATAATAACCCCTAATATCTATAGGTTTTCCTTGTACAGTAATTAGTTCGTCAATAATTTGAGTTTCATTGGCTTTTAATTCTTTAGCAATATTGCTAAATTTAGTTTGTAGCTCAATATCTTTAGCCTGATTTGCCAATGCTTGTGCCCAATACAGAGTTAGATAAAAATGACTACCTCTATTATCAAGTTCATTTACTTTTCGTGAAGGAGATTTTTTATTTTCTAAAAATTTATCGGTGGCATCATCTAAGGCTTCTGATAATATCAATGCTTTAGAATTATTATTGGTTTCGCCGAAATGTTCTAATGAAATGGCTAGTGCTAAAAACTCACCTAACGAATCCCAACGTAAATGATTTTCTGCTATAAACTGTTGTACGTGTTTTGGAGCTGAACCTCCTGCACCGGTTTCAAATAATCCGCCACCATTCATTAGTGGAACAATAGAAAGCATTTTCGCGCTGGTACCTAGCTCTAGAATAGGGAAGAGGTCAGTTAAATAATCACGTAAAACATTACCGGACACTGAAATAGTATCTTTACCATCTTTTATGCGTTCTAGAGTGAATTGTGTAGCTTGTGACGGTGATAAAATTCTAATATCTAATCCGGTTATGTCGTGATTTGGTAGGTATGTGTTTACTTTTTTGATCAATTCTGCATCATGTGCTCTATTGTTATCTAGCCAAAAAACAGTAGGTGTATTGGTTGCACGAGCTCTGCTTACAGCTAATTTTACCCAATCTTGAATCGGTGCATCTTTAACCTGACACATTCTCCATATATCACCTTTTTCAACTTCATGTTCAATAAGTATGTCACCTGAACTGTCTACAACGCAAACTTTACCTTTTGATTCTATTTCAAAAGTTTTATCATGCGAGCCGTACTCTTCAGCTTTTTGAGCCATAAGACCAACATTAGGAACGGTTCCCATTGTAGTTGGGTCAAAAGCACCATGCTTTTTACAGAAATCTATTGTGACTTGGTAAATATCAGCATAAGAACTGTCGGGAATAACCGCTTTAGTATCTTGAAGATTACCTTCTGCGTTCCACATTTGTCCGGAAGTACGGATCATCGCCGGCATTGAAGCATCAATAATAACATCACTAGGTACATGAAGATTGGTAATGCCTTTGTCAGAATTTACCATGGCTAAAGCCGGACCGTTTTGTAATGAGGATTTAATATCAGTTTCAATCTCTTTACGTTTTGCTTCAGGTAATTTTTGTAATTTATTTATAAGATTTCCTAAACCATTATTTACATCTACATCAATTTCGTCTATAATTACATCATATTTTTCAAAGATATCTGAAAAGAAAACACTTACGACATGACCAAAAATAATAGGATCAGAAACTTTCATCATCGTAGCTTTCATATGTAATGAAAATAATATGTCTTTATTTTTTGCGTCAGCTATTTGTTCTTTTAAGAATTTCAGTAATGCTTTTTTACTCATTACAGTAGCATCAATAATTTCACCGGAAAGTAATGGTAAGTTCTTTTTTAAAAGAAATGTGCTTTTGTTTTCGCCAATAAATTGAATATTTACAGAATCAGCTTCTTTAATGGTAACCGATTTTTCATTGTGAAAAAAATCACCTTCTGACATTGTGGCTACATGTGTTTTTGAATTGGCGCTCCAAGCTCCCATTGAATGTGGATTCTTCTTAGCATAGTTTTTAACAGCCTTAGGTGCACGACGATCAGAGTTACCTTCACGTAAAACAGGATTCACCGCACTGCCTTTTATTTTATCGTAACGTGATTTGATAGTTTTTTCTGTATCATCTTTTGGTTCGTCAGGATAATCAGGTAGCTTAAAACCTTTTGTCTGTAATTCATTTATAGCTGTTTTCAATTGCGGAATAGAGGCGCTGATATTTGGTAGTTTTATAATATTGGCTTCAGGTTTTTTAGCTAATTCGCCTAATTCAGCCAATGCATTAGGAACTTGTTGATTGTCAGTTAAAAAATTAGGAAAAGTGGCTAAAATTCTACTAGCTAATGAAATATCTTTAGTTTCAATATTAATTCCAGAAGTTTTTGTAAAAGCTTTTACAATGGGTAAAAAAGAATGTGTTGCTAAAGCTGGAGCTTCATCAGTTTTTGTATAAACTATCGTAGCTGTTTTTGACATGTATCCGTGTTTTTAATAAGTTAAATCTCCTTTTTTGAAAGTCTACAAATTTACAAATTTATAATCGAATTTTTGAAAAGAGATTTTAAAATATATATAATTTGTATCGAAGATAAAAAATCATAAAAAAAGCATCCGCAAGAGGCGGATGCTTTTAAATATTGTTCTTAATATTAATTTTATCATTAAGGAATTGTGCGCTAAACACTGATTATGAAATTATTAATGAACAATATATTTCTGAATCTAAATAAGCTCATAGTAAATTATCTCTCTCATAGCATACAAAGGGGAAAAATTCATATTTAGATTCTCTTACTTGTAAAAGTACTATATATAGGGATAGATTGATGTTAATGTCAATTCAACTTATTAACGGCTTTTTAACATGACTTATTAACAATTGTTAATAATCTGAGCTCAATTATTAACCCGAATTATTCATGGGTTTCGTTATGAAAAGCCAAAATACCAATAGAATTGGGAAGCGCAGAAGTTTTTTAGTAAAATAATTGCAGCCCAATTTTGAGCTAATAAATTTTGAGCCCGCCTGCGGAACGGGCAGACATTTTCAATTATAGCAGGTAGTTTGGCTTTGGAATAGAATATTCATGAATAATTCGGGTTAAGTAGAAAAGAGTTCTTTATAAAAAAACTAAAGCCATAATAAAAATTGCTTTCTATTATGGCTTTTAGCTAAACCATTTAACGCAAGCTAGTAACTACCTTAATAATTACAATTTGTTATTTAATAAAACAACACACTTCATCAAATGATTTTTTAAAATATCTTTATAATTAATCAAAATAACAATAACGGATGTCAATCATTAACCTGACTTCATTATATAAATATTTTAAATTTGCTTTTAATCATTTTAATATTTCCAACTATTCATGCTAAACACTTGGCGATACATAATTCTTAAAAACACAAAGAACGTTCTTTTAGAAATTACAATTAATTTGTCATTTAATTAACTTTCAATTTGACCGAAATCTCATCTTCCATTTACTAAAATGCTAATCAGTTATAAATTCTATATCAAATATAAAGAGTATCTTGAAAAGATGAATAAAAATTAATTAAGAGTTATTAATAAGATATGAATAGCGTTTATAAACAATTGTTAATACAAAAACCCTATTTCTTATATTTGAAATAGGGTTTTTGTATAATGTAAATGGAGAATTAAATTATACTCTCGTCTCTTTAATTCTGGCTTTTTTACCGGTAAGATTTCTGAAATAATAAATTCTTGCTCTTCTAACTTTACCTTTTCTATTCAGTTCAATTTTTTGTATTGCAGGTAAATTAACTGGAAATATACGTTCAACACCAACAGTGCCTGACATTTTTTTGATAGTAAAAGTTTCAGTAGATCCTGAACCTCTACGTTGAATTATAACGCCTTTAAAAAACTGAGTACGTTTTTTTTCACCTTCTTTAATTTCATAATATACTGTAATAGTGTCACCAGCTGAAAAATCAGGAAATTCTTTTTTTGTTACAAATTCGTCTTGAACGAATTTTACTAAATCTTCCATTTCATATATTTTAATGGTTTTTCAAATACCAACATACACGATTTTCGTCAGAGGTTAATTTTGCGTGTGCAAATGTAACAAAAAGTTTTTGAAGAGAATCTATTGACATAGGTTTTATTTTTAGACACAAGACACAAGACACAAGACACAAGACACAAGACGCAAGACACAAGACACAAGTTATAGCTTTAGAGTCAAGCTAAATATTTTGAGGTATCTATTTCAGCAAATCAGGACGAATAGTTTTGGTTCTTTCTAATGCTTTTTGATTGCGCCATTCCTCAATTTTAGGAAAATTACCCGACAATAATATATCAGGGACTTTATGATCTTTATAGTTTGAAGGTCTTGTATATACAGGAGGCGATAACAAATTGTCTTGAAATGAATCGGTCAAAGCTGAGGTTTCATCGCCTAAAACACCCGGTATTAATCTGATAATACTATCGCATAATACGGCAGCACCTAATTCGCCACCACTTAAAACATAATCACCAATAGAAATTTCTTTAGTTATAAATAATTCACGTACACGGTGGTCTATACCTTTATAATGACCACATAAAATAATTAGATTTTCTTTTAATGATAAGGTGTTTGCTGTTTGTTGATTGAGAATTTCAGCATCAGGTGTCATAAAGATAATTTCATCATAATTACGTTCTGACTTTAATTGACTGATGCATTTATCAATTGGCTCTATCATCATTACCATACCTGCTCCGCCTCCAAACTGAGCATCGTCAATTTTACCATATTTATTAATGGCATATTTTCGTAAATCATGAAAGTGAACTTCAACTAAACCTTTGTTGGTTGCTCTTTTAATGATAGAAAATTCAAAGGGACTTTTAATCAATTCCGGTAAAACGGTAATAATATCTATTCGCATGGTGCAAAGATAGTAGTTTTAGAAATTAATATTTTTCAAATAATCGTCAATTTAATTTTGACTTTATTCAAATATAAAATTAAAACCTAAAGAGATAATATCTGAGGCAAGTCCGGTACTTCTATCATAATGACTGTATTTGAGTTCTGCACTCTTTAAATTAAATTTCCAAACATGTCGTTTGGTAAAGATATCAGTATATTTAATTCCAAAACCATATTGGTTTGCATTAAAATCAGATAGATCAAAATCAGAAGTATAAAATTCTTGAGTAGATAAATTTCCTTCATAAGGGGCAAAATAATCAGCAGCTGTTTGCATATAATACCTATAGGAAGGATACAATGTAAACTTATCAGTAATTTTTATGGGTATTTCAATTTCGGCGGTATGTGATGAAACTCCCCAATCATCAGCATAGAATCGATAATAGGTTCTGACAATAAATATCTCATTGATATAATAGTTAAAGCGCATCCCTATAGGAATTTTAATACGACTTTCAGGTAAGCGTTCAATATCATCTGCTAATTGAAATACATCTCTATTACTTGGTAATGTGTAATTTGGAATGCTAGCTGCGTTTCCAATATAAAAATTATCTCTATCCCCGAAATAGACACGTTGTAAAGGGCTAGCTAACCAACCATTTTGTTGAATCAGGTCTAAAAAAAATGAAACTTGCACATTTTTATTTAAAATCTGTGAAAAACTCAATGATACAGAAAAAGTGTTTTTACTTTTGTTGTCTATTAATGTTGTGTTCAATGGACTCCAGACATTAACGCCATTCTTGTCAATAATATTCCCGCTTTGGTCTAAAATATCTACATTACTAAAAAAACCTCTATTTAAATTTTGATCAGCTTCGAGGTATGAATCTAATTCTGTAGGATACCAGGGGCTCCAAGTGTCTAAATAGACATTTCCACTAACACCAAATTCCGTATTCTTTTCATTAAATAACCATGTATGACTTCCGCCAAAACCAATAGAAGTATAGTCATATTCATTTGCAAAGTTCAGGTTTGCGCTCCATATTTTATTTCTGTCATCAGAAGAGTGACTATAACTAACATTCCCGTTAAACCAAGTGTCTTGTCTTGAGGCACCACTTGATTCTATCCAAGGGCTACCAGTAGTTGCGCTTGTTCCATTTCTGTCATCATTATCGTTTCTAGAAGCACCAGAATCAAAAGGGTTTAAATTACTGGAAGATGCTGATGTGTAAGCTGAAATTTCGGCACTAATAGTTAATACATCATCGTCATTTAAGGGGACAGATATCACAATATTAGAAGCAAAATCGGTCAATTTTTCAGTTCCTATTCCGCCGGTTACTGCAGCATTATTACCATCTTGAGAATAATAACTTGATAAGAAATCTATTTCCGCTCTTTCTAATACGCGTTTTTTATAAACTTTTGTTGAGTCTTGAGACTGATTTTGAGAAAAAGCTGAAGCGATAAAAAATAGTAAAGGGATGATAATTAATTCCTTCATTTTTAGTTTGTTCTTTTTGAGTAGTTCATTTTAGATAAAAATGTTTTCTATTATAGTTATTATGTCAATTACAACCGCAGCCTCCACCGGTTTTCCCTCCGTTTGCTCCTGCAGCAGATTCTCTATATACTTGAAAGGATGTTTCAAACTTATTTGATTTTCTGGAAGCCAGCACCATATCAGGATCATTAATATTGACCTTTTCATATTCTTTAACTGCTACACAAGAAGTCAGGAAACTTACTGATATTACTATATAAATTATTTTTTTCATCGATTTATATTTTTTCAATGTTTATATGTTTAGATTTATGTATATCACCATTTTCATCAATAATAATGCAGTCTACTTTAGGAATTTGATCGATTCTATTGATACCAACTTTAACACCCATTACAAAAATAGAAGTAGCCAACGCATCAGCTAGTTCAGCTTTTGGTGCAAAAACAGTTGCACTTATAATTCCGCTTGACGGATAACCAGTCTTCGGATTTATAATATGAGAATATCTTTTACCGTTAAAAGTTGCATATTTTTCATAATTACCTGAGGTTACAACTGCTCTGCTTTTTATCGGTAACAATCCAAATGCATTTTTTTTGTTTAGTGGATTTGTAATCGCAACCTTCCAATAATCACCATTTGGCTGTTTTCCCCAAGTATTCATATCACCCGATGCATTCATAATTCCGGCAATTACACCTTTTGATATTAATAATTCTTTAGCTTTATCGGCAGCATAGCCTTTACCAATAGCACCAAAGCCTATTTTCATGCCTTTTAATTTTAAAAAAACCGTATAATTTTCTTCATTAAGGATAATATTTTGATAACCAACTTTTGAAACCGAAGCTTTTATTTTATTTTCTGTTGGCATCGATTTCATACTACCATCAAATTTCCAAATTTTATCCATAGAAGCATAACTAATATCAAAAGCGCCATCAGTTAATTTAGAAATTGATATAGAACGCTTTATTAGATTAAACAACTCACTATCTACTTTTACTGGTTTAATTCCTGCATTTCTATTTATGAGAGATGTTTGAGAGTTATTATCCCAAGATGATATTAATTTTTCTATTCTAGATATTTCATGTACAGCAAGTTCAATATAATATGATGCTTTTAGTGAGTCATTTTCAACAACAGAAATATCAAAACGAGTCCCCATTAATTTTAAAGTGCGCCTGTGCATCTGTTGGGAAAACATTGTTGTAGTAAATGTCATTGCAAAAAGCAAGATCAATATTTTTTTTACCATTAATATCTTAAAAAGAGTTTAATATTTTGATGTATTCAGAAGGGCTGACTTTTTTATAACCGATTCTACCTAATACATTACCTTTTTCATTTAAAACCACTACATGTGGAAAAAAACCTTGCTTATTGTATTTTTCGGCTAAACTATTATTTTGTTGTTGTTGAGATGTTTCTAATTTATTTTTCTTTTTTCTGGGAAAGTCGGCTTGTATCATTACAAAATGTTCTTTTGCATAATTTTTAAACTCGTCTGTACTCCAAATTTCCTTATCTAACTTTATACATGGTGCGCACCAATCAGATCCTTGAAATACTAATACTATATTTCGATTCTCTGCTGAAGCTATTTTTTTTGCTTCTTCAAAATTCGTAAGCCATTCTTGTGCATTTACAGATAGAATTGTGCTAAAGAATATACCTATTAAAATTAATTTTTTCATTTTATAATATTTTTATCAAATCAAATATTAAACCTGTTGTCGTATTTTTATAACGTTATTTACAAGAAAGATTATATGTTTTTTTAATTTAACACTTTATTATGATTGTTAAGATATTCCTCAAAAACTCACTTTAATCATCCTGTCATTTCCTAATATATCTTTTCGTAATTCTATATCGGTAAACCCTTTTTGCTTGAGCAACTCAACCGCTTCTTTTCCTAAATATTGATTGATCTCAAAATATAATTGTCCACTTTTATTTAGATTCTTTTTAGCAAAATTGGCTATTTTATCATAGAATAATAATGGATTATTATCATCTACAAACAATGCTATATGGGGTTCGTTTTCTAGTACATTATTTTGGATTTCTTTCTTTTCTAATTCACGAACATAGGGCGGATTACTCACTATGATGTCAAATTTTAATGATAAAAGTTTTTCGCTTTCATAGCTCTCGACTAAGCCTGTCCTAAATGCTTCAACTCCGCTCAGCATGACATTCGTGTTTAGAATATTTTGTTCGACAAAATTAATGTCGACACTATTTAGCTTTGCATTTTGTTGTGCGATTTTTAAGGCTCCTTTAGAAATATCTAAGGCAAAAACAGTAGCATCAGGTAAATTTTTAGCTAAAGAAATGGCTATACAACCATTACCTGTTCCAATATCGAGAATCGTAAGTCTTGGGTCTTGGGTCTTGGGGCGTTTTTTTTTAGTTTCATTAAGTATCCATGTTACCAACTCTTCAGTTTCAGACCTGGGTATCAATACATTTTTGTTAACTTTAAATGGTAATCCATAAAATTCAGTTTCACCTATTATATATTGTATAGGTTTTTCTTTATATAAATCAGCTATAGCATTTAAGAAAAAATCTAAATCTTTTTGCAGAATGATTTGATTAGGGTTCAATGCGATGTCAGCTCTTGTTAATTTTAACTTGAAAGAAATCAGTAAATTAAAAAAGGATTGAATTTCTTCTTTTGGGTATAATTGAGCTAAATCTTTTAAAAAAGTAGATTTTAATTCTTGAATTGTCATATTGGGTACAAATTTCACGAAATCCCATGGATTAATTAGTGTAAATTAGTAAAATTCGTGTCTAAGTCTTTTAGCATCCATACACCACAAGAATAATGTCCCGTTCCGCCTAAAGAGCCTTTTAAATGTTTAAATCCATTTTTTTCATAGATATGAATAGCAGCTTTTAATGATCCGGCTGATTCTAAATAGCACTGTGTGTAATCAAATTTTTTTGCAGCACCTATACATTTATCAAACATGACCTTTCCATACCCTTTACCTCGGGCTTCAGGAGCAAAATACATTTTTTGAAGCTCACATATATTGTCAGTATTGCCTTGTAATGCTTTGATACCGCCACCTCCAACAACAGTTCCTTTATCTTCTAAAACAAAATAAATTGCTCTATTGCCTTGGTATGCTTCATACATATATTGTGTGTCTTTATCTTCATAAGCAGTTCCTGTCATTGGTAAGCCAAATTCAACGAGTGATGATTTTATGATCTGTTCTATAAAAGGATTATCAGAAGGTCTGATTTTTCTAATGAGCATAATTAAATAATAGTATTTTAGCGTTGTGAAGATACACGAAAATTATATAAAACGTTGCATTGAATTAGCTAAAAGCGGATTGGGAACTACAAGCCCGAATCCTATGGTAGGAAGTGTTATTGTGTATAATGGCACTATTATTGGCGAAGGCTATACCAGCTCTTATGGAGGTAATCATGCAGAAGTAAATGCAATCAATTCCGTTATTGATAAAAAATTGCTTAAAAAGGCAACATTATATGTGGGTTTAGAACCTTGTGATCATTTTGGTAAAACACCTCCTTGTTCAGATTTAATAGTAAAATATCAAATACCTAAGGTTATTATAGGTTGTATTGATCCTTTTGATAAAGTAGCCGGAAAAGGCATTGAAAAATTGAAAAAATATGGTTGCGAAGTTGAAGTTGGAGTGTTGGAAGATGAATGTGTTGAGTTGAATAAGCGATTTTTCACCTATCACGTAAAAAAAAGACCTTATATCATATTAAAATGGGCAGAAACTAAAGATGGGTTTATAAGCCCTCACCTCTCCCGAGATTTCGGGACTCTCCCAAAGAGAGAGCAGGCTAAACCAATATGGATAACCAATCAATATTCAAGGCAGTTGGTACATAAATGGCGAAGTAAAGAACGAGCAATACTAGTGGGGACAAATACTGCAATTAATGATAATCCGAAATTAGATGTTCGTAATTGGTATGGTAAAAATCCCATAAGGATAGTGTTAGATAAAAGCCTAAGAACTCCTAAAAGCTATCATTTATTTGATAAGCGTATAAAAACTATAGTTTTAACTGAAAAGAAGGACGGAGTAGCAGATGAGAATCTTATTTTTGAGCAAATAGATTTTTCTAAGGATATTGCCACACAGATTTGTGAAGTTTTATATAGGCATACTATTCAATCGGTTATTATTGAAGGAGGCTCACAAACACTTCAAACTTTTATTGATGCTGACTTTTGGGATGAAGCACGTGTTTTTATAGGGGATGTAACTTTTAATAAAGGAGTGAATGCTCCTGTTATTGATGGTGAAGAGGTATATAGTCAAACTATTCAATCTGATATTTTAAAAATATTAAAAAATAAGAATTGTTAGAAAAAGATACATACAAAACTGTCGTTAAACCATCAGATGGCGTTATTTTTAAAGATAGAGGAAGTAAATTTTTAGGATATGCCTATCCGCTACATCGAGAAGATCAAGTCAAAGCATTTGTTGATAATTTAAAAAAAGAACATCATAAAGCTAGACATTGGTGTTATGCTTGGCAATTAGGCAGTGATGCTATTAAATTTAGGGTTAATGACGATGGTGAGCCTAATAATTCAGCCGGACAACCTATATATGGACAAATACTTTCGAAAGAACTCACAAATGTATTGGTAGTGGTTGTACGTTATTTTGGTGGTACAAAATTAGGAGTTGGAGGTTTGGTAAATGCTTATAAAACTTCAGCACAATTAGCCTTAGAAGCTGCTCAAATAATTACAAGAACTATTGATATTCATTTTAAACTCATTTTTGAATATCAGTATATGAATAAAGTGATGCGAATTATTAAAGAAAAAAACGCGACAATTGTTGCTCAAAAAATGGAATTGAATTGTGAGTATGAAGTTTCTATCCGTAAAAAAGAAGCGTCGGCTATAAAAATTGCTTTTGAGGAGTTAAGACATGTTAAAGTAGTTGAATTTTAATGATAAAAGACGGGAGACCCGACGGCGGAAGACAGAAAAAATGAAAGCAAGAAGATTAAGGATAGAGGTTAAAAACTTATCAATATTCAAAACTGTATCAAACCGGTCTTTTGTCTTAAAGCGAAGCGGTCTTAAGTTATTTATTTTATCTTGAAAAACTACCTGCTTAGTTGGTGGTGATGTTCTTTAGGTTTTTCAGACCTGTCAGGTTTTCAAAACCAGACAGGTCTCTTTGGACCGGTTTATAATCTTGTTGCTCATTGCCCTTTTTAGGGGGTTTTCCAAAGCCGCCTTCTTAGAAGGTATGGTTTTTACTGTTAAGGGAGACTTCTGTTAATTCATTCGTATCAAAACAAACCTTCAGTTTTCTCAAGAATATAATCAGGTGCTTTGATAGGTCTATTTCTTTTCATATCTATAAATACCAATGATGTATAACCTTTAGTTAATAGTTCTTGACTTTCATTATGGATTTCAAATCCAAATTCAATTCTTACTGAAGGTTTTTTGAGTAAAATTGTTTTTAAGGTAAGTAGATCATCATATTTTGCCGGATTTTTATAATCAATGTTTAAATTTAATACAGGTAACATAATACCTGAGTCTTCCATGCGTTTATATGATATGCCTAAGTTGCGTAGCCATTCAACTCTTCCCATTTCAAAGTATTGGGCATAGTTGCCGTAGTAAACGTAACCCATTTGATCGGTTTCACCGTAACGGACTCTGATTTGTAATTTGTGACTAAGCATAAAATTATTTTTTAAGAGCCAGAGTTTACGAAAAAAATAATTAAAAATCAATAGCAAATATATTTTTTTATAACAAAAAATATTCACACTTTTGTAACACGAAAATTATGAGAGAAAACCCTGAAAAATCTCTTAGCAATCTTAACCAAATAAACTGAACCCTAAGAATGACAAAAACTGCTACTTCAGTTTGGAATAATTGTTTGTCTTTTATCAAAGACAATATAAAACCCCAAGCTTATAAAACATGGTTTGTACCAATCAAGCCTATTAAAGTATCTGGAGAAGCGTTAACTATACAAGTGCCAAGCAAGTTTTTTTATGAGTGGTTAGAAGAGCATTATATTAAATTATTAAGAGTTGCCTTGGTTCGCGAATTGGGTGAAGATGCTAAGTTGATATATGATGTGAAGATGGAAAATGCTTATAGTAGTAAAAACCCTCATACTGTTAAAATACCGAGTTCTAATAGAAAGCCTTTCAATTCGCAAGGTGTTACTGTTCCTTTAGAGTTTGATAAAAGAGAGTTGAGAAACCCTTTTATTATTCCGGGTATTCAAAAAATTAAGATTGAATCTCAATTAAATCCTAATTATAGTTTTGATAATTTTATTGAGGGCGATGCCAATAGGTTAGCTCGTTCTGCAAGTATGGCTGTTGCTAATAAACCCGGAGGCACCTCTTTTAACCCTTTATTGATTTATGGCGGTGTAGGTTTGGGTAAAACACATTTAGCACATGCTATTGGGGTAGATATTAAAGATAAATATCCGGAAAAAACAGTATTATATATTTCTGCTGAAAAATTCACACAGCAATATATTGATTCTGTTAAAGGAAATTCGAGAAATGATTTTATTCATTTTTATCAAATGATAGATGTGTTGATTGTTGATGATGTACAATTCTTATCTGGTAAAGCAGGTACTCAAGATGTGTTTTTCCATATTTTTAATCATTTACATCAAAATGGTAAACAGGTTATCTTAACTTCTGATAAAGCACCTGTTGATATGCAGGATATTGAACAACGTTTATTATCACGTTTCAAATGGGGATTGTCTGCTGAATTGCAATCGCCTGATTATGAAACTAGAATATTGATATTACATAACAAGTTATTTAGAGATGGTGTGGAAATGCCTGAAGAAATAATAGAATATATTGCAAAAAATATTAAAACAAATGTAAGAGAGCTCGAAGGAGTCTTAATTTCAATGATAGCTCAAGCTTCATTTAATAGAAAAGAATTTACATTGTCTTTGGCAAAACGAATTGTAGATAAATTCGTTAAAAATACCAAACGCGAGGTGTCAATAGATTACATTCAAAAAGTAGTTTCTAAATATTTTGAAATGGATGTTACTACTTTACAATCTAAAACTAGAAAAAGACATATTGTACAAGCTCGTCAATTGGCAATGTTTTTTGCTAAACGTATGACAAAAGCATCTTTAGCGAGTATTGGTTCTCAAATTGGTAGTAGAGATCACGCAACTGTACTACATGCATGTAAAACGGTTGATAATCTTACCGAAACTGATAAACAGTTTAGAAAATACGTTGAAGATATAACCAAAAAATTATCCTTTTAATTTTTAGAAATGGTACGCGTCTTAATGGTCTGCCTCGGAAATATTTGTCGCTCACCATTGGCTGAAGGTATTTTAAAATCGAAAGTCAATTCCTTACAATTTTTGTTGATTCTGCCGGGACAGGTAACTATCATATTGGTGGTTTGCCTGATAAGCGTTCTATTGCTGTTGCTGAAAAATATCATATAGACATTACAGATCAACGTTGTCGCCAATTTAAAGTATCTGATTTTGATGATTTTGACCTTATATATGTAATGGATAATTCTAATAAAAGAGATGTGTTAGCCTTAGCTAGAGACGAAAATGACAAAGCAAAAGTAAAAATAATCTTGAATGAGATTTTTCCAAATGAAAATGTAGATGTGCCTGATCCATATTATGGAGGTGAGTTTGGTTTTGAGAATGTGTATAAATTGCTAGATAAAGCTTGTACAGTAATAACTGAGAAATTATAATATGTCAAGAGTAGGGAAACTATATCTAATCCCAACTACATTGGGTGATAACGAACCGCTGGAGGTACTTCCTATTTCAGTTAAAAAAGTAATAGAAAAAGTAGATCATTATATTGTTGAGAATGAAAAATCAGCAAGAAGATTTATAAAAAAAATATCACCTAGAAAATCACAACCTTCATTACACATTGATGTATTAGATAAATTTACAGACGAATTTGAGTCCGCGCATTATTTAGATGCTTGTTCAAAAGGTTATAATGTGGGCTTGGTGTCTGAAGCAGGTGTACCTGCAATTGCTGATCCCGGTGCTTTGATAGTGCAATTGGCACATAAAAAAGGGATTAAAGTGGTGCCGATGGTTGGACCATCTTCTATTACTATGGCAATGATGAGTTCTGGGCTGAATGGGCAAAATTTTGCATTTAATGGTTATTTGCCTATTGATAAAGCTGAACGTAAAAGGTATATTAAGCAATTAGAAAAATTATCTTCAGATAAAGATCAGTCTCAACTGTTTATTGAAACACCATACCGTAATGAAAAAATGTTTACAGATTTATTGCAAACACTATCTGCTAATACGCAATTATGTATAGCAGCCGATATTACACTTTCAACTGAATATATTAAAACGCAATCAGTTCAAGATTGGAAGAAAGAAAAAGTAAGCCTACATAAACGCCCGGCGATATTTATTCTTCATAAAAAATAAAGGAGACTGTCTAAAAAGTTACTTTTTAGACAGTCTCCTTTAGATAATTAATAGCTGTAATAGGTTAAAGTACAGGTTTTCTGTTAGCTTCAACAAAAGAAGTATCAAAACCTGCAAATTTTTTCAAGTAGTACTCAATATTTGTTCCGTAAGCGTCACTAAAACTAACTGTTCCATTGCTTCGTAGATACTTTTTTACATTTCCTGCACCTGCTAAATGAGCAGCAGCTAAAATACCGGATTCTGTAATCTTTATTCCGTTGATTCTTTTGCCAACACTTCGTTTAATGTCTCTTATTAAGATCCATTTATTGACAGAGCACAAGGCTAAAAAAGCATCTTCTTGTAATGAAGGATCTTTTAAAAATTCAATGGTATTGTAGATTTTAAATCTTTTTAAGGTAGATTTTCCAAATTGATACTTTCCTAGATACCCTAACGTATTGACTCTGTAGTATTTACCTTGAGATTCTTTAAAGGCAATGGCCTCTTTAAAACCTATGTATGATCTTCCTACAAAAGGAAAGTTATACGTTTTAAAAGTAGTTTGGATTTCTTCTTGCGATACTGTAGTAATTGCATTTGTATCAGGTAAGTTATACTTTACAACAGTTCTGTTCCAGCTAGAAAACCCCGTAGTTATGTTATATAATAGCACAACTATTACTGATAGTTTTAGTAATTTCTTTTTCATTTGATAGTTTTTAAAGTATGTTTTAGTACTTTAAATTCAGCGTGCAAATATACAATAAATAATTAAATCGATAAAATAAATTAATTAACTGAAAATCAGTAATTTAAAAATATATAAAATGAAATTTACCATCACCTTTAGAAGTAATTTCAAAAGTTGGTGCTGGTATTTTAATAAAATTAATTGCAGAGAACACTGTTTTCAATAGTTTTGACCGTGTTTTAATTTTGGTGAGATCTACATCTAGGCTTAGGTAATACTGTCTGAATCTTTGTTGCTCAGGAAGAAAAATAGGGTTGATAAAAATATCTTCATTTGCAGAGATCATTCCTTCGGCACCATAACCAAAAGCAATATTCAACCATTTGGGTATTTTACTCTTTTTATTGAATGACCAGAGATTGGCTGATAGCCAATATGTTTGCCCATTGTAATCTTTTAAGGCTTGTTCTAAAAAATTCTCACCCAATAAATCAGGTCTTCTACTAGAATATGGAGTCGTATGAAATGAATATTTTAATTGTATACGTTGCTCATCCCATAATAATTCTTGCCCGATGAGTAAACCTGTGCCTGCTGCATTAGCAGCAAGGTCTCCTACAGAAAACCCCCATTCTTCAGAAAAACCGTCTAAAACTTCAACAGCACCCAAAAAAGCAAAACCTAAAGTAGCTCCATATAGTAACTGATTCTTTTTACTTTCACCTGCCCAGTCCAACATATTCATACCTATTTTACCTATATAGTATGAGCTTATTACATGACCGGCTTTATCCATTTGTAGCCATTCGCTATTATCATTAACCGTTTGAAATGATGAGCGTTTAAAATCTGCATACCACAATTGATTCAATCCTATTAAGGCGACAGAAGCTGCTGCTGCTTCAGTGATGTAAACTGCATTTCTACGTTTAGTGTTTAGAGTATCAGATTTTTCCCAAAATGTAACGTTGTTTTGGGCTATTATTGAAAAAGAACAGAAAAACAAACAAACGTTAATTATCTTTATTTTTGCCAATTCGATTGTCATACACTATCTGTTAATACCTTGTTTACTTACCCATTTGTGGTATTTACTTGCATTAACATTATGTTGTGTAAGTGTTTTGGCAAATTCATGATAGCCAATTTTAGTCACACTGGCACACATATAATAATACTCATGTTTTGTATGATTTAAAACAGCATCTATAGAAGAAATATCCGGCATAGCAATTAATGAAGGAGGGAGTCCTGTATTTTTATAGGTATTGTAAGGCGAATCAATTTCTAAATCTTTATATAATACCCGTTTTACTTCATAGTCTTGACCATATTTCTGTTTCAATGCAAAAATTATAGTTGGATCTGCTTCTAAAGCCCACTTGTCACGTAATCTATTTAAATATAAGCCTGCTACAATTGGTCTTTCACTTGCGTAAGCTGTTTCCTTTTGAACAATTGAAGCCAAAGTAATTACTTCATTTTTAGTAAGGTTTAATTTGTTGGCTTTCTCTTGACGAGCTGTGTTCCAAAAAGCTTTAGACTCTTTAAGCATTCTATCTCTAAATGTTGAAGCAGTAGTATTCCAATAGAACTCATAAGAATTGGGGACAAACATTCCTAAGACATTGGTTTTCGTGAAATTATTTTTTTTCAAAAAATCAGTATCTAGAACAGCAGATAAAATTTCGTCAGAATCAGCGTCAATTTGTTCAGCAATTCTACCCGAAAGCTTTTCTAATGTATCTTGATTGTTAAAAGTAACTTTGATGGTAGCTTGTTTACCACTTCGTAATAAGTTCACTAAATCATTATTATTCATTCCTTTTTTTATAAGGTATTTTCCCGATTTTATGACGTTTGGATAGTTTTTTTGCTTTGCCACCCAATCAAAACTATTTTTATTTTTTAAATGTGGAAGAACAATTTCTGTGACTTCATCGAAAGTAGCATTATTGGGTATTAAAATTGCTGTATCTTCAATAACATTAGGATTGTATATTTTTGAATAGTATGTATATCCTATAATTGCTCCAACAACAAAGATGACACTAAGTATTATTAAAATTATTTTTTTCATGTTACTGCAAAATATTATCTTTTTTAACTCTAAATTCTCTATGTTATTTTATCAATTGAAATAAAATTTCATCTTTAAAATTTCCTTTAGATAAAATCCATTCTTTTTTTGTGCCAACTTTTAAAAAATTATGTTTTTCAAAAAGTGCTAAACTTTTGGTATTATCAGAAGTAATATTCGCAAAGAGCTGATGTAAACTAAGCTGATTAAAACTATAATCAATTAATAATTCTAATGCTTCCGATGCATATCCTTTATGTTGTTCATTATCTATGATTAAAATACCGACTCCTGCACGTCTATGCTGAGGAATAAAATCAAAAAGATCTACAAAACCAACATTTTTTTTGGAATCATTTTCTACGATAATAAGACGTAATTGTTTGACTTCGTGTATGTCTTGGTGAGCACTTGCTATATATTGCTCTAAAATAAATCTTGAAAAAGGAGTTTGCGTACTACTTACTTCCCAATATGATTCGTCATTTTCTACTGTAAATAGAAAATCAATATCTTCAGGCTCTAAGGCTCTTAAGTGAATTTTTTTACCTGTTAATGCTTGCATGCCTAATATTAAGGTTTTTAGTTTCAAGTTCAAGGTTGATTACTGCAGAGTTATTTAATATCTAAGTATTAAGTACATTATTTATTAATTGACAATTTCTCCTGTAAAAACCAATGTAGCTTTACCTTTTAAAAACACATTTTTATAAGTATTATTATCGTAATTAAAAGAAACTTCTAAATTTCCACCGGACGTTTCTAAAATAACTGTGTTATTTTGCGTTTTATATGCTTTGTGAGCCGCGATAGCAACAGCAGTTACACCGGTACCACAGCTTAGTGTTTCGTCTTCAACACCACGTTCATAAGTTCGTACTTTAAAGGTGTTTTTGTCAATTTTCTGTACAAAATTAACATTACTTCCTTCTTCAAAGTATGGCGCTCCAAATCTGATTTTTCTTCCGGTTACTTTAACGTTCACGTTCTTTACATCATTAACAAAAGCGACATGATGTGGTGAACCGGTATTTAAAAATAGATGATCTTCAAATTGCTCAACAGTTGCAACATCAATCATTTTAAGACTTACAATATCTTTTTTAATGATAGCTTCATGTGTGCCATCTATAGCCTTAAAAACAGTTTTATTATCGATAATATTTAATTTTTTGGCGAAGGCTGTAATACATCTTCCACCATTACCACACATACTACTAATATTACCATCAGCATTAAAATATACCATCGTAAAATCATGCTGATCTGATGGTTCCAATAAAATTAATCCGTCAGCGCCAATGCCAAATTTCCGATCACATAATTGTGCAATTAGTTTGGTATTATTTTTCGGAAATAAATGCTGCCGATTATCGATTAAGATAAAATCATTACCCGTTCCTTGATATTTGTAAAACTGTATTTGCATAAGCAAGGCAAATGTAAACATTTTTCCAACCTAAATTATGTATTAGGGTTTTGGAATGAAGGTTTGAGTTATAAATGCTGTTAAAGTATAGTTAAAGTCAATATTGACATATAATAATCTTGTATTTTTGAGTGTTATTTTAAAAAATTCTCTGAGAGGTTTACCTCGAAGTTTCCGAATGAATTGTCATTCCTGCCTTTCGACTATCGCTCAAGATATACTACGGTAGGAATCTTATATAATTGAAGTTTTAAGTTGAAATGAAAATAAGAATTACTAAAATATAAACACATGAAAAAAATAGCAAATTTAATTATAGCATCTGTTTTAGGAGGAGTATTAGCGTTGGGAGGTTATGTATTGTTTGTTGGTAATTACAAAAAAGAGGAGAAGGTAAGTCAAATATTTCAACCAAAAATTACACAAGCTAATTATATACCAACTTCAAATTTTGCAGCAGAAACAATAGACTTCACTAAAGCGGCAGCAGAAACTATACATGAGGTTGTTCATGTAAAAAACACAACAATCAGAAAGGCAGATCCCTTAGCTGAGTTTTTCTATGGGAGTAATGCCAAAGGAGGTAAGATTATTGTAGGGACAGGTTCCGGGGTTATTATTTCGCCTGATGGTTATATCATTACCAATAATCATGTGATTCAAGGAGCAAAAGAACTTGAAATTACTTTAAATAATAAAAAATCATATATAGCTGAGGTAATAGGCGTTTATGAAAGTTCAGATATTGCTTTAATAAAAATAGATGCTTCAAATTTACCATATATTACTTTTGGAAATTCTGACAATGTAAAAGTTGGAGAATGGGTGTTAGCAGTTGGTAATCCGTTTAATTTAACCTCTACTGTTACAGCCGGTATTGTGAGTGCAAAAGGGCGTGATTTAGAGGGAAATAATAATATTGATTCTTTTATTCAAACAGATGCTGCTGTAAATCCCGGTAATAGTGGTGGTGCATTAGTGAATGTCAGAGGTGAATTAATAGGGATTAATACAGCTATTACATCTCGTACAGGTTCTTTTATTGGATACTCTTTTGCGATACCTTCAAATATTGTTAAAAAAGTCGTTGAAGACATTATGGAATTTGGTATGGTTCAAAAAGCAATATTAGGAGTGAGTGGTGGAGAATTAAATCATAAGGCTGCTGAAAATTTAAATATTGATTATACCCAAGGGTTTTATATCTCTGAAGTAACAGAAAATTCAGGAGCTAAAAGAGCAGGACTAAAATCTAAAGACATCATTATTAAATTAAATAATGTAAAAGTTTTAACCTATGCAGATTTAACAGGTTATTTAAGAACAAAAAAGCCTAATGATATTATTAACGTTACATTTTTAAGAGATGGCGTAGAGAAAACAACCGAGGTAACTTTAACTAAAAGTGAAATAAGTTCAGTTTCGTCACTTGGCTTAGACTTAGAGAATTTAACGAGTAATGAATTAAAAAAGTTAACGATAACCAATGGTGTAAAAATTACAGGTATCACTAATAAAGAGCTATTGTATTACGGAGTTAAAAAAGGGTATATTATTACTTCTATAAATAATAAAAAAATGTATTCTGTCGAAGATGTTAATACTACAATTAATAATAGGTCTAGTGGAGAAGTCATGAGGATAGAAATGTTAAATACTAAAGGTGAACGAGAACGGTATATTTTTAGATAAAAATAACATAAAAAAACCTCCCATTTATACAGTGCCCCCAAAAAGTTAGATACTATTGGGGGTATTTTTATAAAAAATTATTACGAAAACGATTGAAAAGAGTATTTTTGCAGAAAAATTAACCCTGATAACGAATACTCGGGGAGACTAAAAAAATAAAAAAATGTCTATAAATGATACCTATGAAAAAGAATTGGCTTTTCAAGCAGATAGAAGAAGAGCTACTGTTGAATTCATTAAAACAATTAGTGATCTATGGTATGATAATGCTATTGAATTGGTGTTATTTAGAAATCAATTGATCAATAGAAATGTTAGTCAGATTTTAAATTTGGTAGAATATGCCAGTGAATTTGTACAGAAACCAATTTCTATTTTTGATGCGGTTGAAATTTCTAGAGCTATCAAAGAGATTCATTTACCACCGGCAAAATTAGATATTGGAAAATTAGCCTATGAATATGTTTTAGAAGAAAATCAAGATAATGTATTAGACTTTGTAAAAAACAAATTAAAAGGAGCAGAAAAATCGGATGGTATTCAGCCAAAAGATGTGATATTGTACGGATTTGGAAGAATTGGTCGCTTGGTAGCAAGAGAGCTGATGGAAAGAACAGGTAAAGGCAAACAAATGCGTTTACGTGCTATTGTAACTCGCGGTGAGATCAATGAAACAATACTCGAGAAAAGAGCTTCATTATTACGTAATGATTCCGTTCATGGTGAATTTTCAGGTACTGTAATCACAGATATAGCGAATAAAGCATTGATTGTTAATGGTACTACGGTGTTTATGATAGTTGCTAATACTCCTGAAGAAATTGATTATACCAGATATGGTATTAATAACGCTTTGGTTATTGATAATACAGGTGCTTTTAGAGATAAAGAAGCATTGAGCAGACACCTAGCTGCGAAAGGTGCTAGTAAAGTATTATTAACAGCTCCGGGTAAAGGAATACCAAATATTGTTCATGGCGTAAATCATAAAGATCATGACCCGGATGTAGTTGATATTTTTTCAGCAGCATCTTGTACTACAAACGCCATTACACCAGTCTTAAAAGTCATTGATGATAGTTTTGGTATTATTTCCGGTCATTTAGAAACCATACATGCATATACCAATGATCAGAATTTAGTAGATAATATGCATAAAAAATACCGAAGAGGTAGAGCAGCAGCATTGAATATGGTTATTACTGAGACAGGTGCAGGTAAAGCAGTTGCAAAAGCTTTGCCTTCATTAGAAGGTAAACTAACTTCAAATGCAATTAGAGTACCGGTACCAAATGGTTCATTGGTAGTTTTAAATTTGCAATTAGAAAGTTCTACAAGTGTTGATGCCGTAAATACTATTATGAAAAAATATGCTTTAGAAGGCGATTTGGTCGAACAAATTCAATATTCATTGAGTAATGAATTGGTATCTTCTGATATTGTGGGTGCATCAGCACCGGCTATTTTTGATAGTAATGCTACTATTGCAACTAGTGACGGAAAGACTATTGTTATTTATGTATGGTATGATAATGAATATGGCTATAGTCACCAAGTAATACGCTTGGCAAAATATATTTCTAAAGTGAGAAGATATGCCTATTATTAATATATAGCATTAATGCCAAATATTCAAGATAAAATTACAGCACTTCGTGAAGAACTTCGTCAGCATAATTATAATTATTATGTGTTGGATAATGCAACCATATCAGACTATGATTTTGATATAAAACTAAAAGAATTACAGCAGTTAGAAGAAGAACATCCTGAGTTTTTTGATGCTAATTCACCTACACAGCGCGTGGGAGGTGAGATTACTAAAAAGTTTGAGACTGTAACTCATAAAAATAGAATGTATTCTTTAGATAATAGTTATTCGAAAGAAGACCTATTTGATTGGGAAAAACGAATTCAAAAGATGTTGGGTGTTGAACAAATTGAATATACTTGCGAATTAAAATATGACGGCGCTTCTATCAATTTAACATATGAAAATGGCGAATTAAAAAGAGCGGTGACCAGAGGAGATGGATTTCAAGGAGATGATGTTACTGCAAATATTAAGACAATTAAGTCAATTCCATTAAAACTAAAAGGCAATAGTATTGCCGATTTTGAAATTAGAGGAGAGATTATTCTTCCACTTGACGGATTTAATAAAATGAACAAAGAGCGTATAGAAGCAGGAGAAGATCCTTATAGAAACCCTAGAAATACTGCCAGTGGAAGTTTAAAATTACAAGATAGTGCTGAGGTGGCAAATCGACCATTAGATTGTTTGCTATACCACGTTGTGGCAAATAGATTGCCTCTTAATACACATTATGAAGCATTGGAGAATGCTAAAAAAGCGGGATTTAAAATTCCGAATACACTGAAAATTGCCAATTCTATAGATGCTGTTTTCGATTTTATTAATCATTGGGATACTGAACGTCATCAGTTGCCTTATGAAACAGATGGCGTGGTTATAAAAGTAAATTCTTTAGCACATCAAGATGAGTTGGGGTATACATCTAAAGCACCTCGTTGGGCAATAGCTTATAAATACAAGGCAGAACAAAAAAGTACGATATTAAAGAGTATTTCTTATCAAGTTGGTCGTACAGGTGCAATTACGCCGGTTGCTAATTTAGAACCTATAGAATTGGCAGGCACTATTGTAAAACGTGCTTCATTGCATAATGCAGATCAAATTGAAAAGCTAGACATTAGAGTAAATGATACCGTTTTTGTAGAAAAAGGAGGCGAAATTATTCCGAAAGTGGTTGGTGTAGATTTGACTAAAAGACCTCAGGATTCAGTACAAACACAATATATCAGTATTTGTCCTGATTGTGAAACAGTCTTAGAAAGAAAAGAAGGTGATGCCAAACATTATTGTCCAAACGAATATGGTTGTCCAACACAAATTACAGGTAGAATACAACATTTTATCAGCCGTAAGGCAATGGATATTGACGGATTAGGCGCAGAAACAGTAGAGTTGTTGTTTAAAGAAAACCTGATTACCAATTATGCTGATCTGTATGATTTAAAAGTTGAACAGATCATTCCATTAGAGCGGATGGCAGAAAGATCTGCACAGAATATGGTTGAAGGCATAGAAGCTTCAAAACAAATTCCGTTTGAAAAGGTTTTATTTGGACTAGGTATTCGATTTGTAGGTGAAACGGTTGCCAAAAAATTAGCAAAACACTTTAAGAGTATAGATAATTTAATGCGAGCTAGTTTTGAAGAATTGATTGCTGTTGATGAAATTGGAGATAGAATTGCTGAAAGTATTGTTGATTTTTCTAATAATCTGGTAAATATTCAATTGATAGATAGACTAAAGAGTTATGGAGTTCAGTTACAGCTATCTGCGGAAGTATTAGAGAATCAAACAGATACATTACAAGGTAAAATATTTGTAGTTTCCGGAGTATTTGCCAAAATGAGTAGGAATGAACTCAAAAAATCTATTGAAGATAATGGCGGAAAAGTGTCGAGTTCAATCTCAAAAAAAACCACCTATATTATTGCAGGTGATAATATGGGACCAAGTAAACGTATAAAAGCCGAAGAGCTAAAAATTCCTATCATTTCAGAAGATGATTATTTAAAAATGTTGTAAAATTCCAAATTCCAAAAACAAATAGCAAAAAACCTTTCCCTTTAGGAAGCTCCAAAATTTTGGGGCAGTATGGGCTTTAGTCCCTTCAATTTTGACTTGAGCTTCTCTTGGCTTGTCCATCATACCGATAAATTTCCAAACATAGTTTTAACATTTTTATAAGAGTGTTCTTAAGGCGGGTTCTAAAAATTGATTTTTTTAGTTTTCTCAAAAAACAAGAACCCAATTTTATCTTTTTTGAGAAATTTATATTTAAAATGTAGTGAGAATCTGTTGATTTTACAGTAAAACTTTCAAATT
>JAKISU010000156.1 GCA_021648445.1 Flavobacteriaceae bacterium
GGGAATTTCTACTTCATTAATCGGGGTGGTTCCCAGGATAAGCTGACTTTCGAATTGCTTTCTCATACCTAAAATTAAGCCGAATACAGACACTAAAAAACATCTAACCCACCTTTATTTACAAATAGGCAACCATTACCATAGCACATTCAAAATGCCTTTTTGCTGATAAACTAACTTGGTATTAATAAAACTACATTTTTTGCCTTTTCAAACAAGCACTAATTAGATAATTGTTTTAAAAAAGCATCTTTTCTTCTTACGGCTACTTCAATATGAGTTCCATCTGACATCAAAACATAACCGCCTTTTCCTTTTACATATTTATCTATATAGGATAGGTTAATAAGATGAGATTGATGTGTCCTGAAAAAGTTATACTGATCTAGGAGATCCTCAAAATGCTTTAATGTTTTAGCGACAGTAATTTTTTTATTTCCTTCTAAAAAAATATGAGTATAATTGATATCTGATTGACATCTTATAATATCTGAGACCTTTATAAATGTTAAGCCTTCTAACGTAGGAACAGCAATTTTTTTAACTTGATTCTTTTTATCGTCAAGATTATGAAAAAGAACTTCTACTTTTTTCGAGACATCTTTTAATGATGTTTTCTTTTTTAATTTCTCGATTGTAAGAGAAAGGTCATCTTCATCTATAGGTTTTAAAAGGTAATCTAATGCTGAGAATTTAAAAGCATCAACCGCATAACTATCATAAGCGGTTGTAAAAATAATTTCAAAATCTATGTTTGAAAGTTGCTTCAATAGATCAAATCCTGTTTGTTCATGTAAATGCACATCTAGAAAAATAACATCCACTTCTATTGATTCTATTGACGTTTTAGCATCGTCAAGATTTGTACAAACTTTAATTATATCAAGATCATTATTATATTTATTGAGAAGTTTACATATTCTATCAACACAATGTTGTTCGTCATCAATAATAATAGCTTTCAGCATAATTTTAGTTTAAAAACGAAGCTCTAAAGGTAATTTTAATTCTACTTTTAGTCCTTTTGTTTTATCAATCATTTCAACACTTCCTTTTGTGTTTTTTAACTGATTGATAATATCAAGTCTGCTTTTAGTAATTTTAATGCCCATTGAGGTGTTTTCAGGGTTTATACGACTTGTTTTTTTTCTTCCTACACCATCATCTTCAACACTAAAAACCATCATTTCATTTTCCTTTTTGACCTCTATTTGAATATGTCCCTTAGATTCTTTTCCTGCAATTCCATGCCAAATACTATTCTCAATAAAAGGTTGAAGTATAAGTGATGGCACTAAAGTGTTTTCAATATCTATCGCCTTATCAACATTAATATCATAAGAAAATTTGTTCTTTAATCGAAGTGTTTCAATTTGAATATATAATTCCATTAATTCAAGATCTTCTTTAAGAGTAACCCATTTTTTTTCAGAATTTTCTAAGATTGCACGTGTTAATTTAGAAAATTTCACTAAGTAATCATTAGCTGTATCCAGGTCATGTTTTGACATATAATCACTAATAGAATTTAATGAATTGAATATAAAATGAGGATTCATCTGTGAGCGCAATGCTTTCAATTCTGTTTCTGCAACTTTGGTATTAAAATCAGCAATCTTCTTTTCTTCTAATGCATCTCTTTTTTTCTTATATAAAATATACCCTATGAAAGCCATTATCGTTAATAATGCTCCGCCTGCAATGGCATTATTCTTAATAATACGTTGTCGTTTTATCTCAGCACTAGCTGTTGTTTCTTGTTTTTCAAGTTGAAATTGCATGTCTTTACGGGTAAGTTCAACTTTTTTTCCCTCTCCTAAAACACTGTCTTTAAATTGAATATAATTTTTATACGCAGATAAGGCTTTTTTAGTATCCCCTTGATGCTCATAAACTGCACTCAACACCTGCCAAGAATCAGCTTGCCATTCTACAGCATTTACTTCTTGTGCTAATTTAAGAGCCTTTTCACTATTTACTTTAGCTGCAGAATAATTGTTTAACTTTAAATTAATTTTACCTATACTATTTATTGCAGAAGCTTCAATATATTTATTATCAATTTCAGCAGCTTTTTCAGCAGCTTTTTTAAATTGAGTTAAGGCTTCTGGGTATTCTTCCTTCGTCTCGTACAATAATCCTAAATTTGCGGTTACAGCCGCAATAACATATTCGTTTTTAGTTTTTTTAGCTATTGATAAGGCTTCCATAAAATAGGGTAACGCTTTATCGGGTTCATTAATTTCATTATAAACCGCACCTATATTTGATAAAGAGTTAATCAAAAAAGGAATATGATTAAATTCCCTAGCAACTGTTAAAAGCCTGTTGTATTCTTTTATAGCTCTTTCAGATTGCTTCATATCAGCAAAAATATTAGCCAAATTACTGTATAAACTTGCATTAAATAGTTTGTCGTGTAACGGTTCTCCAGCAATTAAAGCTTGTTGAAAATAATCCATTGCTCTAATATTATCTGCCATATAATAATAAACAACTCCTATTTGCCGTAATGAAGAAGCTTTTCCTTTCTGCCAATCTAATTCATTAGAGATTTGCAACGCTTCATCAACATAATCTAAGGCTTGTTGAGGTTTATTATGCATTATATTATATGCAACATTTATTAAAAGCCTCGCTCTAATAGTATCTGTTTTTGTATTAGATTCTAATTCAGTAAGCAATGAATCTTGTTTCTGTTTTTGCGAAAAACTTAGTAAAGAGGTTAGTAGAAATAAGGTAGAGAGCCCTATCTTATTTATTGGGGATTGCATCATAGGGTAAAAAATGAGTCTCAAATATAATTGTTTTTAATTGTTAAGCCTTTTCAATTCTATTTTGTGTTTAATTAACAGATAACCAAATAACCATTACGATTAATAATCAAATAAGGACGATTAATAAATTATCATCGCATAACTATAAGCTAATCGATACTTTAGCTTTTCAAAGAAAAATACTTGCTTAGTGTCTCTTAGAAAACACCTCATAATTAAAAATGTTTATTAGGGGTCATATTTTCACTTTTTTCTAATCGATTGATGCTCAGGCATCAACTCATAGAAAGAAAGTTAAAATCTACTCCCTACTAACTCATTTTATGAAAAAAGACCTGTTTTTTAAGAAACACTACTTATAAATAATTAAAACCATGAAATATAAACACATGAAAACAATACTCAACAACTACTTTTTTCTTTTATCTATTACTGTTTTTCTTTTATCTGCTTGTTCGGTTGAGGATGTTATTAAACAAGTTACAGATGGAGATGATTTTACAGCCAAAGTAAATGGAGATGATTTTAGAACCAATAAAGTAGGTATTAACGCTAAAATTGACGTTAACATTGATCAATCAGGAATATATTTTATTGCAATAGCTGCAGCTGATATTACCAATACTAATAATGTTAAAGGGATTGGCTTACTAATGGTCGGTTCTGATTTTGATCAATTAAGTGCTGGGGAAACTTTTGATAAAGCTAGTAAAAATGATACAGAAGGTGGTGGCGCAGGATATTCTGAAGATTTAGGAACAAGTGATGTAGAAGTAGATGCAGACCTCATTGAGAGTATTTTTATAAAAATAACAGCCCTTGATAAAGATAAAAAATTGATTTCAGGCGAATTTAATTTTGTTGTGGTTGATGAGGATACCAATAAAAAGTACACTATTACAGATGGCAAATTCACAAATATTGTTTACCAGTTAGAATAACCTAGTGTCGTGTCAAGGCTGAACCTTCGGGTTATCCGAATGTCTTTTCAAGCATCCCTTCGTTATAAAAAAACTTACGTAGCTACAGCTATGCTTCCCGAAAAAACGGGACAGGCTACTTTTTATGCCTAGGGTTGCTCAAAAATCCTTATCCGCCTAACCCAAATCCCAACCTTCAGAACAACTGACCCACTAGTATTGGCAGGATTTTTGCGTTTGGCAGGTAAACCAAATGTGTTGTGCTATGAAAAACCTATACGTTCTTACAATTATTTTAGTTGGGTTAGCTACGGTTTCGTTTGGGCAAACAAACGGTAAGTGGTCGGTTGGGGTTGGCTATACACCTTCTGTTCAAAGTGGCTCTACTTTTGGTGTTTATATTAACCGTCACTTTGGCGAAAAATGGCAGGTAGGGCTAATGCCATTTGGTTGGTTTTACGGGTATGATAACCCCGGATTTACTTCGTTAAAGTCCAATTCTTTAGGGTTAAACCTAAGCGCAAGGTATTCTCCTTTTCAGTCAAAAATATTTAAACCTTACTTATATTCATTTGCAGGGTATGGTTATTCTACCTTTAAGTACTCAAACCCTACTTATTTAATAGATGTATTAACGATGGATTATGTTAACTTGTCGCTTGGTATTGGTACTGAAATAGCCATAAGTAAGGGGTGGTCTTTAGATGCTAATTTGGGATATTTAGGACTTGCATTTTTTGATAGAGGGTATGACAGTAGCCCTATTTTTTCAGTAGGTGTACTTAAACGCTTTGGAAAAACAGAATAAACACCCTTCCGTCAGCCAACTGGCTGATACCTCCCTTGGGAGGATTTTTACAGTCTAACCCATGGTTCGTGTTCTTGCGAAACAAGAATAGGAGTTGTTATAACTGAAAAATATCAAAAGGGTAGTCCCAATTAAAAATTGGAGTAGTGTCAAAAATACCGTAAACCGAGGCACCAGACCCGCTCATACTTGCATAAATAGCTCCCTGCTTTACTAATTGGTTTTTTATTTTACCTAGTTCAGGGTGCTGATTAAAAACAGGTATTTCAAAATCATTTTTTATAGCCTTTTGAAAATTAGATATTGATGTGTTTTCTAATTCTTGTTTTAAATTAATAGTGGGCTTTTTTGGATTAATTGCCACATACGCCTCTTTAGTAGAAACGTGAATATTTGGCATAACCAACACCAAATAATACCCTGTTAACGATAAATAAATTTTAGAAAACACATTGCCTGTGCCTTCGACAAAAACCGGTTTATTTCTAATAAAAAAAGGGCAGTCACTGCCTAATTTAGCCGCCAACCTTTCCTGTTCGTCTTCAGGCATCCCAAGTTTAAATTTTTGATTTAAGAGCTTAATCATAAAAGCTCCATCGGCAGACCCTCCACCCAAACCAGCTCCAATAGGAATATTTTTATGCAAATGAATGGACACAGGAGGAATGCTGTAGTCAGCTTTTACGAGCTGATAGGCTTGCAAGCATAAATTATCCGTTTCATTACCAGGTATAGCAATGCCCGAAGACGTAAACGAAAACACATCAGTTTCAATTACCTCTAAAGCATCGGTTAGGGGAACAGGGTAAAAGCAGGATTCAATACGGTGATATCCGGTAGGGAGCTTATCTATTATGTTAAGCCCGATGTTAATTTTAGCATTGGGGAATACCAGCATATTTTCACGTCATTCCTGCGTCCCGATAGCCATCGGGACGCAGGAATGACGAACCTGTAATTTTTATTTCAAAAGGATTTTATCAATCACTTTTTGGGTCATGCCAGAGTTTGAGAAACCACCATCGTGCATTAGGTTTTGCATAGTTACCATTCTGGTAAAATCAGAAAACATAACGGCAATATAATTTGCGCAGGCCTCTGCCGAAGCATTACCTAATGGCGACATATTTTTGGCAAATTCTAAAAAGGCATCAAAACCACCTACTCCACTGCCGGCCCTTGTCATTGTTGGCGATTGAGATATGGTGTTTACACGTACATTTTTTAACGTACCGTAACGCTCGCCATAACTACGCGCAATAGACTCCAGCATTGCTTTTGCCTGTGCCATATCCGAATAATCGGGGTAGGTGCGCTGCGCAGCAACATACGATA
>JAKISU010000157.1 GCA_021648445.1 Flavobacteriaceae bacterium
GTTTATAGCAGATAAGATACAAAAACCTTTGCATTTACCCAAGAAATAATCAATAAAAAATAAGACTATCTAACTGAAATTCAATTATATAAAATGATTTTTTTAGAAAATCAGCAAGCCCTAAATAGTCATGGAAATATTGGAACATAATAGATATTTATTGAGCTTTAAAGCTTATAATTATTTTGATTACGAGACTTAAATGGGTAACCCTATTACATAATATAGAATTATAGGAAATAATATAACTTGTAGGTTAATAAGCCGTAAATTCACTTTAACATAATAATCTGATATGAGCACTAAAGGCGTCATATCAATTATTATGTATAAATAGCCTGAAATACGGCTATACGCGAATTTACTGTATTTGTCCTATAATTAATATTATGTTAAATACAAAAAATGATACTGTAGTTTAACTTTCATCAAAAAACTATATATCCCCTTTAGAGTTCGTTTGGGTAACTAATGATTCTATATTACCAATATAACTTATGGGTGTTCTTTCAGAACTGTTAATATCAATTCTGGTAGTATGATTGGGGAAAATAAATACCAAAATGTCATAAATTTCATTATCACGTTCTTGCTTTATCTTAAAACGCATTTCAACTCTTTGCTTTTTAGCATTCCAAGTAATATCATTGCCATCAGGAATACCATCAAAACGAATTCCACCTTGAGTACTTCCATAATTACCACCAAATCGTCGTTCTCCAAAATAAGGCAAATATACCGATAAGGTATCTCCTTTCATCTTAAAATAATTTGGGTTACCAATAAGGTCAATGTTACCGGCAGAATTTCCAGGTGCTAATAAGCCTGAGTTTGCAATTGCATTAAAAGCAGCTGTTGGCATGGGTAACGCCCTGTGAGATATAATCTCAAATGGCTTCTCATTGCCCCAAGATATAAGTTCTTTTTGCTGTGCCTCAGTTACGATTTTTGTACTTGTGCAGCTTATCAACATCATAAAAATTACAAGAGCCGATAATAGTGTTTTCATATTATTTATGTTATGTGATTGTTATTAATAAACGCCACAATTTCTATACCAATATACAACTTTGGCTTAACAAATAACGTACTTTTGCCAAATGCAAAACCAAAAAATTTCTAATGTTGAATTTGTAACCCTTATGGCATCTTTAATGGCAATCACTGCCTTAGCCATTGATGCTGTATTACCGGCCTTAGATATTATTGGTATTGCTGTTGGTGTTCAAGATCCGCAAGACAATCAATTGATCATCATCATGATATTTTTGGGTTTAGGACTCGGTCCTTTATTATTTGGTCCGATATCTGACAGTATTGGACGTAAACCATTAGTTTATGTTGGTTTTGCAATCTTTATCTTCGCTAGCCTTATCTGTGTTTATGCTGAAAGTCTGGAAATTATGATCTTGGGTAGAGTTTTACAAGGTATCGGACTTTCTTCACCACGCACGATCAGCATTGCCATGGTTCGTGATAGCTATGATGGAAATTATATGGCAAGAATCATGTCTTTTATAACAACAGTCTTTATACTAGTTCCTGTAATTGCTCCTGCCCTTGGTAAATTCATTCTAGACCATTATAATTGGCAAGCAATTTTCTATATTCAACTTATTTTTAGCATTCTCGTCTCTATATGGTTTTTTAAAAGACAACCTGAAACCTTAAGCCTAAAAAATAAAAAGAAATGGACATCTTCTATTTTTATTAGCGGATTTAAAGAACTTATCAAATATAAAGCCACTATTGCATTTACCATAATTTCAGGCTTTATAACAGGTTCTTTTTTAGTTTATTTGAGTACCGCTCAACAGGTATTTCATGAGCAATACCATTTAATTGATGAGTTTCCTTATATTTTTGCTGCTTTGGCAATAACAGTGGGTGCTGCTACCCTATCAAATGGTACTTTGGTATTGCGTTTTGGGATGGAAAAACTAATTACTTGGGCACTATTTTTATATTTTATTACCTCATTTGTTTATGTAATTTTCTTTTTTCAAACTACCAATCCAAGTGCTTTGGTATTATTTTTATTTTGTGCAGTACAATTTTTTGCTATCGGATTCTTATTTGGTAACTTAAGAGCAATTGCGATGCAACCTGTTGGTCATATTGCCGGTATAGCTTCTGCGATTACCGGATTTATTTCTACACTCATGGCTGTGCCAATTAGTATTTATATCGGCAGTTTTGTAAAAACTTCTGTATTACCCATGTTTATAGGTTTTACTATTTGTAGTTTGATCTCTATCGGAATACTTTATTATATAAAAAGATTACGGAAAAATATTGTTTAAAGTTGTTCTCAATAATAATTTTACTTATTTTTAATTTGTAAAATTCTCTACAGTTGACGTGACACCCTTAAAGGCCTACTTCGTCGGCTACGCTCAGTACTGGCTCTCAAGGGTCATTTCCTAGAATGAGGCATTTTTAGTTTGAAAAGGTAATTAACATGTTCTCCTGAGCGTCCCGGAGGCTTCGGGATTAGCATGCTCGTTTCATGTCATCCAGAGTGCAACGTAGTAAAACAAAGGATCTTAAAATAAATTCTCTAATTCATAATTTGGGTTTAACAAAAAATTAAAAATTTACTAAACTCTTTTTGATTAGTTTTGTAGCTAAATTATATTGATGCATTCTAGATTTTTGTTTATCATATTCTTAATCATTTCATTTGTTGTTAACGCACAACAAAAGCGTATCAATATTGTACATGCTGATAATTCTACTATTGATGAAGAAAAATATCCCGGTGCTACAGTCTTATTAGGCAATGTTTATATAGAGCATGAAGGCATTTCTATGCGAAGTAAAAAAGCAATTCACTATAAAAAAAGTAATGTTTTAAGAGCTTTTGGTGATGTAGTGTTAAATCAAGGCGATACAATAACCCAGACCAGTAGATATGTTCTGTATAATGGCAATACAAAAAAAGCAACCTCTTGGGGTAATGTCATTTTGAAGGATCAGTTAATGACACTTACTACTGACACTCTATATTTTGATAGATCAAAACAACTATTATATTATAAAAGCGGAGCAACTATTAAAGATGATGAGAATGTACTAGAAAGTAAAGAGGGTAATTATTTTTTAGAAGCCTCAAAATTTCAAGCCTTATCAGATGTTGTGTTGACCAATCCAGAGTATATATTAAAGTCTAATCATTTAGATTATTATACCAATAACGGGCAAGCTTTTTTACATGGTCCTTCAACAATTACCGGAAAAGATAACTTTATCTATACCGAGAAGGGATTTTATGACACTAAAAATAATATCTCACACTTTACAAAGAATTCAAGAATTGAATATAAAGACAGAATTATAAAAGCTGATAGTTTATATTATGATCGCAATACTGAATTTGCGTCAGCTACTCAACATATTCAAATGAAAGATACCCTCAATAATTCTGTAATACGAGGGAATTATGGTGAATTTTTTCAAAAATTAGATTCAGCTTTTGTAATTGGACGGGCTGTTGCAATTACTGAAATGGATAAAGATTCAATGTATGTACATGGTGATACACTATTGGTAACAGGCAAACCGGAAAAAAGAATTATTAGAGCTTACCATCATGTCAAATTTTTTAAGAGTGATTTAAGTGGGAAGTGTGATTCCATTTATACTGATCAACAAACAGGGTTGACCCAACTATTTAAAGACCCTGTATTATGGTCACAAGGCAGTCAAATTACAGGAGATACCATTCATTTGATTTCCAATACTAAAACTGAAAAATTAGATAGCTTGAAAGTGTTACGAAATGCTTTTATTGTTCAAAAAGATTCTGCCGGCTATAATCAAATTAAGGGAAGGAATATTTTGGGAAAATTTATTGATAATGATTTACAAGATGTAAATGTTATTGGTAATGCCGAAAGTCTTTTCTATGTAAGAAATGATTCAGATAATAGCCTTATTGGCATAGATAAAACTACTTCAAGTTCTATCAATTTTAAATTTAAAGATAGTCAAATACAATCTTCAAAATCAATTACCAAGCCTGATGGAGGTACTCATCCCCTCTCTGAATTCCCTGAGAATGTTCGAATACTTAGAGGATTTATTTGGCGTGAAGAGGAACGTCCTTTAACTAAGTATGATATTTTTACTAAAGATAGTGTCTTACCTGAAAAAGTTAAAGAAAAGCCTTCTATAGCAGATAAAAAAATAGTTACAAAAAGTACCAAGAAAAATAACAAAAAACCTGCTGTAACTCCAAAAAGAATTCAAAAAACAAACAATTCAAATGTGTTAGAAATCAAACCTAAAAAAACATTGAAATCAATAATTAGCAGTAAAGAAAAGCCTGAAAAGAAGGGTAAATAAAAGATGCATGAAATCTGACTTTTTTAAATACCAAGCGCAAACTTCTCCTCATCCTTTAGGATTAGAGATTTCTCATGCAAAGGGTAATTATGTTTATGACACTAACGGAAAAGAGTATTTAGATTTTATAGCCGGTGTTTCTGCAAATAGCTTGGGTCATAACCATCCCAATGTTAAAAAAGCAATTCTTAAGCAACTAGAAAAATATACACATGTCATGGTGTATGGTGAATTTATACAACAACCACAATTAGATTTAAGTAAATTACTTTGTAAATTACTACCATCACAGTTACAATCTGTATATCTTACAAATTCAGGTACTGAAGCTACTGAAGGTGCCTTAAAATTAGTTAAGAGAGCTACAGGAAAAAGTGAAATTATTGCTGCTAAAAATGGTTATCATGGCAACACACAAGGTGCAATGAGCGTGTGTGGTAACGAACAGCAAAATGCTGCTTTTAGACCTTTGATATCGGGAGTTAAATTTATAACATTTAATGAAGAGAATGAACTTCAAAAGATCACTACGCGAACAGCGGCAGTAATTTTAGAAACCATTCAAGGTGGTGCGGGATTCATCGTTCCTGAAAATGACTACTTACTAAAAGTTAAACAACGTTGTGAAGAAGTTGGTGCATTATTGTTATTAGATGAAATTCAAACAGGTATTGGCAGAACAGGAAAATTATTTGGTTTTGAGAATTATAATATTGTTCCAGATATTCTCATTACAGGTAAAGGATTGGGTGGCGGAATGCCAATAGGTGCTTTTATCGCTTCCGCAGAAATGATGGCTTTACTGAAACAAAATCCGAAATTAGGGCATATTACTACTTTTGGAGGTCATCCTGTAGTTGCAGCTGCAGCATTGGCAACTTTAAAAGAAATTACTAGTAATAACCTGATGACTGAAGTGTTAGAAAAAGAAAAATTATTCAGAAATCTATTACAACACAATGCTATACAAGAAATTAGAGGTAAAGGGTTAATGCTAGCCATTATAGTAGAAAGTCCGGAAATTGCATCTAAAATTATTTTGAAAGCTATTGAAAAAGGATTGTTATTATTCTGGTTGCTTTTTGAAGGAAAAGCAATACGAATTACGCCTCCTCTTACCATTTCTAATAGTGAAATAAAAAAAGGTTGTAAAATTTTATTAGATATTATTGAAGAAGTTTGTAATTAAAATAAAAAATATCATTTAGACACAGACCCCGAGTACTCAAATAATCCTTCGACTTTAGTTTATCTTGAGCATTAGTCGAAAGGCTCAGAATGAGATTGTTCATTACTAACTATTTTACTCACTATAAAAAGTAATATGACTATCGGATTACTTGCATAAGCGCTAAATATTTAGTATCTTACTGACCTTAAATTAGTTAAAGATGAAGATTCGAGATTTTTTCAAGAGATTCCCCGATGAGACGAGTTGCAAGACTCA
>JAKISU010000014.1 GCA_021648445.1 Flavobacteriaceae bacterium
AAGTAAAGTGGTGGCCATCTTGTTGATGCCCGTAAGAACAAGATGGAAAATTGAAAGAACCCGACCAGAACCGTTTCCTGACCAACTGAATCTAGGGTTCAACTAAAAAAAAACGGGGGATGGCTAAATATTTTTTAATATATCGCAAAGTTAATTAGGTATCAATTCTATTACCTTGTTATAAACTAACGTTGACTCCCAACCTCTATACAGTAAATAATCAGCCAATTTTTTTCTTTTTTTATAAATATTTGCTTCTTTAATATTTAAACATTTTTTTTGTGCTAGTTCATTAAACGTTTTATAATAATCGCCTTCATCAATTTCTTGTAATCCTGATTTTATATTATATTCAGTGATATTCCTAAATTTAAATTCTCTAACAATGCGTTGTTTCCCCCATTTCTTTATATTGAATTTACCTCGAGCATAGGTCTTTGAAAATCGTTCTTCATTTAAAAAATCATGTTCTAATAAATGCAATATAATAAGTTCTCGTGCTTCAATAATTAAATTCATTTCATTCAATTTTCGCTCAACCTCTTGATGACAGCGTTCTTGATAAGAACAATATCTTTCCATTCGTTTTTTAGCTTCAAGAACTGTATAAACTCTTTTTGTTTTCATTACATTTATTTGGTACTTCGATGATGTCCATTTAGACTTATTGTTTTAAATGAGTCCAATCAAAAATACTAATTTTGTTGAATTTCCATCAAAAAAAAACCAGTAACATTTTGTTACTGGTTTTATATGATATAATACTACCTTATTTTTTTATCATTAGAATCAAAAAAATGATATTCTAAATATTGGTAAGCATCTCTAGGTATAACTTTAATCCACTTTTTGTATTTGAAAAACCATTTATTTTGAATTGATGGTAATCCTTGTTTAATATAGGATGCCACAAAGGGATGTACATGTAATGTAATTCCTTTTGTAGATTTACCAGCAATTATTTCTAATTGGTTTTCAATTTTTTCTACCAAAATTATCGGTGCCTCTACCTCACCATTTTTATTTGGATTTTCTTCTTTTGTTTTGATAACCATTTCTGGTCTGACACGTTGCCTGGTAATTTGAACTAATCCAAATTTACTTGGGGGCAATACTTTGTGTTTTGTTCTATTCGATTTCATTTCATTTTTTAAATGCTCATAGAGTTTGTGTCTATGATCAGCTGAATGCATATCAATAAAATCAACAACAATAATTCCACCCATGTCTCTTAATTGTAATTGACGAGCTATTTCAGAAGCTGCAATTAAATTTACTTCCAACGCCGTATCTGCCTGCGAGTTTGCTTTGTTTGAACGATTACCACTATTTACATCAATAACATGTAAAGCTTCTGTATGTTCAATAACTAAATAAGCACCTTTAGGCATAGAAACTGTACGACCAAATGCTGTCTTAATTTGTCTTTCAATACTATATTTTTCAAAAATTGGTACTTTAGACTTGTACAATTTCACAATTGACGCTTTTTTTGGAGCAATACGTAATATATACTCTTTAAGCTCCTTATATAAAACTTCGTCATTAGTAACTATACTTGAAAAAGAGTCATTAAACACATCTCTAAGTATCGATGAAGCCCTGTTTAACTCAGACAATACTTTTGTCGGAGCCTTCGCATTAGGTAATTGTTTACACATATTTACCCATCGTTGTAAAGAATTTTGTAGATCTTCATCTAAATCAGCTACTTTAATTCCTTCAGCAACTGTTCTTAGAATAACTCCAAAACCTTTAGGCTTAATACTTTTTACAAGTCGTTTTAATCTTTCTTTTTCTTTTCTGTTTGATATCTTTTGAGATACCGATATTCTATCAGAAAAAGGAACTAATACCAAATGCCTTCCGGCAATTGAAAGCTCTGAACTTATTCTAGGGCCTTTTGTAGAGATTGGCTCTTTAACAACTTGTACTAATAAATTTTGACCAGATTTTATAACCTGATCGATGGTTCCATTTTTATTAATATCTTTTTCAGAATGGAAATTTTTTAAAGTGAATTCTTTAAGTTTACCTGTACTTACTAACCTAGTGAATTTAGATAAAGATAACAATTGCGGACCTAAGTCATGATAATGTAAAAAAGCATCTTTTTCACTACCAACATTAACAAATGACGCATTTAATCCTGATAATGTTTTTTTAATTTTGGCTAAAAATATATCACCAACATTAAAATTATTATCGTTTGTTTCTTTATGCAATTCAATAAGCCTACCATTTTTTAATAAGGCAAAATCTATATCAGAGGAACTTGATCTAATAATTAATTCTGTTTTCACTCTGTATAAGTTTTATATCTGCACTATATTACTATATAATGTAGATGGATTAAAAAATAATTTACAGGTTAAATTGTAACCTGACGAAATTTGTTTGACACAAATTTCTTTTTTCAATGAACGATTAATAACATAAAAAGAAAAAATAGCTGAGGCTATTTTTTCTTTTTATGCCTGTTTTGTCTACTTCTTTTTTTACGCTTATGAGTAGAAATTTTACTACGTTTTCTTTTTTTACCGCTTGGCATATTTTAACGTTTTTATGAATAATTTATTTTACCGGAACATTCTTTTTAACACCTTCTGAAAATACTTTTGCAGGTTTAAATGAAGGAATATTATGCGCTGGGATTTTAATTGTAGTGTTTTTTGAAATATTTCTGCCCGTTTTTTCAGCTCTAGTTTTAATAATAAAGCTTCCAAAACCTCTTAAATATACATTTTTGTCGCTTTCTAAAGCTCCTTTTACTTCTTTCATAAAATCTTCTACTACTCTCAATACATCAGCCTTTTCAATTCCAGATTTTTCTGAAATATTGGCTACTATCTCTGCTTTTGTCATTCTAATTGTTTAATTTATTATTATTATTTGTATAATTTTAGGGTGGCAAATATAAGATAATTTATCAATTTCAAAAAGCTAAATCGTTAAAATTTAATAAGATAAAAGTAGTATCATTGCAAAATTATTTAACTGAATGCAATTTTCTAACACATTAATATACTGGTATTTACAAAATAAAAGAGATTTGCCTTGGCGAAAGACCAAAAATGCCTACCATATTTGGCTCTCTGAAATAATATTACAACAGACCAGAGTAAATCAAGGGCTTGAATATTATAAAGTTTTTGTAGCTACATTTCCTTCTGTTTACGACTTAGCTAAAACTGATGAAGAAGCAGTTTTAAAATTATGGCAAGGTCTAGGTTATTATTCCAGAGCCAGAAATTTACATTACTCAGCCAAGTATATTGTTAATGAACTCAAAGGAAAGTTTCCTAAAAATTATACAGATTTACTAAAACTTAAAGGAGTTGGAGATTATACTGCCTCTGCCATAGCTTCAATTTGTTATGATGAACCAACTGCTGTTGTAGATGGTAATGTATACAGGGTTTTAGCACGTTATTTCGGAATAAATACAGCAATTAATTCCACTAAAGGAATCAGTTATTTTAAACAATTAGCTCAACAATTAATTGACAAAAAACAACCAGGCACTTTCAACCAAGCTATTATGGAGTTTGGCGCCATACAATGTAAACCTCAAAATCCTGATTGTACTATTTGTCCATTAAATTCAGGATGTATTGCATTGCAAAAAAGAATTGTAAATACACTTCCTGTTAAAGTAAAAAAGATTACAATTAAAAAAAGATATTTTAACTATCTGATTATTACGAATCAAGAAAATAAAACCGTTTTACAACAACGTAAAAATAAAGGTATTTGGCAAAATTTATATGAATTTCCGTTAATAGAAACTTCAAAAGAAATTCATTTAAAGGAATTAATTACTTCAAATGATTTTTATCAATTTATTAAAGGCGATACTCATACTATTTCACTTTTTAATAAAACTCAGACTGTTCATAAATTAACACATCAACACTTATATACAAAGTTTTGGATTATTGATACAGATCAAGAAATAGCAAACGGAATTTCATGGAATGACTTTGAGAAGTTTCCCGTACCTACACTCCTACATAATTTTGTGGAAAATTTTAAAACTAATGCGTAACTTTTTTCATTATCTTTGAATATTAATTTAAAATAAAATGGCAGGCACATTAAATAAAGTAATGTTAATTGGTCATCTTGGTGATGAAGTTAAGATGCATTATTTTGAAGGAGGAAATTCTATTGGACGGTTTCCAATAGCTACAAATGAAAGCTATACCAACCGTCAAACAAATGAAAAGGTAACCACAACCGAATGGCATAATATTGTTGTTCGTAATAAATTAGCTGAAATTTGTGAAAAATATCTTAGTAAAGGTGATAAGGTATATTTAGAAGGAAGAATCAAAACCCGTCAATGGGAAGGACAAGATGGAGGCAAAAGATACACTACAGAAATTCATGTGATAGATATGACTTTTTTAACTACTAAAAAAGATCTTACTTCTAATCAAAATGCGCCTTCAGCTCCAAAAAATAAAACTACAACGTCTGATACTAATAAGGTCGAAGAACCTTCTCAAGAGCAAGATGATGATTTACCATTTTAAGTTTAACCAAAGTTTAGGATAATTGGACCCAGAACCCTTGAGTTTATTTTTAATAATTTCTTCTTTAAATTGGTCATTAGTTTTTGGCATAATAGCTCTTTTTGCATTACTAATTATTTCTGCATTAATATCAGGTTCTGAAGTAGCTTTCTTTTCATTATCTAAAACTGATTTAGACGATAATTCAGCAAATAAATCTAAAAAAAAACAATCAGTAATTAAATTACTTGAAAATCCGAAAAAATTATTAGCAACTATTTTAATTGTCAATAATTTTATCAATATTTTAATTGTTTTATTATTTGCTTATTTAGGTGAATATTTTTTTAGTGGTATTTCATCTACAGTTTTACGCTTTACGCTAGAAGTTGTTTTAGTAACTTTTTTAATTTTACTTTTCGGAGAAGTATTACCTAAAATTTATGCCAATAGAAATGCTTTTAAATTTTCTACTTTTATGGTATTTCCTCTTAAGATCTTAAACACTTTACTTTCTTTTTTAAGCATTCCGTTGATGAGCCTAACCTCAATTGTTGAAAAAAGATTAGGTAAAAAAAATTCAGACTTTTCTGTTGAAACATTATCTCAAGCCTTAGAACTAACCTCTGAGGAAGAAACTACTAAAGAAGAACAAAAAATTTTAGAAGGAATTGTTACTTTTGGCAATACCGAAACAGTACAGGTTATGTGCCCTAGAACAGATGTTTTTGCTTTATCAGATGATGAAGATTTTGCAGATGTAGTTAAAAAAATAATTAAAAACGGACATTCAAGAATACCTGTTTATCACGAAAATATCGATGAAATTATTGGTGTTTTATTCACTAAAGATTTACTTCCACATCTCAATGAAAAAACATTTCAATGGAAAAAATTGATGAGAGACCCTTTTTTTGTGCCTGAAAATAAAAAACTGGACGATCTGTTAAAAGAATTTCAAGAAATGAAAAATCATTTAGCTATTGTAGTGGATGAATATGGTGGAACTTCGGGTATAATTACATTAGAAGATGTAATTGAAGAAATTGTAGGTGATATTAGCGATGAATTTGACGATGATGATTTAACATATTCTAAACTAGATGATAATAATTATGTCTTTGAAGGCAAAATAGCACTTAAAGATTTTTATAAAGTTTTAAATATTGACGAATCAATCTTTGAAGAGCACAAAGGTGAATTTGAAACCTTAGCGGGATTTATTTTAGAGATCAATGAAAAGTTCCCAAAAAGGAATGATATCATAGTTTTTAATAATTATACCTTTAAAATTGAAGTATTAGATAAAAAACGTATCAAACAAATTAAAGTAACTATTCCTAATGAATAAAAATGCCTATAAAATCACCCTATTGTTGAGTGCTATTAAGATGGTTTCATTCTTAAAGCCTATACTAAATGTCTCCCTGAGCGCAGTCGAAGGGTTATTCTGGTATAGGAAGAAATTCTTCATTATTTTTATTTTAATAACATTAACCTCTTGCAATGAAGAAACATTACCGAAACCAAAAGCATTCTTGAGATTGGCTTATGAAGCCCCGAATTATCAAAAAATAAACACTAGCTGCCCTTACACTTTTGAGATATCTAATAAAGCCAATGCAATTCCTAATGAACAATGCTGGGTGAATGTAGAATATCCTACACTAAAGGCCTCATTGAATATTACTTATCGTCCTGTTGAAAATAATCTAAATGAATTATTACGAGAAGCTGAAAAACTTACATACAATCATGCTATTAAAGCTGATGGTATAAGCGCTCCTCAACTTTATGATAATTTTGAAAAGAAAACTTATGGAGCACTATCAGAAGTAAGAGGAAATGCTGCTTCACCCTTACAATTCCATCTAACTGATAGTACCACGCACTTTATTACCGGTGCCTTATATTTTAAAGTACAGCCCAATTATGATTCTATTTTACCCGCTATCAGATATATTGAAAAAGACATAAAACATTTGATGGAAACATTGGAATGGGAAAGGTAAACGGCTATGGATCGAAAGTCCCATAGTTTGTCATATACGAATGAAATTCATTTTCAAAACAATAAGATGCTGGTCAGAAGACAGGTGGTCGAAGTCGGAAAAAAAGTTTGAGCTTCAAACTTCCGTCTCCCGTCTTCTAACCAATAAATTTATAGAAACTAAAATCGATACATTAATCTCGATAGCTATCGTTTGAAACCAATAAGCAATAATGTTACAACGTTATAAATTCACACAAACAATTAGAATTTGGTTAATAATTGGACTAGTTATGCTTATAGGTCAAGTTATTCTTGGCGGTATCACTAGGCTAACAGGTTCGGGTCTTTCAATTACGCGTTGGGATATAGTCAGCGGCGTTATTCCACCATTAAATGTAGCACAATGGCAGGACGCTTTTGAATTATATAAACAAACTCCGCAATACCATAAAATAAATAAACACTTTACATTAAGTGATTTTAAGTTTATTTATTTTTGGGAATATCTACATCGCCTTTGGGCGAGAATTCTTGGGTTTATCTTTTTAATTCCGTTTATCATATTCATCATCCGAAAGCAAATTAATTTTTACTTGATTAAACGATTAGGATTAGTAGTGTTTTTTACTGCGCTTACAGCCTCTGCAGGCTGGATAATGGTTAAAAGCGGACTTATAGACAGACCCTGGGTTAATGCTTATAAATTAAGCCTTCATTTTATATTAGCTGTTTTAAGCATTTGGGCTATGGTCAAGACAATTGCTGATGTTTATAATTATAAAAATAAGCATACAAAACCAAAAACAACCTTATTATCCATATTAATTATTATTACGTTCATTCAGATGGTCTTTGCAGGTTTAATGTCTGGCATGAAAGCCGGTTTATATTATCCTTCTTGGCCTGATATGAATGGTCGTTTTATTCCTGAAGTATTATTGAATGCCTCTAATTGGACTTGGTTGAATTTAACAAATTATGATACTTTTGTTTTTGCTCCTGCACTGGTTCAGTTTACACACAGATTATTAGCATATATATTGCTTTTATTAACTATTTATATATACTTTAAATTCCGTTCACAAGTTTATAAACTGGCTAAATTTTGGTTAAATATCACTTTTATATTAATACTCTTACAATTAGTACTGGGTATTCTAACGCTTTTAAATATAAAGACAGGTATTCCTCTATTTTATGGAGCTTTACACCAATTAGTGGGTATTCTCTTTTTTATAAGCTTACTATTTTTGTTTTTCTCTTTGAGGAAGAAAAATTAAGGCATAAAAAAAGCTTCCTATTAGGAAGCTTTTTTTATGTTATAGTTGTAATGGAATTACTTTTTTACTGCATCCTTTACATCTTTTACTTTTTTAGTAGCATCATCTACTACTTTCTCAGCGCCTTCTTTTAAGTCAGCCGCTCCTTCTTTTACAGCATCTACAGTATCACCTGCTTTTGCTTTAACTGAATCTACTGCTTCACCGGCAGCATCTACTGCATCACTTGCAGCGTCTTTTGTAGCATCAACAGCATCTCCTGCAGCTTCTGTAGCATCATCTGCTACATTTTCTACAGCATCAACAGCATCTTCTGCGTTTTCCTTTGCTTCTTTACACGAAACAGCAATTAAACTTACTAAAGCAATTGCTAAAAATCCTTTTAATAATTTCATTTGTTTGATAATTTTAGTTTTATACGTTAACGAAACGCAAAATAACCAATTATATTTCACAAAACAAAGGTTTTTTTTTGGTTTTCTTATTCAGTTGTCTTTATATCAGACACTTTATATAAATCACCTCCTGCTATTTTCTCAACAACAGCAACAATTTCTTTTTCAGATACTTTGTTGGCATCATACTCAACAATGCCTTTTTTCTTTTCAAAATTTACTTCAGCAAACTTTATCCCTTCAATTTTTGATAATTTTGATTGAATAGTTCTAGCACAGCCTATTTCACATGTCATTCCTTCAATATTTAAAGCAACTTTTTTTAAATCGGTAGTAGCCGAAAGTTCCTTTTTTTCGGTGACCTTAGCTTCATCACTTTTCTCCTCATCTTTCTTTTCACAAGAAGCAAGTAATAATATAACACATAATAGAGTCACTAACTTTGTAACTTTTTTCATTCTCATTAAAGTTTTAGAAGACAAAAATAAATTATTCTAAATTATTATACCATTTTTGCAGAGGTTAATTTTTAAAATGAAAAACAATCAACTTCGTTGGATCTATTTAATAATACTTTCTATAGTTTGGGGAAGCTCTTTTATTTTAATGAAAAAAGCTTTGATTGGTTTAACACCAATACAAGTTGGAGCACTACGAATTCTAATTACAGCCTTTGTATTAGTACTTGCAGGCTTTAAACAGATTTTTACCATAAAAAAGCGACATTGGTACTATATTTTTTTAACGGCAGTTTTAGGCACATTTTTTCCTGCATTTTTATTTGCCTATGCTATTAAAGGAATTGATAGTTCAATAACTTCAATTCTAAACTCATTAACGCCATTAAATACTTTAATTGTAGGAGCATTACTTTATGGTTTCGCCTTTATGCGTCATCAATTAATTGGAATTTTAGTTGGTTTAATTGGTACAGCCATTCTTATTTTTAAAGGTGCAGAATTAAACCCTAATCAGAATTATTGGTATGCTCTTTTGGTAATACTCTCCTCTATTGGTTATGCTTTTAATGTAAACATTCTTAAAAAACACTTGTCAGATCTAAGCGCCTTGGCTGTTACTACTGGTAATTTTATTATTCTTATCATCCCAACATCAATTGTACTTTGGTACTCAGACTTTTTTCAAACTTTTGATTATTCTGAAACAACTTACACATCATTAATGTACATGGTCATTTTAGCTGTTCTTGGTACCGCTTTCGCTAAAACTTTATTCAATAGACTGGTACAAATGTCCTCTCCTGTATTTTCTACCTCAGTTACTTATTTAATACCTATTGTTGCTGTCTTTTTGGGAGTATTAGATGGTGAAAATTTAACTGCAGTTCAACTGATAGGCGGTGCTTTAATTCTTTTAGGCGTTTATTTAACAAATCGAAAGTAACTATTCAGTGCCTAAAGTATTTAAAGTCATAAGTACCTAAAGTTAGCCTTTATAGTTAGTATAAAGGGTATTAAACCAAGATCCTACTCAGGGCAAACGCATACTTTTTGTTTTCTCTAAAAATTATTCAATATTAATGTGAATTCGATATTTTTTGAGCCAATTAGAAAAGAGTAGGTCAAAAATCAGATTAAAACGGGGTGATTTTGAGTTTGAATCAATTTCAACAAAGTATGCGTTTGCACTGAAGATTCCGCTGAAAAAAGCGAGATTAGCCTGCCTGCCGGCATAGGCAGATTCGACTAACTAAAAAATCGAAATTAATTTTTTAGAGTCTCACGAATAAAAAAAACTACTAAATAAGCCCTTGTCTATTTATAAAAGTGTAGGAGTTTATTAAAGTGGCAGTAATTAATCAATTGTCATGCCGTGCCCGACACTATTAAAATATTTTTAACTTGTTAAAAATAAAAGTCTTACAGTCTTATGTCTTCTCGTCTTATGTCTGTCGGGTTAATATACTCAACGCACATAGCTTTTCGATTTTTTCGCTCTTTCTTTTTCCCTTTATCTTCATTAAAATTTTAAACCATAACTACGGCTATGCTTGAAAATTTTTACTCGGTAAAGAGAAAAATAAATTTACCAAAATTCCCGAAAAGATAAATCCATTGAGTATATTTGCACCCGCCTAAACAAAAAAATAGGCGCATTTTTAAAAATATAAATTTATGTACGCAATTGTAGAGATAGCAGGGCAGCAATTTAAAGTTGCAAAAGACCAGAAGGTATTTGTACATCGTTTACAAGAAAAAGAAGGCTCAAAAGTAACTTTTGATAACGTTCTTTTATTGGATGATGGCAAAGTAACCATTGGCGCCCCAGCTATAAAAGGTGCAGCAGTGACTGCCAAAATTTTAAAGCACCTAAAAGGTGATAAAGTGATCGTTTTTAAGAAAAAACGAAGAAAAGGGTATAAAGTTAAGAACGGACATCGTCAGTACTTATCTGAAATTCAAATTGATAGTATTATAGCAAGTGGTGCTAAAAAAACTATCGCCAAAAAGGAAGAACCGAAGAAAGAAGCTCCTAAAGCTGAAGCTAAAAAAGAGGTTGCTCCGGTAGCAGCTAAAAAAGCTCCTGTAAAAGCAGCTAAAACTGATGATTTAAGTAAAAAAACAGTTGCTGAATTGAAAGTAATGGCTAAAGCTAAAGGAATTGAAGGAATTTCTTCAATGAAAAAAGCTGATCTTATTGCTGCATTAAGTTAATATTAATTATAAAAACAACAGACCCTGAAACGAGTTCAGGGTTATAAAATAAAGTATCATGGCACATAAAAAAGGTGTAGGTAGTTCTAAAAACGGTAGAGAATCAGAATCGAAACGATTAGGTGTTAAGATCTTCGGAGGTCAAGCTGCTATTGCCGGTAATATTATTATCCGTCAAAGAGGCACAAAACATTATCCGGGACAAAATGTATATATGGGCAAAGACCATACATTACATGCTCAAGTTGACGGTATTGTTAAATTTACAAAGAAAAGAGATAATAGATCTTATGTTTCTATTACACCAATTGAAGCTTAATCTTAATTCGCAAATAAATTATATATAGACCCTTACCACTTGTGGTGAGGGTTTTTCTTTTAGGGCATCTCTAAAAAATACTTGCGTAACTATGGCTAGGTGCTTGCCAATGCGCCAGCTGGCTCGTTCACTAAAAATGTCTTGCAGACATTTTCTTAACGCTCCGCCCTGCATCGCCTGAGACAAAAATACTTGCAACTTATACAACACAGTACACTTAACTTAACACTACTTTATAAGTTTTTTCATTTTGTTTCTTTAAATTTAAAACGAAAAAAAATATGTAGGTTTGTATTTGAAATTCATTAATTACTTTGAGTACATTACAACGCTTTTTTAAGGACACTATAATTTACGGGATTGCTGCTGTACTACCCAGAGCTGTTAATATACTGCTCACCAGATTGCACACCGAAAAGCTTGAATCTGAAAAATATGCAGACAATACCTGGTATTTTGTTTTTACCGCCTATTTTATTGCCTTTCTAACTTTTGGCTTAGAAACAGCTTTTTTTAGATTTTTTTCCAAGGAAAAGGAAAAAGGAAAGATAGTTTCTACAGCATTTATAACATTATTAGCTTCAACTCTTATCTTTTTATCAATATTATTAATTTTTAATAACGATTTTGCTACAATCTTAGGTTTTGCCAACCCTACACATTTAAAAATACTCACTTTTGTTACCGCATTAGATTTACTGGTAGTAATACCTTATGCATATTTAAGAGTTACCAATAGACCAATAAAATTTGCCTTTTATAAGATATCTAATATTTTAATTTATGCATTTTTTAATCTATTCTTTTTATGGTTTATACCTTATGCCTTAAAAAATAATATTTCTTTACCTGATGTTATTACAAATTCATATCAAGCTACCCCAACTGTAGTTTATATTTTTATTGCCAACTTAATTGCAAGTTTTGTCACATTTATAATGCTATTACCTAGCATGTTTCAATTTAAGTTTGCCTTTGACAAAAAGGTTCTGCAAAAAATGTTAGTTTACGGATTACCCATTATGGTTGGTAGTTTAGCATATGTTACTAATGAAAATTTAGATAAACTTTTACTAGGTGATATGATAGGAAAAGAACAAATGGGTATTTATGCAGCTTGTTATAAATTAGGTGTGTTTATGACCTTATATATTATGGCATTTCGTTTGGGTGCAGAGCCTTTCTTTTTCAATCATGCAGATAAAGCGAACGCAAAAGAAACCTATGCTAAAATATTGACCTGGTTCACCATAATTGGAGCATTTTTTATGTTGATAGTAATAGTATATATTAATTTGTTTGCCAGTATTTTATTAGGTAAGCCAGAGTATTATGAGGCGTTGGCAATAGTGCCGATAATTTTATTAGCAAACCTTTTCTTAGGTATTTATAATAATCTATCTGTATGGTATAAACTAACCGATAGAACCAAATACGGAATGTATTTTTCAATATTTGGAGCGGCATTGACCATAACATTTAATATTATTTTTATCCCAAAAATTGGATATATGGCTTCCGCATGGGCTACACTAATTGCTTATAGTGGAATGACATTAATTTCCTATTTTTATGGAAAGAAGTATTATAAAGTCCCTTATAATATCAACAAGGTATTTTTATATATTCTAATTTCTGTAGGATTATCATATCTATCCTATTATCATTTTAAAGAAAACTATATCATTTCTACAATATTTATTATAAGTTTTCTTGCATTTATTGCTATCAACGAAAAAAACGAACTTAAAACAATATTCAGTAAATGATCGTAAAAATTATCAATACCTCTAAACATCAATTACCGTCTTATGAAACTTTGGCTTCAGCCGGAATGGATCTACGAGCCAATATAAATGAAGCCATTATACTTAAACCCTTAGAACGTGCCATTATTAAAACCGGCCTATTTATTGCTTTACCTAACGGATATGAAGCACAGGTGAGACCAAGAAGCGGATTAGCAGCCAAAAAAGGAATTACAGTATTAAATGCGCCCGGGACTATTGATGCAGATTACCGCGGAGAAATTGGCGTGATATTGGTAAATCTTTCAAATGAAAATTTTACCGTTAATGATGGTGAAAGAATAGCACAATTGGTTATTGCTCAATATACTCAGGCAGTTTGGGAAGAAGTAGAAATACTCGAAGAAACCAAACGTGGTAAAGGCGGTTTTGGAAGTACTGGTGTTTGATTAGTGTTCATTGTTCAAAACCCGAACAGTTTCAAAAAATCAGAATTATACCAATTTAACCATAAAACTTGTCATATAAATGGTTTCTTTTTTACTGAAATTATTCAATTTATTTATAAAAACTTTTATAATTAAATTGATATTAGACTAACATCCAAAAACTGCAAATTGTAGACTACTTACTAAATTTACGGCTTGGTAACCTTTTTCTCAATTACATTGTCAATTTTATGCATGGTTTCTTCAGAAAGAAAACCTTTTGAACCTAAAACCAATCCAAAAACCATCAATGCAATTCCCATTCCTAATTTTATTTTATAAATAACAACCGGAGTTAATTTATTTTTTAACTGTTTTGCCAATACAATCTTTATCAAATCTGTAACAAAATATGCTAAAATAACAGCAGTGAAATAATTAAAAATTCGTGGTTCGTTCATTTCTAAACGCGGACCAATAACAACAACCATTCCTAACCAAAATGCTAAAACGCCTACATTGATAAAATTTAAAAAGAACCCTTTAATAAATAAACTTAGATAATTATTCTTTTCAACTATTCTAATTTCGCCTTCTCTATCAATGGGTTTACGCCTTTTTAGTATAGTAATCAATCCATAAATAAATAAAACAAGACCTCCGAGTACAAAAAGTCGCGGGTCATCTTTTATTTTTTCTAATAATGTTCTACTTCCATAATAAGCAAAATACACAAAAACAATATCTGCTAAAACCACCCCTAGATCAAAAATCAATGCAGCCCTAAAACCTTTGATTGCACTTGTTTCAAGCAATACAAAAAAAACCGGACCTATCATAAATGCAAGTCCGATGCCAATAGGAATAGCATTTAATATATCACTCATAATTTATAAATTAGGCTAAACTGCGTCATAATCAATAGTGATTTTATCAGTTGTAGGATGTGCCTGACAGGTTAAAATCAATCCTTCTTCGACCTCTTCATCAGATAAAATGGAGTTGTTATCCATAACTACCTTCCCTTCAGTTACCTGTGCTAAGCAACTACTACAAATTCCACCTTGGCAAGAGTACGGAGCATCTAAACCTTTTTTTAATGCTACTTCTAATATAGACTTCTCTTTTTTCATAGAAAATGTTTCTTCCTCATCATCTAATACTATGGTAATAATGGTTTCTCCGTCTAATTTTCCTTCCGAAACATCAGAATCATCCATTTCTTCTACTTTAGTTGAAAACAATTCAAAATGGATATTTTCACTTGCTATTCCCTTGTCTAATAGATCCTTTTTAACGGTATCAATCATATTTTCCGGTCCGCATAAAAAGAATTCATCAAAATCTGTTCCTTTATGCTTATTTTTAATGATATAATTGACTGTCGATGCATCTATTCTTCCAAAAAGTGTATTTTCATTATAGATTACACTAAAAATATAATACACAAATAGTCGCTCAGGATAACTTGCTTTAAGCTGGTCGATTTCTGATTTGAACATTGATTCATTTGGTGACTTATTTCCATAAACCAATACAAACTTACTGTTTGTGTCAGCTTCTAGTACCGATTTTATCATTGATAAAACCGGAGTTATACCACTACCAGCTACAAAAGCCAAATAATTTTGATCATCATTATCAGGATTCAGTAAAAATCTACCTTCAGGTGGAGATACTTCTAAAACATCGCCTTCCTTTAGATCAGTAGTAGCATATATTGAGAATGTACCTTTATCAACTGCCTTAACTCCTATTCTAATAGTATTACTTTTTTTAGAGGAACATATTGAATAAGCACGTCTTATTTCTTCACCATTCAGTTCTTTTTTAATAGTGATATATTGTCCAGGTATAAAACTAAATTTTTGTTGTAAGTTTTCCGGAATCTCAAAAAGGATAGAAACTGCATTTTCAGTTTCTTGTTGTATCTCTTTTACAGAGAGTTTATAAAATCTTGACATTTATTGTAATTTGGAGCTCAAAAATAGAAAATACTTACTTAATAATGAAGCCTTTTAACTTAAAGAAATAGTATCTGGCAACTCATTTTCATCATCAGATTGATATGGAAAATATTGCTTTAATTTGGTGCCTGTTTCAGTAATACCTAATTTTAATCCTTCGGTATAATTATTATTTTTAAATTTATCTAAAACAGTATCTTTAATACTATTCCAAAATGTATCAGGAACAACTTCGTCGATCCCTTTATCACCTATAACAGAAAACTTTTTATCATCAACTGCAACATAAAACAAGACTCCGTTTTGTTGTTTAGTTTCATCCATTTTTAGAAAATAAAAAACTTCTTTGGCTCTTTCTAAAGTATCTTTTTCAGTACTTTTTTCTAAATGGACTCTTATTTCACCTGAAGTATCTTTTTCAGCCAAACGAATTGCCTCAATAATTTCTTGTTCTTGAGTTGAAGTTAAAAAGTCTTCTACTTTTGACATGTGTTTCTTGTACTAGGTTAACATTTTTGTTGCAGTATAAACTTAACTTTTCTTAGTAAAAAATACTAGATCTGAAGACCGAAGACAGGTGCTAGAAGGTATTTATTCTTTCAACTTTTGTCTTCAAACTTCTAGCTTATTTTTCTTTCTTGCTGAAATCAAAATCAACATCCGGTGCTTTCTCTGAACCAGGGTTAGCTTGATATCGAGACATCTCTTCAAAGCCTAGAAATCCAGCAAATAACTTATTGGGAAATATTTTAATGTGCTTATTAAATATATTAACGGCTTCGTTAAATCTATCTCTAGCAACATTAATTCTATTTTCAGTACCTTCTAACTGACTTTGTAATTCTAAAAAGTTTTGATTGGCTTTTAATTCAGGATAGCGTTCAACCACCACCATTAATTTACTTAGGGCTCCTGTTAGTCCGCTTTGTGCCTGTTGAAATTTCGCCATATTCTCCGGTGTTAGATCACTCGCATTAATTGTAGTTTTAGTTGCTTCTGCTCTAGCTTTTATTACGCCTTCTAGCGTTTCTTTTTCAAAATCAGCTGCTCCTTGAACTGTTTTTACCAAATTTCCGATAAGATCATTTCTACGTTGATAAGAACTTTCTACGTTTGACCAAGTTGTTTTAGCGTCCTCTTCATAGTTAACAGCAGTATTATTAAATCTATATGTCATCCCTCCAATTATAAATGCGAGAATAACAATTCCAATTAATGATAAGCCTAAACAGCCTATGCCTGCGATAACTCCTTTTTTCATGATATAAGTTTTGGTTATAATTGATTTTTAAATTCTATTAATGTTGCTTTTATAGCTTCTAAACGAGAAATAATTGCATGATTATCCTTCATTTCAACAGGTTTAGATCTTAATTTCTTTCTGGCACCTTCTAAGGTAAATCCTTTTTCTTTAACAAGATGATATACCATCTGTAAATTTTTGACATCTTCTTGTGTAAAAAGTCTATTTCCCTTAGCATTTTTTTTAGGCTTGATTGCATCAAACTCTTTATCCCAAAAACGAATTAATGAAGCGTTTACATTAAATGCTTTAGCAACTTCGCCTATTTTATAATATCTTTTATCTGGTAAATTTACGTGCATTAATCAAACGATTGTCCTTCTTGCGAAGCTAATTTCAACATTGCTTTAAACTCTTCGGGGGTTAAATTCCCATAATAGAAATTTATAGGATTTATGGGTTTCCCATTTTTGTGTACTTCATAATGCAAATGAGGTCCAACTGAACGTCCGGTATTACCAACAAAACCAATCAGATCACCACGCTTTACTTTTTGACCTGCTTTTATATTGTATTTACTTAAATGTGCATAAATGGTTTTATATCCATAACCATGATTAATTTCAATATGTTTACCAAAACCTGTTGCTTTATTATCTACCCTCAGAGCTTTACCATTACCTGTTGCATAAATAGGTGTGCCGGTAGGAGCTGTAAAATCCATTCCTTTATGTTGTTTTCTAGCTTTGGTAAAAGGATCAGAACGCCAACCATAACCAGATGCCATACGTGTTAAATTTTCTTTTCTAATAGGTTGAATTGCAGGAATTGAAGCTAGTAATTTTTCTTTATCTTCTGCTAAACTGATAATTTCATCTAATGATTTCGATTGTATATATAATTGTTTTGATAAGATATCCATATTTTTAGTAACATCAATAATCATCTCTGAATTTTCAAAACCTTCTAATGACTTATATCGATTAACACCACCAAAACCAGCCTTTCTCTGTTCTTCAGGTATTGGATTTACCTCAAAATACAGTCTGTAAATTTCATTATCTCTATGTTGAATACCATCTAAAACCCCTTCAACCTGAATCATTTTTTTATCTAATAAACCATAGCGCAACTTTAAGTTATCGAGTTCTCTTTTTTGAGCTTTTTCTTTTGGCGAATCAATAAATTGGAATGATATAAAAACAAACAATAAACCCAATAACGCTGCACTTAATAAAAACCCAAGTGTTCTTTTAAATTTATCACGTTTACGAAGTTCAACTTTCCTGTATGATACAGTATCAGAATCGTAATAATATTTTACCTTCGCCATAATATAAAATGTACTATTTTTGTAGCTTTAAACAAGCAAAAATTGCTTTATTATTTTTAGAGCAGTAAACAAATTTACAAAATGTTTCGCAACTATAAAAGTACACAATCCTTTTAGGTTTTAATTAACATTCTATGATGTCGCAAGAAATTAGAAAACAATTTTTAGATTTTTTTAAAAATAAGCAACACAAAATAGTGCCTTCGGCTCCTATAGTTATTAAAAATGACCCAACATTAATGTTTAACAATGCCGGAATGGTACCTTTTAAAGAATACTTTTTAGGGCAAAAAAAAGCGGATGTTAAGCGTATTGCTGACACACAAAAATGTTTAAGAGTATCTGGTAAACATAATGATTTAGAGGAAGTAGGTATAGACACCTATCATCATACCATGTTTGAAATGTTAGGCAACTGGAGTTTTGGCGATTATTTTAAAAAAGATGCTATTGCTTGGGCTTGGGAATTACTTACCAAAGTGTACAAAATCAATAAAAATAACTTGTACGTTACTGTTTTTGAAGGTGCAAAAGATGAAAACTTAGCCTTCGACCAAGAAGCTTATGATTTTTGGAAAACACATATTAGTGAAGACAGAATTATCAATGGCAATAAAAAAGATAATTTTTGGGAAATGGGTGCTCAAGGACCTTGTGGACCTTGTTCTGAAATTCATGTAGACATTCGCTCTGATGAAGAAAAAGCAAAAATTCCCGGTAAAGATTTAGTCAATAAAGACCATCCTCATGTAGTTGAAATTTGGAATTTGGTTTTTATACAATACAATCGAAAATCGGATGGTTCCTTAGAAGATTTACCTGCCAAACATGTTGATACCGGTATGGGTTTTGAGCGTTTATGTATGGCGATACAAAATGTAAAATCTAATTATGATACTGATGTTTTTACACCTTTAATTAGAGAAGTTGAAACCATTACTCAAACTGAATATGGTAATCCCGATGCTTCGGGAGAAAAAACAGATATTGCTATTAGGGTCATTGCTGATCATATACGTGCTGTTGCTTTCGCTATAGCGGACGGACAGCTACCTTCAAATAATGGTGCCGGTTATGTGATCAGACGTATTTTGCGAAGAGCCATTCGTTATGGATTTACCTTTTTAAATCAAAAAGAACCTTTTATTTATAAGTTAGTGAATGTGTTAAGCAAACAAATGGGTAGTACGTTTCCTGAACTCAATTCACAAAAACAACTCATTTATAATGTGATTAAGGAAGAGGAGAGTTCTTTTTTAAGGACCTTAGATCAAGGGCTTGTCTTATTAGATAGAATTATTGAAAAAGCGAAAGGAAAAACGATTTCAGGAGATAAGGTTTTTGAATTGTATGACACTTTTGGTTTTCCTAAAGATCTAACGGCACTGATTTTAAGAGAAAAAGGATTAACACTTGATGAAGTTTCTTTTGACAAAGCGATGGAAGCACAAAAAAACAGATCTCGTGCAGCTGCTACTGTTGATACCGACGATTGGATTGTTTTACAAGATAATGTTGATGAAGAGTTTATTGGATACGATTCGCTTGAAGCAGATGTAAAAATTACCAGATACCGAAAAATTACATCTAAAAAAGACGGTGAATTGTTTCAACTGGTATTTAATCTTACCCCTTTTTATCCTGAAGGTGGCGGACAAGTTGGCGATAAAGGATACTTAGAAGTGCCTAACGGAAATGTGATTTATATCCTCAATACAAAGAAGGAAAATAATCTAATTATGCATTTCACTAAAGATCTGCCAAAAAACCCTACTGATACTTTCAAAGCTGTTGTAGATAAAAAACAACAGTTAAGAACGGCTTGTAACCATACTGCTACGCATTTATTGCACCAAGCTTTACGTGAAATTTTAGGAACGCATGTTGAGCAGAAAGGTTCTGCTGTACATTCAAACTATTTACGATTTGACTTTTCGCATTTTTCAAAATTAACCCCACAAGAATTACAAGAGGTAGAAGATTTTGTTAATGCGCGAATCGACAACAAACTTCCATTGCAAGAAAACAGAAATACTACAATAAAAACTGCCAAAGAAGAAGGTGCAATGGCTTTATTTGGAGAAAAATATGGTGATACAGTACGCACCATTCGCTTTGGTAAATCTATTGAACTTTGTGGAGGCATTCATGTACAAAATACCGATGTGCTTTGGCATTTTAAAATAACTTCAGAAAGTGCAATTGCATCCGGGATCAGACGTGTAGAAGCCATCACTTCTGATGCCGCAAAAGAATACTACTTTAAAAATAACAGCGCCTATAATGAAATTAAAGGTTTGTTTAAAAGCACTTTAAACCCTATTGATTCTGTGAAGGCTTTACAAGAAGAAAACTTAAAACTTAAAAAACAAATTGAAGGTTTACAAAAAGACAAAGCAGGTAATCTTAAAGATGAATTGAAAAATAAAGTTGAAGAAATTAACGGAATTCATTTTTTAGCTGCTGAAATAAATTTAGACCAGAATACAATTAAAGACCTGGCTTTTCAATTGGGTAACGAGATTGATAATTTATATTTTATTGTTGGTTCTAATATTGAGGATAAGGCCATGTTAACAGTTTATATTTCTAAGAACAGTACCAGTGACAGTCTTAATGCAGGTAAAATTGTTAGAGAATTAGGGAAATTGATTCACGGTGGTGGTGGTGGACAACCTTTTTATGCTACAGCCGGAGGTAGAAATCCCGGTGGGATAAAAAAAGCGTTAGAGAAAGCGAAAAATTATATCCCATCCTAAATCCTTCCCAAAGGGAAGGACTTTAACTAGATAAAATGCAGTTTAGAACAAAAATACCATTCAAAAAACAACAACATAATCAAATAGATTATGATTCTAAAATTTTGATGTTGGGTTCTTGTTTTACAGAAAACATCGGAGACAAACTTCTCTATTTTAAATTTCAAAATACTGTTAATCCATTTGGAATACTGTTCCATCCTAGAGCCATTGAAAACTTAATTTTAAATGCTATAAATGAAAAAGAATATACCGAAGAAAGTGTCTTTTTTCATAATGAACAATGGCATTGTTTTGAGGCACATTCTAAATTAAATAATCCTTCAAAGCGTATTTTATTACAAAATTTAGACGATGCAAACAAATTAACACATCAACAAATACACAGATCAACCCATATAATTATTACCTTAGGTACAGCGTGGGTTTATCGTTTTATTGAAACCGACACTATTGTCGCCAATTGCCATAAGGTTCCACAAAAAAAGTTTTTAAAAGAGTTATTGACTGTTGATGAAATTGTAGAAAGCTTAAAAGCAATAATTGTATTGATACGAAGTATAAATAATAATACATCCATATTATTTACTATTTCACCGGTTCGTCATTTAAAAGATGGGTTCATTGAAAATCAACAAAGCAAATCGCACCTAATTTCGGCAATTCATCAAATAACTAATGGACACAATGTGTCCTACTTTCCTTCTTATGAAATTATGATGGACGAATTACGCGATTATCGTTTTTATGATGAAGACATGATACACCCTAATCAAACTGCCATCAATTATATTTGGGAAAAATTTAGAGAAACATGGATGTCTGATAATACTATTCAGGTTATGGAAGAAGTAGATGGTATCCAAAAAGGGTTAGCACATAGACCTTTTAACCCAGAATCAGAACAACATCGACAATTTTTGATTTCATTGCAACAAAAAATGGAAACACTTCAAAAAGCATTTCCATTTATGGAATTTTAAAAACTCTTAAAACGGAGATTCATAATGATTTATAAAATCAAGAGTAATTTGAAATAATAAATAAACAAGAAGTATAAAAAAAGAAAACCAAAACAATAACAAAAATATATCTTCTACTTTTTTATCTCGCAGAACATCTTTTACAAGATTCATAACCGCATAAAGGGTAAGTGCTCCAAAAAAAAAGAATGCTAGAAGACCTCCCAATTTGCCCCAATAACTTTTATTAATTTGTACCCTCTTTAGATCATTTCCCAATACTGATCCTTCAATTATTGGAAAGCCCTTGTTTTTCGATGAATAAATATGCCTTATTTTTAAGCCATATTTAGGATCAAAATATTTCCAAGAAAGCTCCAAACTATCTCCTCTCATATTCAAAGAAAAGTTGTTTTTATTTGGCCCCTTTTCATTTAGAATTTCGTATTCAATTAACTTAACACTATCACTAAATACTAATCTAATTGGCACTCTAATATCTTTATTTATATCAATAGGTAAATCTCCAGCATTCCAGATAGTCAACTCTTGAGCGTAAATATTATCTTTAATTTGAGTTGAATCATTATTTAGGACTATTATCGTGTTTTTAGTAAAATTCTTATCGAATACCAAGATTTTTGGAGAAGCATTCCAAACAGGTTCACGTTCTTTTTTATTCAAAAAATAAAAATACGATGAAATAACAATTCCGATAATAATTAGGAAGGAGGAATAACTTTGTTAATTTTCTCCAACTAAACTTATCAGCATTTGAATTAATGTTATCCGGTTTTAATTCAGACATATTGATCTGCATTTTGCCATGCTCCGCCATTAATAGCATCTATCCCTTCATTTTTTAAAAACGGTAATATAGAACTAACTCTACCTCCACTTCTACAAACTACTACAAGAGGTTTATTCCAAGATTTTATTTTGTCAATATTTTGTTGAATTTCATTCAATGTTATCAATTCTGAACCTTTTACGTGTCCTTCTGCCCATTCTGCCGATGTTCTTACATCTAATACAACAGCTCCTTTTTGTAAATATTCAGTTATTTTATCTGTATCCTTATCAGTACCACCAAAAAAATTAAATAATCCCATTCTTTATATTTTAAATTCTGTGCAAAGAAAAAAATTATTAATTGATCTAATGCAACAAGAGTTACATTTATTTTTTTTATTTAGCATGACTGTCCATATAATCTAATGTCAAATTCACGAAAGTTTGTACCCCCAATTTCAAACCGCTTTCATCAATAAAAAAATCAGGTGTATGATGTGAAGCTGCATCTTCAGGTTTTACATCAACTGGTTTCCCGCCCAAGAAAAAATATAATCCGGGTACTTCTTTTTGAAAATAAGAAAAATCTTCGGCTCCTGTAATTGCGTTAATTAAATGTACATTCTCTTTTCCTGCTGCTTTTTGCAATGAAGGTAACATTTGAGCAGTTAAATCTACATCGTTATATGTAATAGGATATCCACTATCAATCTCTATAGTAGCATCACCTCCAAATGCTTTTGCAATTGCCGGTACACGTCGTTTCATTTCGTCATTTAATTTTTTCTGCATATCATAATCTAGAGTCCTAATAGTGCCTATCATTTCAACCTCTTCAGGAATGATATTACTTCGTACACCTCCTCTAATTAATCCTACTGTAATCACAGCTGCTTCCTTTGTCAATTCGGTATCTCTACTTATAATGGTTTGAAGCCCATTTATTATTTGAGCTGAAATGACTATTGGATCGATACCTCCCCAAGGTCTAGAACCATGTGTTTGTTTTCCTTTTACCTTAACTACAAAACGTTGTGATGCAGCCATAATTCCGGCAGGTTTATAGCTGATGTGATTTACATTCATTCCGGCACTAATATGCAATCCGAAAATAGCATCGACATCAGGGTTTTTCAGAACACCTTCTTCAACCATCATTTTAGCTCCGCCATTTTCACCTGGAGGTGTGCCTTCTTCTGCTGGTTGAAAAATAAATTTTACTGTTCCTTTTATATCTTTTTTAATTTTTGATAATACTTCTGCCGTACCCATCAAAATAGCAATATGTGTATCATGACCGCAGGCGTGCATTACCCCGGTTTCAATACCATTATATTCACTTTTAACTTTTGAAGCAAAAGGCACAGGTGTTCTTTCAGTAACCGGTAAGGCATCAATGTCTGCACGCAATGCTACAACTGGGCCCGGCTTATCTCCTTTTAGAATACCAACCACACCGGTATGAGCGACACCCGTCTGCACTTCCAACCCTAAACTCTTTAAATGTTTTGCTATTTTTTCGGCGGTTTTAAACTCTCTGTTGGATAACTCAGGGTTTTCGTGAAAACCTCTTCGCCAATCAATTACTTTAGATTCGATAGCATTAATATATTTGTCGATTTTTTGATTTTGAGCCTGTAACCCTACAGATGTAGTCAATAAGAGTAGAAGAATTAGTTTATTCATGGTGTATTTAAATTTTAGTAAATCTACTAAAATTTTAAACAATTTAAGCAGTGTAGTAATAACACCTGAATTTACTTAGTATAAATTCAACTAATTATGAGAAAATCAGATTACTTATAAACGAGTGAATTATTCGTTATGTATTATAATGAATATGGAAAATACTCTATTAGATATGTCTTTCTTACAAATTATTAGCTTTACCTTAATTTTTTTTCATAACACACACTATTTTCAATAGTAACATATTGTCCATAATTAGGAATCAATTGATATCCGTTCTTTTTATATAATGCAATTGCCTCTGGTTGTCTTTTTCCTGTTTCTAAAATGCATTTTTCATAAGATAGTTCGGTTGCCCAATTTTCTAATTCAGACACTATTTTAGTTGCTATTCCTTTTCCTCTATTTTCGAAAGAGACATACATTCTCTTAATTTCCATTATATGAGGTTCAAACTCTTTAAGAGCACCACATCCAACAGGTTCACCATCAATACAAGCAACTATTGCATATTTAATATGTTCAATTTTATTGAATTGATTATAAAATAAATGGTCGTCTCCGTCCCTTTTGGCTAAATCAGCATCAAGGAGTTTTACAAGTTCTATAAAAACTTGATTTTCAGAATTAGTTCTTATAATCTGCATCAATTACATCTTTTTAAGAGGCAAATTTCTATCTTGTAAACAACAATTCTCGATACTTTGTCAATGGCCAAAGTTCATCATCAACCATTATTTCCAGTTTATCGCAGTGATAACGTATTTCATCAAAATATGGTTTCACTTTATTACAATAAGCATCAGCAGCCTTTTGTCCTTCTAATTTATTTGCTTTTTTTCGTTCATCAATCATCAATTTAACTTTAGATCTAATACCTGCAATATGTCCAGAAATTTTTTCAATTAAATCGATTTGATCTGCAGCTATTTTCTTAAAATTAGTACCAAAAATTTCTTTTAATCCTTTTACATTTTCAATCAAGGTGTTTTGATATTGTATTGCTGTAGGTACCACATGATTTCTTGCAATATCACCCAATACTCTCCCTTCAATTTGAATGCGCATGGTATATTCTTCTAATTCAATTTCGTGACGTGCTTCAACCTCTATTTTACTCATAACATTCATTTGATCATACAAGTCAATTGTTTTTTTAGAAATTTGAGCTTTTAAAGCTTCCGGGGTTGTTTTATTGTTGCTTAAGCCTCTTTTTTTAGCTTCTTTTTCCCATTCGTCACTATAACCATTACCTTCAAACAATATCTTTTTTGAGGCTTTGATATATTCTCTTAATACATTAAAAACAGCTTCATCTTTCTTTAAATTCTTTTTATCGATTAATTTATCAACTTCAACTTTAAACTCTTTTAATTGTTTTGCTACAATAGTATTTAAAACAGTCATTGGTTTTGCGCAATTTGCGGTTGACCCTACAGCTCTAAATTCAAATTTATTCCCAGTAAATGCAAATGGCGATGTTCTGTTTCTATCAGTATTGTCTAAAAGTACATCAGGGATTTTACCAACAACATTTAATTTTAAATCTGTTTTTTCTTCGGGTGAAAGTTTTCCTTTGGTTACACTTTCCAAATTTTTAAGCACTTTCGTTAGTTGAGCTCCAATAAATACTGAAATTATTGCCGGTGGTGCTTCATTGGCACCTAAACGATGATCATTACTCGCTGAAGCTATCGATGCTCTTAATAATTCTTCATTATCATTAACCGCTTTTATTGTATTAATAAAGAATGTTAAAAATTGAAGATTACCCATTGGGTTACTTCCGGGACCTAATAAATTAATTCCGGTATTAGTTGCTAATGACCAGTTATTATGTTTTCCCGACCCATTAATTCCGGCAAAGGGCTTTTCATGTAATAATACTTTAAAGTGGTGATGAGAAGCTACTTTACTCATAACATCCATCAATAATGAATTATGATCTACCGCTAAATTAGATTCTTCGTATATGGGTGCCAATTCGAATTGATTTGGTGCTACTTCATTATGGCGTGTTTTCACAGGAATGCCTAATAACATACATTCTTGCTCAAGATCTCTCATAAAATCTAAGGCTCTTTTCGGAATGGAGCCAAAATAATGATCATCTAATTGTTGTCCTTTAGCTGAAGAGTGTCCTAACAACGTTCTTCCTGTTAAAGTGATGTCTGGTCTTGAAGCTGCAAATGCTGCATCAATTAAAAAATATTCTTGTTCCCAACCTAAAGATGCAGTTACTTTTTTAACATTTTTATCAAAATATTTACACACAGCTGTTGCCGCATTATCTACTGCATGAAGTGCCCTCAATAATGGTGTTTTATTATCTAATGCCTCTCCGGTATAAGCTACAAATATGGTAGGTATACACAATGTTGAACCATAAATAAATGCCGGTGAAGTTGGATCCCAAGCTGTATACCCTCTGGCTTCAAATGTATTTCTTATACCTCCGTTAGGGAAACTTGAAGCATCTGGTTCTTGTTGTACTAATTCACTACCACCAAAACTTTCAATTGCATTTCCATCTCCAATAGTTTCAAAAAAAGCATCATGTTTTTCTGCAGTTCCTCCGGTTAATGGCTGAAACCAATGGGTATAATGTGTTGCTCCTTTTGATAAAGCCCAATCTTTCATTGCTGATGAAACTTGACCTGCAATTTTTCTGTCAATCTTAGTACTGTGATCAATAGCACTCATTACACCTTTGTAAGCGTCTTTAGTTAGGTATTGACGCATTGTATCTTTATTAAATACGTTTTTACAAAACAGAGAAGATCGTTTTTTATTCTCCTTAACTTTTACAGGTTTTCTGTTTAGTGTCTCTTTTAATGCATTAAATCTGATTTTTGACATAATTATGTAAAATAGGTTAAATTGTTTTTTAGATTAAATCGCAAAATTAACTAAACATTTTATTCATTTTGGTATTTTTACCATGTATTTTTTAGGGTGTTCATAAAATTATTAACAATTTAGATATTTATACCCCTAAATTATTGATAGTTTATTCAAAAAAACTATTTTTGTGCTTATTTTTATTAAAAACCTATTTTATGAGTAAAACTAAATTAGAGTATATATGGTTAGATGGTCATCAACCAACTCAAGAGTTAAGAAGTAAAACCAAAATTGAAAATGATTTTAGCGGTAAACTAGAAGATTGTGATATATGGTCTTTTGACGGCTCTTCAACTGAACAGGCCGAAGGGGATTCGTCAGACTGTCTATTAAAACCTGTTGCTATTTATCCGGATCCTGCAAGGCGTAATGCATATTTAGTAATGAGTGAAGTATTAAATGCTGATGGAACTCCTCATGAATCAAATGCAAGAGCAACCATTGATGATGATGATGATGATTTTTGGTTTGGTTTTGAACAAGAGTATTTCTTAATGGATAATAAAACAGGCTTGCCTTTAGGTTTCCCAAGAGGAGGATTCCCCGGACCACAAGGAAAATATTACTGCTCTGTTGGTGGTAGATATACCTGGGGTAGAGATTTTGTTGAAGAACATGCTGATCTTTGTATTGATGCCGGACTTAACTTTGAAGGTATCAATCAGGAAGTTGCACCCGGTCAATGGGAATTCCAATGTTTTGCTAAAAGCGCCAAAACTGCCGGTGATGAAATTTGGATAGCTAGATACTTATTGAATAGATTAACTGAAAAATATGGTTATTATATAGAGCTTCACCCTAAACCAATTAAAGGAGACTGGAATGGTTCTGGTATGCATGCAAATTTTTCTAATACAACATTAAGAACTTGCGGCTCTAAAGAAACTTATGAAAAAATATGTGAAGCTTTTAGACCTGTTACCAAAGAACATATTGCTGTTTATGGAGCTTTTAATAATGAGAGACTTACCGGGTTACATGAAACTGCCCATGTTTCTGACTTTAGCTATGGAATTTCAGACAGAGGCGCTTCTATAAGAATCCCTATTATTACTGTTGAAAAAGGATGGAAAGGTTGGTTAGAAGATCGTCGTCCGGCATCTAATAGTGATCCTTATAAAATTGCCGGAAGGATTATTAAAACTGTAAATTCTGCTAAAATTTAAATAATTTGGTTTATAATATTAATATTTTTAAAAAGCTTCGAAATTAAATTTTGAAGCTTTTTTTATGTCTAATACCAAATAAACATCAAAATGCTCGTTAAAATTCGTTTCTTTTTCCTTTCTACTTCACAATAAAATTAAACCGTAACCTAGGCTATGCTTAAATTTTATAGTTCATATAAATAAAAAATAATTCAAATTTTTAAACAATCATTTTGAAATTCATTTGGTATAAACTTAAGAAGATTTAAATGATAGATAAATAAAAATAATATATCCTATAAGTAATACTAATCCTTTTAAACGAGAAATTTTATACTTTTTAGGTATAAACACCAATGGTATTAAAACCGCAGCAATACCTAGCATCCAAAAAATATCTTTTGTCAAAATACTTTTATCTAATACTTGAATTGGTTTTATCATAGCGGTTAACCCCAAGACAGAAGCAATATTAAAAATATTTGATCCGATTAAATTACCTAATGAAATTGCTTTTTCTCCTTTTAATGCGGCTATAACTGAAGCTGCCAATTCAGGCACACTAGTACCAATTGCCACAACACTTAAACCAATAACACGCTCACTAACTCCTAATTTAGTAGCAATTTCTTTAGAACCACTCACTAAAAAATCAGAACCAAAACACAAAGCTGCAGCACCTATTGAAAGCCATATAAATATCTTGACGTAAGAGGTTTCCATTAAAGCATCATCAATATCTTCAACTTCAACGATTTTGTCTTTTTTAGCTTTGGCAATCATTACATATACAAATAGTATAAGAGCAACAAATAATATAGCTCCTTCTATTCTGTTCAACACATAATCATTTCTTAAAAAGTAATATAAGACCAGAGAGAACACCATCATTACCGGCCAATTCATCTTATAGAAATTTTTATCGACCATCAATGGAGAAATAATTGCGGTAATACCTAACACTAAGGCAATATTTGCAATATTTGAACCAATAACATTACCAAGAGCCAGGTCTGGTGACCCATCTAATGCTGCCTGCAAACTCACCAAAAGCTCAGGAGCTGAAGTAGCAAAAGACACTACAGTCATTCCTATAATCAACTTCGATAAATTCAATTTAAAAGATAGACCGACTGAAGATCTCACTAAAAACTCTCCACCAATTACCAATAAGATAAAGCCTACAATAATATAAAATACACTCATATATATTTTTAAAGGGCAAATATACTATTTGATTTTTTTAACAAACCAACCTATAGGCGAAAAAATAAAACAGTAAATAATTATCACTGAAAAGAATAATAAAATTTACTAAACTTTCAAATTTTAAACTTTTTTTCTACGGTTTAGAATTGAGTATTTTTTACACTAATAAAGATGAAACCTTCAAAAAATAGTCAAAAAAAGATCATTTCTATTCATTTTTAAGCAAAATCAACAAAAATAGTTCTTCAAATATTATAAAATGAAACTATAAATAGCATAAATAGTTACAATTAATAACCTTATTGAAAGCCTATAGCTTACACCTCAAGTGATAAAAATTAAATATTATTACAATTTAGCATTCAAATGCATTAATTGTTTACTTTTTTTAATTCTAGTTTCAAAAAACTGCATATACTGAATAAGAATTAATTCAAACAACCTAATTATTAACCTATAAATCCTAATTAATTATGATACTTTTAATCTTTATTATTATTCAAACAATTATTAATTTGTTCTAAACTATTAATTCTTTAAAATTAAACAACTCTTGCTCCCAATAATTATCGGGATTCAAGAGTTTTTTATTTAGTTTTGCTGTATGAAAAAGTCTTTATTTAAATTCTTGGCTAAAACTAATAAAATTTTACTCCCAAGCTTATCTAAAAGAAAATTAGACATGAGCAAAGCTTCAAAATTTCAATTGGCTTTAATAGGTTGGAGGTACTTTATTACTAAAAGATCTCTTGATTGAATAAATTCTTTAAAAACTTTTCTATTATAGTTAAAAGAAATATATTTGCAACCCAAAATTACAAGGCCTCGTGGCGCAACTGAATAGCGCACTTGATTACGGCTCAAGAGGTTACAGGTTTGAATCCTGTCGAGGTCACTACAAGCATAAAACCTGTAATTGAAAATTACAGGTTTTATTATTTTGAAATGATTGAAGTGAAACTTCAAAATTATGAAAAAATAATAAAACTGTAAAGCGATAGCTTTATAAGTTTTGTATTTGCAATATTGATATCATAAGGAAATATAATCCTATCGAGGTCACGAATAAATCAAAAAGCAAGCAAAAACATAAAGCTTGTTTTTTTGATTTTATAGGTTTTTGATTTTCAAAAGCAGAGCTTTGTTAGGATCATGAGGTATGAGTAATCCTGTCGGGGTCACAAATTGCAAATTCCGGACAAATAGAACCACTAATTCCGGATGAAAATGAACCACTAAAAATCGATTCTATTTGTAAGTCATAAATAAGTTTTCCCTTAAAACGGAAAAACAGTATGGTCAACAAACAAATAGAGATGCGAAAAGTAAAGAAGATATTCAAATCTTGAAATGGAAGATTAGCAACCTTTAAATCTTACTCATTTTTAATCACCTCATTCAGTTGTTTTACTGTATTGAGAGCTCCTGCATTGATAAAACCAATATCAGCACCTAGTGTAAAGAATCGATACCCCAATTGGTAATATTTTGTTAGTTGTTCCGGACTTGTTAGTAATACACCACAAGTTTTCCCAGCCTTTTTAGCAGCTTCTGAAGTTGCTTTAAGAGCTTCATTAAATATTGGATGATCAAATTGTCCAAAAATACCCAATGCCATAGAAAGATCCATTGGACCAACAAACAACACATCTACACCTTCAATAGCAGCTACTTCATCTAAGTTTGCCAAAATCTCTTCAGTCTCAACTTGAATTACGCCTATAATATCATTTTTTTGATTCGCATAATAGTCATCCCAATTTATACCAAAATTTGTTGCTCTAACCATTTTTGCAACACCTCTTAATCCACTTGGAGCATAACTAAGTGCTTTCACAGCCTCTTGCGCTTGAGCTACCGTTTTTATTCTTGGAAACATAATTCCTTCTGCTCCCATATCGAGTACCTTTTGAACTCTTTGATGCTCATTTCCTTCAACTCTAATAATGGATGCAGCTGCACCATTTTCAAATGCCTGTAATTGAGTTAAAATATCTTTTTCATTACCTGCACCGTGTTCTAAATCAAGAATAGCAAAATCAAATCCAGATTTACTAATTATTTCCGAAGCTACTGGCGAACCAAGGCTTAGAAAAGTTCCTTTATAAACTTTTCCATTCTGTAATTTTTGTTTTAATTTTTTCATTTTAAAATTCTATAAAAATTCTGGTCTAAGTGGTGAAAAACTTTCAACAACACGTACAACTTCCGTAAGACATTGTACAGTGTGTGGTATATTTGCTTCTACATAATACATATCTCCTTTTCCTATTTTTTGAGGCTCTTCACCTTCAATAAAAACAATGAGCTCACCCTCTAATATATAAGTTGTTTGCTCTGCCGGATGTGAATGCATTGGTAGTGGTTCCTCTTGAATTCCAAAAGTTATTTCTGAAATTAGCGTCATTAACTCCTTTGTAACCACCATTTTGGCTTTTATTCCTGGAATTAATTCTTTTTCAGTAGCTTCATTATTTATTAAAACTGGCATATTTTTTATTTTAATTATTTATATAAATTCATTAGGGTTTTTCAAAAAACCTACTGTTAAGTGGTAAAAGGATTCAGCACCTTTTATCAGAACATTTTCATCAATATCAAATTTATTTGAATGATTTTCATGCGTCAAGCCCATTTCTTTGTTTCCTGCTCCTACAAAAATAAAAGTACCTGGCACCTCTTCTAAATACCTTGAAAAATCTTCAGAAGCCAGTACAGACTCCGTATTATTACTTACTCCAGAAAATTGTTTACTCAATAAATTTAAAGCGCTTTTTGTGAATTTTGAACTATTTATAAGAGAAGGATATCCAGGTGAAACAGTTAAATTATACGTAGGCAATTCGTCACTATTATCTCTTTTATGACTTAGCATAAGTCCATCCAAATTTTTACAAATTGTATTTTTAATTATGGCTAAATTTTCAGCTTCTCCTAAAACCCTGTAACTTCCAGATATTTTAACTTCTGTTGGAGTTTGATTGAATTGCTCGCCACCATGAATAGTTCCAAATCCAAAAACATAGCGAACCGTTGGTGCAAAATTACTCTTGATATCCGTTTGAATAGTTGATACAAATTTACTTGCAATTTGAACCGGATCGATATTTTCTTCAGGTCTAAAATGATGTCCTGACTTTCCAGTAATCGTAACTTCATATTTGCAATGACTGGCCATAAAAGCACCTTCCTTCAGATATATAATTCCCGATTCAATATACGTAAATAAATGCATTCCTACTACCGCATCAACACCCTTCAAACCACCTTCTTTAATTACTTTAATTGCTCCTCCAGGGGGTATTTCTTCAGCAGGTTGAAAAATAAATTTCACTTTACCTTTTAAATGCTCTTCATTATTTTTTAAAAGTTTAGCTGCTCCCAATAACATAACCATATGCCCATCATGACCGCAAGCATGCATAATTCCCTTATTTATTGAAACGTATTCTTTATTATGTTCTGTATGTTCTTCATTAATTTTAAGCGCATCCATGTCAGCTCTTAAAGCAATGGTTTTTCCTGGTTTACCGGTATCAATTACGCCTAAAACACCTGTTCCTGCAATAACTTTGTTTTCAATTCCCAACTCGTTTAATATTGAGATTACTTTTTGCTGGGTATTAAATTCCTCATAACTCAATTCTGGATACTTATGAAAAAATCGCCTTAGCTCAATAATCCAGTTTGAAAGATCTTTATGTATTGCTTTTTCAATCATTTCTAGACAAAAATTGCTCGCTTTTCTTCCACCCAAAACCTGTGTAATAAACTAATTTTTTATCCACAGTTTTAAGTTTTATAAATAAATGACTTTTATCTTTTTCTTCTGAATTATATTCAAATTGATCTAAAATGTATTTTGAAGGAATTACAATAGCCAAACCTAATTCAGAATCTGCATGTGGAGACCAAATACTATACCAACCCAAATCTTTATCGAATGTAACTTGAGCGCTTTCATTTTGAATAGGCAATCCAACAACAAAATCGGCTGCATCTTCATTAAAATTCACTTCAAATTTTGACAAGTTATTTCCTTTGTCTAAACTTACTTTTTTAACCTCTGATATATTCTTTCCATTTATATTCCAAGGATCATATTTCAATTCAAAACTGGTTCTTATAGTACCATTTTCTAATGTATTATTAAAGTTCTTTTGAAAATCTTTATTCAATTGCGACCTGCTTATTGTTACTGACTCAGATTCTCGTATTAAATCAATGTTATTATGAACGGTTACAGATTTCTGTTCTACTTTAGAAGTGCAACTAATTAGTACAAAAAATAGACTTGCTAAAATTACTATTTTGTTATTTTTTTTCATAAAAGTAAAGCCTCTTAATTATTTAATTCCTGTCTCATGCTTAACAATATTTTTTCATTAGCCTTTATCATTTTTTCAACAGATTCTGCTTTGTGCCAATCAGTAATTCGGTTTTGATGATAAAAGGGTTCTGGAGTTAGAAACTCATTTTCTAACGAAGCAAGAACAACCGCATAGTACGGGTTACTTTCAGAAGCTAAAATAAGAGATGATTTATACCTATTAAATGCAACAATTTGTTCGTTAATTATTTTAATATACTGTGGATGAGCATTCTCGGTAACATTGTTTTTTTCTAATATATCTAATACAGCATTTCCTGATCCACCATCTTTATTTGGTTTTTCTACACCTAATAATTTTGCAATTGTTGGAGCAAGATCTGTATGTTCAAAATAAGCTAACTCTCTTTTTTCTGCTATTCCTTTGCCTGCAAAAACCATAGGAGTTACCCAACTTTCTTCATCATACATTGGATGCCATCCAACTTTACTTTGTCCGTGATCTGAAGAAACAATTAAAATTGTATCTTCCCACTTACCTGATTCTTTTAAGAAAAAAACTAACTTCCCTAGTAATTTATCTGCATGCTCTATTGCCTTGACATATGGAGAGCCTTGCCCATAAATATTTCTAAAGTAAGGTTTCGCAGGATCACAAACAGATACAGATCTTCCTAATTCACCTGGTGATTGCAAATGAATTCTCATAAAAACGGGATCTTGATTTTTAAGTAAACTAATTCCTTGCTTTAGTACATCATTATCCGTTAAAGTTGGATCCATAATTTGCGATGTAAATCCTCTCGCAACAGAACGATATGCCATCGTATTCACAACAAATGCAGTTTGACGGTCTGGGGAAATCATTTCTTGAATCATTTTATTTTCAGGCTTTATAAAAACTGTCCCTGAATGCAACATCGGATTTGGAAATGAACAACTATTAAACTTACTATAATCACCAATAGTAGGGTGGTGGGGCATTATCACGTATGATTTGTTAATGTAAGTGCCTTCATTAATAAGTTTATTAAAATTTGGCATATTCATTTTTTCAGGTGCTTGCCAGTGCAATCCATCAATCATAAATAATATAACGCGTTCAACATCTTGAGCACTTGAATTTAAAAAGTTTCCCAAAAACATAAGAACTAACAATTTTGATTTAACGATTGTTTTCATGTGTTTATATTTATTGTTTTTATTGGTCACATGCTGTTCGTTATTAATCATTTCTTTGGGTGTTAAACTTTTTAGCATGCTTGTTTCATATTATTACTTAAGGCAACCTCTATTAATTAGTTTTGACGACAAATTTTTTATATCAAAAACTCAGTTTGAGTTTAGATTGATTCTATAATTTGTGTAATAACTAAATCAATTCATAAGTCGCTTGTTTTTAATTAATTATATTCTTTAAATTTACCAACTAGATATAACTA
>JAKISU010000158.1 GCA_021648445.1 Flavobacteriaceae bacterium
GAAGCAACCTCTGCAATGGATAGAAATACTGAAAAATTCACCATGAATTTGCTATCTAAATTAAAAAATGATATAGCTGTATTATTTATTTCTCATCGTTTACATACCTTAAAAAATATGGCTGATAGAATTTATGTGTTGGAAGATGGCATCATAACCTCACAAGGAGATCATCAAACCTTATTAGAATTATCAAATTTTTATAGTGATTTTTGGGAAGAAATTTATGGGTGATTAATTAATCTAAATCCGGTTTCTTTCTACTTGATTTCTTTATAGAAGCTCTTTTTTTATTGTCTAACCGTTTTTTTATAGAGGCTTTTGAAGGTTTTGTAGGTTTTCTTGTTTTAGGGCGGATAAGACCTACAGTTATTAATTTTTTAAACCTATTAATAACAATTTCTTTGTTTTTATGCTGACTCCTGCTTTCATCACAAAATAGTATCAATATATTTTCTTTTGTTAATCGATTTGCTATTTTTTTAAGTAAGAGGGTCTTTTGATCATCAGAAAGTTCTTTTGAAGCATTAATATCAAAAGACAATTCAATTTTTGAAGATACTTTGTTGGCATGTTGTCCACCGGGACCACTACTTCTGATGGCTTTAAAGCTAAGTTCTTTTATGAGTTTTTCGGTGTTCAAGGCGACGGCAGTTAAATTATCTATAATGATAAATTGGACTAATTCCCCTCTTGAGAGGGGTTAGGGGTGTGTTTTTCAAATTCAAAGATAAACCATTCAATTGCTCGTAAAGCATTATCCATTTCTTTTAAAACTTGATTGTCTGAGAAACGCAAAACAGTAATTCCCAGATTATTTAGTTTTTTCTCTTTTTTCATGTGTTTATTGTAAACTTATATAAGTTCATGTGAATAACCATATAGTTGTTTCCCCTTCAGTTTGAGCCATAAAATAATTTCTGCTTTGGTTGAATTATTTCGTAATTGTCTTGCTAATTCTTTTAACTTAGGATTATATGGAATTATTTTTCTCTTTTTCATTTTTTACACACCCCTAACCCCTCTCAAGAGGGGAATTGATGCGTACCATTTTTGACCGTTCACTTTTTATTCAACTTATTCAATCTCCTGTTGCATATGTTTTACTTAGCTTTTTTATTTTTTACAACCCATAGTCTCTCTCAAGAGGGGAATTGATGCGTGTACATTAATCATTTAGACAGTTTAATTACAAACCATAATCAGAATTTCTTTCCATATTCTGATGTAAAAAATGTAAGTCAATATCAGCTAAATTATCAGAAAAACTATCTAGATCATCTCTATTTTCTAATAAGGCATCTATTGCTTTTGTTGCAGCTTTTAAACGTTTCTGTTTATTACCTTTTAATAAAATATATGGGAGATTATACTTTTTCAACGCATTTTCAAAAGCATTAAACATTTCTTTACGTTGTTCGGGTCTATCGCGTAAATCATCCGCTTCCCAAGGTGTGTCAATATAGGTCAACAGATATAAATCATATGAATTCTCAATTGCTGCTTTATCTAAATATGGGTCAACGAACCCACCATAATATTCTTCAGAATAGACTTTGGTTTCTAATAGATCAGTATCACAAATTAGTACCTTATCAGCTTTTTTTACCAATTTATTTTCCAATTTCATTTGTCCGATAGCAATGGGCAACAAATCAGAATTTTCACAAGTTTTACGTTCATTATTCCATTTATTTTGTAAATATTCTCGAGCATACTCGGCTACCCAAACTGTATTATAATGACGAGCTAACTGATTAGAAAGCGTAGTTTTTCCGGTAGATTCTGGCCCGAATATAACTACTTTTATAATGTTTGTTCCGCTGGCTTGACTAAGCTTTTTTTCCATGCTATATATCCTTGAAAGGCTAAAATTAAGAAAATTGTGTATTGAATCCCGGTAAAACCATAACCTTTTACAAAATATAATGGTATTGAAACAATATTAGTGAGTATCCAAAAACTCCAGTTCTCTATTTTTTTAATTGCCATTAACCACATGGCAACAAATGCTGACGCAGTTGTAAAGGTATCTAAAAACGGAACAGCAATTCTAAATTTCTCTAAACTACCCGAAGTTAAATTAGTATAAGCAAAATGAACACTTTCGCTAAAATTTAAATCATTTGGCATTACATTATAATGTCTATAAATAAAAACTACAAATACAGAAGCCAGTATAAAAATTGTAAAAGCAATCATTTTTTCTTTTATAGTTGTCCTAGAAATAGGAATATGTTCCTTTTTTGTCGAATCAATGAGTTTGCTCCACATATACCAACCATAAACACTCATGATTGTATAGTAGATATTGATGATTAGATCGCCATACAAATTCCATTGTGAAAGTAAATAAATATAAATTGTAGTACTTATGATGCCCATAGGAAAAACCAATACATTTTCTCTTTTGGCATATAAAACACTTGCAATTCCTAAACCAGCAGCAATAACTTCAAGAATTATATTGATAAGGGGAGCTGTTCGATAAGGTTCTAAAAAAAAGTCAATAATCTCCATCAGCTATTAAAATCTATCAAATAATTGGTTATTTTCTTCAAAAGCAGTACCAATAACAACTAGATCTGCTCCAGCATTAAAAGCATCATCTAATTGTTTTCTTGTTCTAATACCACCACCTACAATAAGAGGAATGGATATATTTTTAGAAACTTCTTTAATAATTATTTGGCTCACCGCCTCTGTGGCTCCACTACCGGCTTCAAGATAAATAAGCTGTTTGCCCATATACATTCCTGCTATAGCGGTACGGCTTATAAGTTCAATATTAAGTTGGTCAATAGGTCTTGTATTACTTACTTTTTGTACAGAAGTTTCTACACCTCCATTTATTAAAATATAACCGGTAGAGATAATTTCCAATGACGATTTTTCTAAAAAAGGAACAGATTTTAGCTGTTGCTTAATTAAATATTCAGGGTTTTCACCCGATATTAGAGATAAGAATAACAGTGTATCTGCTTTATTTGTAATTTGGGTATAATCACCCGGAAATAATACAATGGGTAATTTGGTGTTTTCTTTTAATTTTTCAACCAAATTTTCAGTATCTCCATTTGAAACCGTACTGCCTCCAACAAAAATAAAATCAGCTTTGTTATTTATCTTTTGAGTGAATTTAGAGACTTCATCTAAGTTTACCTTATCAGGATCTAATAAAATAGCCAGCAGCTTCTCTCTTTTAGAAATTGATTGAAGTATGTATTGGTATATATTCATTAATAAATTGAAAGTTTCAAATATACGGATTGCTAGAAATCATTCAATTTAATAATTCATCAAAAGCGTAAACACACGTAAAACCTTCAAATTCTAAAAAATAAACGAGGTATGAATTCTTATTTTCTTTAAAAGTTACAGTTGCTGTAGTTTGTAAATCATCAAAAGTAAAATCTTCTACATGAATATGTTGTAAAAAACTCAACCCTTCCTGTTCATATATTTTATATAATGACTCTTTAGCTCCCCAAACAATAGTTAATTTTCTGACCAGATCTTCATCATTGGTTAAATGATTATAATCTTCGGTAGTCGTAAATTTGTGTGCTATACGTAAAATTTTATCACGTTGTTTTTCAATATCAATCCCTACTTGTGTAGTGCTACTGATAATAATTGCCGAAAAAATGAATGAATGCGTTATTGAGATATAATTACCATCTTTGAGATGAGGTTTACCAAGATTGTCATAATATAAATCATCATCAGAATAACCAGCCACTTTCAATAAATGTCGAATACTTAAAAACCCTCTTTGATGCAACTCCGAACGCATTCCGTTAAGACGATTCAAGCTGTTTTCAGTTAAAAATTGTGTATTTAAGTCATTAAAAGACTCCGTAATTTTCCAAATATAAATAGTGGTGTTTTTTTTTGGTGTTATAGTTTTATATAAAGGCATTTAGTTTCTCAGAGGTATTTTGTATTTTTGCAGACTAATATACAAAGATAACAATATGAGTACAAAAACAGCACCTTATGTAGCTTACAAAGTAAAAGATATTTCTTTAGCTGATTGGGGAAGAAAAGAAATAGAATTGGCTGAAGCCGAAATGCCGGGCTTAATGAGTCTTCGTGAAGAATATAAAGATGAGCAACCTTTAAAAGGAGCAAGAATTGCAGGGTGTTTACATATGACAATTCAAACTGCAGTCTTAATTGAAACTCTAATAGCACTAGGTGCTGAGGTAACATGGAGTTCTTGTAATATTTTCTCAACACAAGACCAAGCTGCTGCCGCAATTGCTGCTACCGGAATACCTGTTTATGCTTGGAAAGGGATGAATGAAGAAGAATTTGACTGGTGTATTGAACAAACCTTATTTTTTGGAGAGGATAGAAAGCCTTTGAATTTAATTTTAGATGATGGAGGTGATTTAACCAATATGGTATTAGATCGTTATCCGGAATTAGCTTCGGGTATTAACGGATTAAGTGAAGAGACTACAACAGGAGTTCACCGTTTATATGATAGAGTAAAAGCTGGAACTTTACCAATGCCGGCAATAAATGTTAATGATTCGGTTACTAAGTCTAAATTTGATAATAAATATGGATGTAGAGAATCAGCCGTAGATGCTATTAAAAGAGCAACTGATTTAATGATTGCAGGAAAACGTGTAACTGTTTGTGGTTATGGAGATGTAGGGAAAGGTACAGCAGCTTCTTTCCAAGGAGCCGGAGCAATTGTTACCGTTACAGAAATTGATCCAATTTGCGCATTACAAGCTGCAATGGACGGTTTTGAAGTAAAGAGATTAGAAACCGTTATTGAGAATACAGATATTGTCATTACAACTACCGGAAATAAAGACATTATTCAATCACATCACTTTGAAGTAATGAAAGACAAAATTATTGTATGTAATATTGGTCATTTTGACAATGAAATTGATATGACTTGGTTAAACGATAATCACGGTGCTTCTAAGGTAGAAATTAAGCCTCAAGTAGATAAATACACCATAAATGGGAAAGATATTATTATTTTAGCTGAAGGGCGTTTGGTAAACTTAGGTTGTGCAACGGGGCATCCGAGTTTTGTAATGAGTAACTCATTTACCAATCAAACATTGGCACAAATAGAATTATGGACAAATCGTGATGCTTATAAAAACGAAGTGTATATGTTACCAAAACACTTAGATGAAAAAGTTGCAAAATTACATTTAGAAAAAATAGGTATTGAATTAACTGAATTACGCGAAGACCAAGCAGCATATATAGGCGTTACTGTTAAAGGGCCATTTAAACCAGAACATTATAGATATTAAATTTCAGTATCTTTTAATTGGAAAAAATGTATTGAAAAGGTTGAATTCAAAATAGAAGTTTGAAAAAGAAAAAATAATCTGGGGGATTAGCTCAGTTGGCTAGAGCGTTTGGCTGGCAGTCAAAAGGTCATCGGTTCGACTCCGATATTCTCCACTACATACAAAATTCAATAGACTTTTCTAAAACTTGCTTAAGATGCTTAGATATTTTTTTTTCTTTCCAAGGGTGTATACTCCCAAAAGTATGATCTGCATTTATAGTATATAACTCACTCTGTGAGTTCCAAGAATGTAAATTTTCAGCTTCTTTAATAGAAACTGAGGTATCATCTGTTCCGTGAATGATTAAATGTGGAATTTTTAATTTTTTCACAGCAGTTTCTATATGTAAGCGTTGTTTGTTTTCTATAAAATCTTCATA
>JAKISU010000159.1 GCA_021648445.1 Flavobacteriaceae bacterium
TTACTTAATTTCTCAAGTCGGTAATGCTCTGAAAATAAAGATATTGATCCAGATGTTTTGTATTTATTCATAATGACAATATGCAATTAATTATTTGATATTCAAAGAATTAATTCAAGAGGTTGCCATAATGTTTACCCATATCTCCTCTATATATATCCTGAACAGTTTTTATTCTATAATCTAAAAATGTATGGGTAGATTCATCAAGATAAATAATTTGATTTTCGGGTATATACAAGGTTATTTTTACTTCTTGATTTTTAAATGCTGTTTTAGTATCTGTTAAAAAATAATTGTCTAATGACAATGTATTACCTGATTTTGTAAAATCATATTCTATTTTCTTAGAATTCTCACGGGCAACCAATCGGGTTCTACCATGGGCTTCTTTTCTAACTTTAATATAGGCTTCTGTACTATCTGATTGTTTAATATCTACCCATAATTTATTTGAATAAAACTTTGCAACATCATTTGCATCTAATACTTTTCTAAATCTTGAATTATGTCTATAATGTTTATAATCAGAAAGAGTTTCATTATCTACTAACTTAATTGTTAAAGTATCTGTTGGCATCATTACAAGCTCATTCTTCTCAATAGTTGACCCTTCTCTGGCAAATTCTGCACCTTGTTTAACACCAATATAAATAGCTGCTAATAAAGCAATGATCCAAATACCTAAGAATACAAATTTTGCTGTTCTGCTTAATATTTGAGATTTGCTTGACAAGATGAATAATCCTAAAACGAAGAGCATTAAAAACGGAATTCCCACTAAAATCAATACTAATAATGAGATGATCCAAATAGGAGCACCAGTTACATTCATGATTTGAAAATCACTGTCAAATAAATAATCAGCACCCATAAAATCTACCGCTCCGGCAGTAAATAAACTAATAATCAATCCTACTAGAGTTGCTACAGATACTATAATTAAAAGTACACCAATGAACTTACCAACAACCATAAAAAAGGTTACTATTATTTTACCAATTACATCAATAAAATCATGCAACCCAGATCTGGATTTTCTATCTTTCCTTCTTAACTGTTTTTTTTTTAATGAGTCTGAAACATTATCATAGCCTTCTTTTACAGCATCAGTAACATCACTAGCTACCCCTTTAACTCTTTCAGATACATCTTCAAACTCATCTCTAATTTTTTTTTCGATGTTAGAAATATTTACAGCTTCACCTTCCATTTGTAATTTTTCGGCAGTAGTGTTTGCTTCAGGTAATAATATCCATAAAATAGGGTATGCTATAAATCCAAATCCGGCACCAAAAGCTGCAATTAACCAAGCTAATCTGATCCAAATTACATCAACATCAAAATAATGTGCAATACCTGATGAAACGCCACCTAAAAATTTATCTTCACCATCTCTATATAGTTTCTTATGTGAAGTCTTTCTACTATAATTTTTACCGGAATCATCTGTAAATAACTCTTCATCAACCATATAATCTTCCGGTTGTCCCATGATAGCGATAATTTCATCAATATCTGATTCGCTTACTACTTGGCGAGCATCTTTAATACGTTCTGAAAGTAATTCACCAATACGCAATTCTATATCAGCAATTATTTCATCTCTACCTTGTGGATCGTCACTTAAAGAGCGACGGATAGCGTCTAAATATCTTTTCATTTTTTGATATGCAACTTCATCAATATGAAAAAAGATTCCTCCTAAATTAATATTTATTGTCTTGTTCATTTTTTCGTTGGTTTTTTGCTAGTTACTGCATTGACAGATTTTACAAGATCTGTCCAAGTTGTATTTAATTCTTTTAAAAATAATCTTCCTGTTTCGGTTAATGCATAATATTTCCTAGGTGGACCTGATGTAGACTCTTCCCAGCGATAGCTAAGCAAGCCTGCATTCTTTAACCGTGTCAATAAAGGATAAATAGTACCCTCAACCACAAGTAACTTCGCATCTTTAAGATTTGAAAGAATTTCATTAGTGTAAGCATCTCCATGTTGTAAAATGGAGAGTATGCAAAACTCTAACACTCCTTTTCGCATCTGCGCTTTTGTGTTTTCTATTTTCATGTGTCTATAATATTTATTAATTCGGTCATCCCGATAGCTATCGGGACAGTTCACTATTAGTCCCTGTATCAAGTGCGGGGCAGGCTATTTTTTTGGGTGTTATCCCGAAGCGTCGGGATTAGCATGCTCGTTTCATGTGTTTTTTTTAACTAATTATTGCTACAATTATATTCACAATATAAATTAGTATTGTTGTTAATATTGCTATCATCATTTATAGTTTTTGGTTTGTTGTTTGTTGAGTTATTTATTTAACAAAGTTTATTGTCAATGGATATTTATATACTTCACCTCTACTGGCTTTTATTGCTGCTATAATTACAAGTGCAAACTTTAGTATCGTAATCACAGAAATTACAGAGGCAATACTCAAAAATCCAAAAAGATGGTCAAAATCAAAATGGAAATTGAGGTTATCAAAATCATCAATATGTCTCATATGATTAAAAAAAGAACCAAAAGCAAACGGAAACGCAATCATACCCAATATAAAAAGATACATCGTATAACTTAGATTAAAGTTTACCGCTTCTTTACCATTATCATCTAAATAAACACTTTTGTCTTTATTAACCGACCACATGATAAGCGGACCTAATATACTGCCAAAAGGAAAAACAAAGCTTAAAAAAGCTGATAAATGAATTAAAAATGAAGTGTTCTTTTCGTTTTGAGTCAACATGGTTTTGATTTTTATAGTACTTGACAATGCAAATATATAGATAAAAACTAATACTATGCAATACAAAGTACTAAATTTTAACATTTATTTAACATTTTAATTGCACTCAGTGCAAGCAATTTAAAACTATTACAATCTCTTTACTATCAATTAAGACAGGCTATACCGAAAGATTCCGTACAAGTAATTAGATTTGATAATTTTTACTAACTTGTGGCAAAATATATTTTACATGTCAAAATTTTCTGTCAAAAACTTAAATAAATTTTTGTTATTTAAACTTCCTTCAGCCTATTTTTCAGGTGTAAGAGTCAAATCAATTAACGAGAATGAAGCTGTAGCGACTGTAAAACATAAATGGATAAATCAGAATCCGTTTAAATCGCTGTATTGGGCAACTCAAGGCATGACATCTGAATTAGCTACCGGAGTTTTAGTAATGAAACAAATAGCCGAAAGTGGTAAAAAAATATCAATGTTGGTAACTCATCAACAAGGTACATTTACTAAAAAAGCTGTGGGTAGAATAAATTTTATCTGTAAAGATGGTGAAACTGTAAAAGCTGCAATAGATAAAACAATTACTACAGGCGAAGGTGAAACCATTATCATGACTGCTGAAGGTTTTGATGAGCAAGGTGATTCAGTTTCTAAATTTGAATATACTTGGGGATTGAAAGTTAAAAAATAGTGATGAGTTTAGATTTATGAGTTACGAATGGTTTAATTTTAAAATTGTAACAAAAAAATTATCTCTATAGATAAATAAATATATTATAAAACAAAATGAGACATTCTTCAATACTATTTATTTTAATTCTTATACTATCTTGTTCTGATAAAATAAAGATTAAAAAAGTATCAAGTGATTTTAAGGCTGACTTAAAAGATGAAAAAAGTAACCGCTCAACTGAATTGATACCTGAACCTGATATATTGGTACGGCTTCAAGGAATGAAATCTAAAATTGACACTTTAGTTATCCATGAAAAATTAAAGTTAGAAGTGTTAGCTAAAGAGCCTGCTAAAGAAACATTGACAGTTGTAATAGATGAACAATGGCCTGAGGTTGCGGAAACCTTTTTTAGTATTTGGCGTGACCCTAAAGGGAAAATAAAACTCATTGGGGAATATCCTTTTAGTGAAAGCGGAGATTGGACTATCGCATACTTACATTATTTTGATACTAATGGAAAGGTTTTTTCATTTGAAAGAAATACCAATTTTTATAATAGCATTTGTACTGACGGTCTTGCTAATGAAAATATTATCGAGTTCTATAATTCTGATTTTAATAGAATTGACAGAATTTACTCTTTAACTGGTGAACAAAACCTTGAATTAAAGAAGGAAGATTGTGTATTGAATTACGATTATCCATACGAAGTTTCAAATAATTTAGAAAATTATCTGAAAAGTATTAATTATAGTCACCAAATTCATGAAAATTAAAGGAATATTTTGATTTTCTATAGATTTATAGAGTTTTCCCCTTTTCAAATAATTAAAAATGCAGAATTTTGAACTTAAAACTGTAACAAACCAAAAAACAACTCAACAAATAAACAAATAAACGTATAAACAATAAAAATATGACAGCACACGAAATAGATTACAAAATTTACGGAGAAGAAATGCAATTTGTGGAAATTGAATTAGACCCTCAAGAAAGCGTTGTAGCAGAAGCCGGTAGTTTTATGATGATGGACAGCGGTATTAAAATGGATACCATTTTTGGTGATGGTTCCGGACAGACAAAGGGGGTTTTAGGAAAACTTTTCTCCGCAGGAAAACGATTATTGACAGGTGAGAGTTTGTTTATGACCGCCTTTTTAAATAATGACCAAGGTAAAAAGAAAGTATCTTTTGCTTCGCCCTACCCCGGAAAAATAATTCCAATTGATCTCACTAATTTTAATGGGAAGTTTGTCTGTCAAAAAGATGCTTTTTTATGCGCCGCAAAAGGTGTATCTATAGGTATTGAATTTTCTAAAAAATTAGGAAGAGGCTTATTTGGTGGTGAAGGTTTTATCATGCAAAAACTGGAAGGTGATGGAATGGCTTTTATGCATGCAGGTGGTACAGTTGCTAAAAAAGAATTACAAGCCGGCGAAACTTTAAAAGTAGACACAGGTTGTATTGTAGGTTTTAGTCAAACGGTAAATTATGATATTGAATTTGTTGGAGGTATAAAAAACACCATATTCGGTGGTGAAGGACTATTTTTTGCAACACTTCAAGGACCGGGAACAGTCTATGTACAATCATTACCATTTAGTAGATTAGCAGGTCGTATAATTGCTTCTTTACCAAGAACTGGAGGTAAAAGTAAAGGTGAAGGTAGTATCCTTGGAGGAATCGGAGATATATTAGATGGTGATAATCGGTTTTAAACAAGGTCAATAATTGATCTGTAGATTTGAAAGATTGTCCCCTTGAGTTCCGATAGCTATCGGGATTATAGGGGTGTCACGTTAATGATAGAAACCCTTTGACTGCTAGATAAAGACAGTCAAAAGTGACGTGGTAATCTTAATCTTTATAATTGAAATTATACATCATTGCAAAGAAGGTATCCTACCGAGTACTCGGGGCGGCAATCTATTTCTTTATAATGAGACTGCCACATTTGCCTAAGGCAAATTCGCAGTGACGAACACAAATTAACTAACAAAAATAATTTAACATGAAAAAAATTCTTTTCCTTTTAACTTTAACCCGCATTATTCACAGTGTGAATAAATCTAAAAACCAGTACATATAAATTTCAAAATCCAAATTTGATAAAATTTTCAGACACTTTATAACTCTGTTTTGCAAAAAATGAGTATCTAAATTG
>JAKISU010000160.1 GCA_021648445.1 Flavobacteriaceae bacterium
CCTTTAACAGTTTAAGGTGATTATAGCGATAGGGCTCACCTCTTCCCATTCCGAACAGAGAAGTTAAGCCTATCAGCGCTGATGGTACTGCCAATAGGTGGGAGAGTAAGTCGTTGCCTTTCTTTTATACTATCTCGAAACCTCGAGATGAGTATCTAAATCCTCATAGTTTAAGATATGAGGATTTTATTTTTTAAACAGCCTAAATATTTAATGATTAGGCACTTTGAAGTAAAATATTAATAAAAAAATAATTATGCATTCAATAAGAGAACAAAGTAAAAAAACAACGTATACAAGCTTTGAATTATTCAAAGCTACTAAACGAGCAAATTGGAATAGTAAAAGACGTTATTCCTTTTGAACTGAACTTAGTTCAGTGTTTAAATCCTCACTACACTGTAGTGAGGATTTTTTTTGTTTTGATGTTTGAGTTTTAAAATTCTCACTATTGACCTTTATTTTATAGTATGAATTTATCTTAAGTTCTATTCTTATATTGCAAAATCACTCCCAAAGCCTCGGGATTGTGCTCTAATTTTGTATTTTCGAACCGTCCGCCAAAGGCGGATGCTACTCAAAAAACACTTCTGAACAAAAGCTACAAAGACTTAATCTGCCGCTTTAAATGTTTTCACAACATGATGCACCCGATTGTCTGACCGGAATTGACAGCGAAGAGATCTAATATTGTTTTTTAACCACAAACATGTACAAAGAGTTAAATATTGTTTGTGTAAAAAAGATACGCCTCCGTTATTTGTGATAAAAACTAGTTGTAAAATATTATCTTTACTTTTTTGAACCTTTACTTAGCAACATTATTTCAAGTTATAGTATAGTTTTATATAACCCTAGTAGATTTAATTCCCTTAAAAAAATCAAAGTGATGAACTTTTTTAATCATAGTATACCCAATAAAACCAATAATAGTTTTATGTATAAAAAACTAATTACATTTTTCATTACTTTCTGTTTTATTGGCACTTTAATAGCTCAAAAATTACCAAAGGTAAATCTAAAAAAATTAGATAAATATTATACCCAAATGGTTGAAGATTGGGATGTTCCTAGTATGACCATAGGTATTGTTAAAGATGGAAATCTTATTTTCACAGGGAGTTATGGAGTGAAAGAAGAAGGTAAGAATGAAAAACCAAATGAAAATACCTTATATGCTATTGCTTCGAATTCTAAAGCCTTTACCAGTACAATTTTAGGAATGTTAGAAGAAGAAGGGAAATTAAAATGGAATGATAAAGTTAAAGATTACTTGCCTTATTTTGCTTTATATGACCCTTGGGTGAGTAATGAGGTAACTATAAGAGATCTGCTGAGTCATAGAGTTGGTCTAGGTACTTTTAGTGGAGATGTAATTTGGTATAAATCTAATTTGTCAGCAGAAGAAATAGTAAAACGTGTTAAATATATACCGGCAGTATATGATTTTAGATCAGGTTATGGATATTCTAATGTAATGTATATTACTGCAGGAGAAGTGATTCGGAAAATTACAGGTAAAACTTGGGCTGAGAATGTTAAAGAACGCATTTTTCAACCTTTAGGGATGGATAGAACTATTACAAGTCCAAAGCATTTGGTTTCTAAAGGTAATTTTGCAACGCCTCATGCTCGAGAAAACAATAAAAATATTCCTATTGAATGGGAAGATTGGGAAGAAATAGGTGCTTTGGGTGCCGTCATTTCTAGCGTAAACGATATTTCAAAATGGATGATTCTTAACTTGGATCATGGTATATCCGGGAAGGATACCATTTTTTCAAAAAAAACAAGAAATAGTGTGTGGACACCACATAACAATCATTATGTAGATCATACTAAGAAGAATGATTTTAATAGACATTTCAATGCTTACGGATTAGGTTGGAGCTTGAGTGATTATCATGGGTTTTTACGTGTAGGTCATACTGGAGGTTATGATGGAATGATTACAGCCATTACTATGATTCCTGATAAGAAATTAGGGATTGTAGTATTGACAAACGGAATGAAAAGCCCGATTATGGCAGCAACATATTATGGGTTAGATCAATTTTTGGGTGTAGAAACTGTAGATTGGTCGGCTAAAATATTAGCAACAAGAGCTAAGAACCTAAAAAAAGATACTAGAGTTTCTGATAGAAAGAAAGATCATGTATTGAATACCAAGCCTTCAATACCAATTGAAGATTATATAGGTATTTATACTTCAGATATTTATGGCGAGATTAGAATCTTTAAAGAGGATAACGATTTAAGAATGAGTTTTGAACATTCTTCTAACTTGTCGGCTACTTTACGTCATTGGCATTATGATGTGTATGAAATTATTTGGGATGTTAAACATGCTTGGTTTAATTTTGGCACAGTAAAATTCAATTTAGATAATAATCTAAAAATAAAAGGTATTGATTTTGATGTGCCTAATGATGATATCTTTTTTGAAGAATTGAAACCATATAGGAAGAAGTAAAAAACACTATCACTTTCATACGCCGGTTTTAATTTTAAAACATTCCATTCTCAAACGGACATTTAGAGCTATAAAGAACTGCAAACTGATTCCGATAACTATCGAGACTGAGAACAGCTAGTGAGGATTTTTGTTGGGATACAGTGTAAAGTATCTGTAAATTGATTTTCTTGTCAAGTATGGGATCAATTCGTTGTGCGTTTTTATACTAAGAACAACACTCATTGACTTTTTTAAGATACCTATCATGAACATGATAATTTTTTGTTTTAGATTTCCATTATACAGTTGAAATTCTTTACTTTAGACTAATTAAACTTCTATTACTCTAAATTTAAAATGAACATTCTACTAATTCCTGATAAATTCAAAGGTTCTTTAACTGCTAAAGGTGTCATTTCATCCTTAAAAAAAGGGATATTAGATTTCAATAATTCAATTAATTTTCACGAAGTAATTGCTTCTGATGGGGGTGATGGTTTTTTAGATGCCATTACAGAGAATGATTTAATTGAGCTTGTCGAAGTAACTTCAGTTGATTCTTTAGGAAGAAAATTGAAATCTAAATATGGATTTGATTCTAAGAAGCTTATTGCTTACATAGAATTAGCCAATACCTCGGGATTATCATTGTTGTCTGATAAAATAAGAAATGTTTTAAAGACTACAACTTATGGTACGGGTATAGAGATTAAACAAGCAATAACCAATGGTGCTAAGAAAATATATATTGGTTTGGGAGGTAGTGCAACTAATGATGGAGGGACGGGTATTGCATCAGCACTTGGATATCAATTTCTAAACAATAACGGAGAAAAAATTGAGCCAATAGGTGAGAACCTTTCTTTGATTGCCGAAGTAGTTTTACCAGAAAATAGACTATGTGATCAAATAGAGTTTTATGCTGTAAATGATGTGAAAAACCCTTTATTTGGAATGAATGGTGCTGCAAAAGTATATGCTAAACAAAAAGGAGCGGATGCTATTGCTATAGAGATATTAGATCAAGGATTACAAAATTTGCATACTATTGTAAAAAATCAATTAGGGATTGATGCTGCAAGTATAGCTGGAACTGGAGCTGGAGGAGGAACAGCGTATGGATTAAAAGTTTTTTTTAATGCTGAGTTTATTGATGGTGCAGAATTTATTCTCAAAAAAAATAGAATATTTGAGTATTTAGAAAAAGGCGATATAGATTTAATAATTACTGGCGAAGGAATGATTGATGATCAAACTTCTCATGGTAAGCTGGTAAGTGGAGTTTCAAAAATTGGAAATAAATTTGATATTCCTGTAATTGCTGTATGTGGTACAAAGAACTTAGTTAATACTAATAAAGAAAGCTTTGGCTTAACAAAAATTATAGAAATTGCTGATACTTCTAAAACTATAGAATACAATATGAGAAATGCATCTCAACAAATTCAAAAATCAATATTTAATTATTTTAAAGATAATTTTAATTAATAATATATGCAGACACTACTTATATTATTCGCGACATTGTTTTTAATTGTTTTTGCAACAATTAAATATAAAGTACATCCTGTTTTTTCATTAATAATTGCTTCCATAATTGTTGGGTTTTTGTTCGGATTTGACACTGAATTAATCATCAAATTAATTACAGAAGGATTTGGAAAAACATTGTCTAGCATTGGCTTGATAATAGCTTTTGGAACTACAATAGGTATATTTTTAGAAAAGAATGGAGGTACTAAGTTAATAGCTGAAAAAATACTAAATAAGGTTAGTTCAAAAAGATCACCACTTGCAATGAATATTATTGGTTTTATTATATCAATTCCAGTTTTTTGTGATTCAGGGTTTGTAATATTGTCTTCATTAAACAAAGCACTTACTAAAAAAACAGGAATCCCTCTAGCAGTATTTGCTGTGGCATTATCTACAGGATTGTACGCAGCGCACGTTTTTGTTCCACCAACACCTGGCCCTTTAGCAGCAGCAGCAGTTATTGAAGCTGATCTTGGTTTAGTTATGCTTTTAGGTTTGGCCGTGGCTATTCCAGTTTCTTTTACAGGATATTTGTGGGCTTCTTATATAGGTAAAAAAGTTATAGTCGATCAAATTCTAGAATCAAAGAATGTTGATAAACAAGTAGGTGAAATTGAAGAATCTACTAGTAGCACAAGTTTTCTATTAGTGATATTACCCTTACTATTTCCAATTATATTAATTGCTTTGAAATCTATAGCTGAATATCCAACAAAGCCATTAGGTGAAGGATGGTTGTTTAATATATTAGTGTTTATAGGCCAACCAATTATAGCTTTATTGTTGGGTGTCTTTTTGGTATTTATTTCTTCCGCTAAGGTAAAAATAGCAACAAAAAATGAGTGGGTTATAACATCTTTGAAAGAATCAGGTAGCATTATTTTAGTTACCGGAGCTGGGGGCGCTTTCGGAAATGTTTTGAGAGCATCAGATTTAGCGAAGATAGTAGAACCAGATAATTCTTTTGTTATTAGTGGTTTATTAATAGCATTTATTCTTGCAGCTTTATTGAAAACTGCCCAAGGCTCTTCAACAGTAGCAATTATCACTACTGCGGCAATTATTTCGCCTTTGTTAGGAAGTTTTGGTTTAGAAACTGAGTTAGAAAAAGCATTAGCTGTATTGGCAGTTGGAGCAGGAGCAATGACTGTCTCACATATAAATGATAGTTACTTTTGGGTAGTTAGTCAGTTTTCAAATTTGAATGTTAAATCAGCTTTGAAAAGTCATACTGTCGCTACATTTTTCCAAGGAATTGTAGGGATTTCGATTTTACTCAGTATTCAATTCTTCTTTACCTGATGGTTTTATGCAGCCCCCTGTACCTTTTGTAGATAAATCAGGCTCCCATCAAAAAAACATCAACTGCTCTTGCAGCTTCTCTGCCTTCAGAAATTGCCTAGGTAACTAGTGTATTCTATTTAGGGCTTGCTGATTTTACAAGAAGTTAAAATTCATTTTTCAAGCAGTTTGATAACAATTTTTATTTTTAGATAAAGTAGAGTTAAAAAAGCACCTGCATTTTTCACTAATATTCTTAAAAAATAG
>JAKISU010000015.1 GCA_021648445.1 Flavobacteriaceae bacterium
ACGTATGGGCTTTAAAGCACCAATGAATTAAAAGGTTTGATTTTTCTATCCCTTTTATTAAAAACAACAAAGGTAAACAACTGTTATATTTGGTAAATAAAAGGTGCATCGAACATTGATTAACTTACATCGAACTCATGTTAATTATATGCTTTATCTATTTTATTAACTCTTTCGTGAGGTTGTTCAATGTTTTAACTTTTGAAGAGAAATCATCTTTTAATTTTTTTCTATAACTATTCAAATTCTCTACTAACTCATTGATGTCTTCCGGGAGAACTTCTTCAAAAAACTGACGTAACCTCTTAGCCATTGTTGGAGATTTACCATTGGTAGAAATGGCAATCTTTACATTACCTTTAGTTACAATTCCACCTAAGTAAAAATCACAATATTCAGGGTTATCAGCTACATTAACTAATAAATTTCTCTTTTTACAATCATTATAAATCTTGACATTTGTCTCTTTTGAATTTGTAGCGACAATAACAATATGTTTATCATCTAAATAGTCTAAATGATATCTATCGCCGGTTAGTTCAACTTTATACTTTTTGATTAGAGTTTTAATAGCTTTTGTAAATTTTAACGCCACAAGCTCTACATTCGCGTCAGGACTCGACTTCAGTAAAAATCTTAGTTTTTCTTCAGCAATATTCCCTCCTCCAACAATAAGTATATTGAGGTTTTTAGCTTTTAAAAAAATTGGATATAAATTATTTCTTTCCATTTTTAATCCTAAACACTTACCGTTTTGTGAATAATTGCCTCGCAAACTGAATCTAATCTTACTCGTTCTTTTACAACTTCTCCAATCACAATAATTGCAGGAGATGACAATTGTTTTTCCGCTACCATTTGACTAATTGTTTCTATAGTACCTATTCCAAATTTTTCATTTTCTGTAGTTCCGCTTTGGATGATTGCAACAGGGGTATCTTGTTTATTTTCTCTTAAAAAAACATTCACTATCTCATCTAACTTCCCCATTCCCATTAAAATAACAACAGTTGCTGTAGATTTTGCTGCCAATACCACATCTTGTGATAATTTATGTGATTTTGTTGTACCTGTTATGACCCAAAAACTTTCAGAAACTCCTCGTTTTGTTAAAGGAATGCCTTGATATGCCGGGACAGCTAAAGCAGAAGATATACCAGGAACCATTTGTGTTTTTATACCAAACTGTTGAACATAATCTATTTCTTCCGAACCACAACCAAAAACAAATGGATCTCCCCCTTTCAATCGGACAACATGTCCATTACTTTTTGCTCTACTAACAATGAGTTCGTTAATTTGTTCTTGTTGATATAAATAACAGCCTTTACGTTTACCTACAAAAATAATTTCTGCCTCAGATGAAGCATATTTAAGTAAATCAATATTTATCAGCGCATCATATAGAATAACATTAGCAGACTTAATTGCTTTGATCGCTTTTAGTGTTATTAGATCCGGATCGCCTGGTCCTGCACCAACGACTGTTAGTTGCCCCCTAACCCCCGAAGGGGGAATATCATTCACTTTATCTCTAACAACAGTAGATAAGTATTCGTAATCTATGTTTCCTCCTTTTTTCATCATCATTATTTCCTTATTCACCATACGTTTTATTCTGCTTTACTAAAATATTCCTTTAGTAGGAATTAATAGTAAATCATTTTTTCTATACACCTTTACTTTATCCAAAAAACGTGTTGCACTTGTAATATAATTTACAGCAAACTCTCTTGTTGGAGTATGTACTTTAATCTGATATATCAATTCTGAAAAAGGAGTTCCTAAAACTATTTTCTTACTAGAAACAAATACTTCATCAAATTGTTTGATAATTCCGGCCTGTGTATTTGTTTGTTTATTTTCCGATAATAACATAGCCTTAGCTGAATTAACCAAAGAACTATAGGCATGATAAATAGAATCTGAATACACTTCATTATCAAAAGATACTTTGGCATTTTCAATTTTCTCTTCACTTTCTAAAAACAATGTTGCAATTAAATCAATCACAACACCCGCACATTCACCAATACCAATTTCTTTTTTATATTTTTCTGCTTCTCCCCAATCAATAAAATCATTTTGACTAAGACTAGTTATATCTGAAAGATCAGTTAACAACTTATAAAAATACATTTTGCCTTGAGCGAGATAATAATTTAAAAACGTTTTACCTTCCGCATTAGCTTCATAATCATTTAAAATACGACGTAAGGCTTCCGGCCCTTTTTTACTTGGTACTTTAACAACTTTATCTGCAAAATGACCCTTGCCATTTCCTAAATTACCTCCACCTAACAATACTTGTACTGCAGGAACTACAAAGTTCTCCGGTGTACGAATAGACATTCCTTGAAATCCAATATTTGCCATGTTATGTTGACCACAAGCATTCATACAGCCACTAATCTTTATAACCAAATCTTTATTCTCTAAATATTGAGGATACTCGGTTTTAATAACACGTTCTAGTTCTTTAGCGATGCCTGTACTACTTGCAATTCCTAAATTACAAGTATCAGTTCCAGGGCAGGCTGTTATGTCAACCGTCTTATTATATCCTGCTTCAACAAAATCTAATTTCTCAAGTTCTGTATAAAAAAACTTTAATAGCTTCTCTTTTACAAAAGGTATCAAAATATTTTGTCGCAAGGATAACCGGATTTCCCCTGCCGCATATTTTTCAACTAAATTTGCTAATAATCTTGCTTTATCTGTATAAAAATCTCCTAACAACACCTTAATACCAATGGCAACATACCCTTTTTGTTTTTGGGGAATCACGTTGGTAGACCTCCATATATCAAAGGCTTTTTTGTCTTTAATAATAACTCTGGGAACTTTGACTGTTACCGGTATTGAAGCTTGATATTTATCTACTAAAATTGGTACTGATTTAAACTCTATGGCATCCTGTTCTGCTTCAACTAACTCTTTAAAAGCTGCTACACCAATATCTTTAACTAGGAATTTCATTCGTGCTTTTGCTCTACTTTTACGTTCTCCGTAGCGATCAAAAACTCTTAAAACACCTTCCATCAATGGAATAATTTTATCGGAAGGTAAAAAACTATATAACTCTTCTGCATGTATTGGACGAGAACCTAATCCTCCTGCCAACATCACTTTAAATCCTCTTACCTCATTTTCAATTTTAGCTATAAACCCCAAATCATGTATGTATGATAAGCCTGTATCTTCATCTGATGCTGAAAATGATACTTTAAATTTTCTTCCCATTTCTTGACAAATTGGGTTTCGCAAAAAGAAACGAAATACAGCATCCGCATAAGGAGATACATCAAAAGATTCATTGACATCGATTCCTGCAGTTTCTGAAGCAGTTACATTTCGAACCACATTACCGCAAGCTTCTCTTAAAGTAACATCGTCCTTTTCTAACTCTGCCCAGAGTTCTGGTGTTCTATCTAAGCTTACATGATGTATTTGGATATCTTGCCGTGTTGTAATGTGTAACCGTCCTCTTGAATATTCATCTGAAACATCAGCTATACGTCGTAATTGCTTACTCAACACTTTTCCGTAAGGTAATTTAATACGAATCATCTGTACTCCTTCTTGACGTTGACCATAAACACCTCTTGCTAAACGTAGGCTACGAAACTTCTCTTCATCAATTTTCTCTTTATGAAAAAGCTCAATTTTATTTGCCAATTCTATAATGTCATTTTCGACAACCGGATTCTCAATTTCTGTTCTAAAACTTTGCATAAGCCCCTCCCGACCTCCCCAAAGGGGAGGAGTACTTTACAGGATATTTTTAGGTTAAACTTCTATTTTTAATTCTCTAAAATTTATTTTTACATAAAAGCGAGATACTTCTCACTTTGTGATTAGGGTTTATTGGATAAATCCTACACCTACAGTATTGTTTGATTGCATATCAATTAAAATAAAAGAACCATTTGTTCTATGATTTTTAAAAACGTCATAGAAAATAGGTTTGTTTAACTTAAAAGTAACGGAAGCAATATCATTGATTCCTAAACCGTTTACATCAGGATTAATACCTGAGTAATCAGGGTTTATTACATGATGAATCGTATCTACTTTTGCTAATACTTTATTGACACCATGTTGTAATACATATTTTTCTCCTATGAATAATTTTTTAGAATCCATCCATGATACTGTAGCAGTAAACTGTTTGTTAATTGTTGGCAAATCATTGACCTTAACAATCATATCACCTCTACTTATATTAATATTATCTTCCAGCGTAATTGTTACCGATGACCTTCTTGAAGCAGTTTGATATTTTTTATCATAAAAATAAATTTCTTTAATTTTTGATTTTGTTTGAGATGGTAATACTACAATTTCATCCCCAACATTTAATTCTCCTCCATATACTTTACCTGCATAGCCTCTATAATCATGAAATTCATTTGTTTTAGGCCGAATTATATATTGTATAGGGAATCTTGGCGTACCTCTATTATAAATATCCTGATTGTCTATAATTTCTAGATGCTCTAATAATGTCTGACCTTGATACCAAGGTGTATGATTAGACTTATTTACAACGTTATCGCCTTTTAATGCACTAACAGGAATAAATGTAATTTTTTGATCTTGATAATCTCTTTTAGACATTAATTCCTGAAAATCAGCTTTTATAGCATTATATTTTTCTTCAGAAAAATCAACTAAATCCATTTTATTAATAGCCACAATTACTTCCTTTATTCTCAATAAATTATTGATGAAAAAATGACGATTTGTTTGTTCAATTACCCCTTTTCTGGCATCAATTAATATAATTGCTGCTTGTGAAGTTGATGCTCCTGTAACCATGTTTCGTGTGTATTCAATATGACCCGGAGTATCTGCTATGATATAACTCTTTGTTTTGGTTGAGAAATAAATATGTGCAACGTCTATAGTAATACCCTGTTCTCTTTCTGCTACCAAACCATCTGTTGCTAACGAAAAATCTAAATAATCATAGCCTTTTTGTTTGCTGGTTTTTTCTATTGCTTCTAACTTATCTGTAGTTAATGATTTGGTATCATATAAAATTCTACCTATTAAGGTGCTTTTACCATCATCTACACTTCCTGCGGTTGCAATTTTTAGAAGCCCCATCTCAACCTTATCCTTTGAGGTAGGGAGGTTAATATAATGCCCTTTTTTAGTACTTTTTTTTATTTTAATACTTTCTTTTAAATCATTCATAATTATTATTTTAAGTAGAGTATTCCCTTTTGGGAGAAGAAGCTTTTTAAAAGTATCCTTGTTGTTTACGCTTTTCCATAGCTGCTTCTGAGCGTTTATCATCGATACGTGCACCACGTTCTGAAATTGTTGAAACTCTTATTTCTTTAACAACCGTTGCGACATCAGACGCTTCAGAAAATACAGCTGCTGTACAACTCATATCTCCAACAGTTCTAAACCGAACTACTTTTTCTAAGATCTCTTCACTTTCGTCTCTATATACAATGCCATCCTTTACAGACCAAATTAACCCATCTCTTAAAAATATTTGTCTTTTGTGCGCAAAGTAGATGGATGGAATTTCAATATCTTCTTTTTCTATATACGACCAAACATCTAACTCAGTCCAGTTTGAAATAGGAAATACTCGAACGTTTTGCCCTAATTCTATCTGACCATTCAACATGTCAAACAATTCAGGACGTTGATTTTTTTCATCCCATTGTCCAAAATCATCACGAACAGAAAAAATACGTTCTTTTGCTCTTGCTTTCTCTTCATCACGTCTGGCGCCACCAATACAAGCATCAAATTTAAATTCTGCTATTGCATCTAATAAAGTAGTAGTTTGCAAGGCATTTCTACTTGCATATTTACCAGATTCTTCCTTTACTTTACCTTCATCAATCGAATCTTGAACATTTCTTACAATTAATTCTAAATCTAATTCTTTTACTAATCGATCTCTAAATTCAATAGTTTCAGGAAAGTTATGCCCCGTATCTATATGCATTAAAGGAAACGGAATCTTTGCCGGATAAAACGCTTTTTGAGCTAATCTTACTAGTGTAATTGAATCTTTTCCTCCAGAAAATAATAATACAGGTTTTTCAAACTGTGCTGCTACTTCTCTAATAATGTAAATAGCTTCATTTTCTAATGGATTTATATGTGACGTATTTTTTTCCATCTCTATTTTCTTATATATGTAATCCACATTCTCTATTTTCTAGTACTTTGGTTGGATCAAAATACTTGAGTTCATTTGGTAAATTATTATCTTCTAAATACTTATCTAAATCAGTATCAGAATAATAATAAAACGGACTCACCTTTAAAATTCCATCAGCACTTTTAGATACTATATCTATACTATCTCTAAAGGCAGTTTGCCCTTTGCGCAGATTTGTAAACCAAACACCTGGTTTGTGTACTGCCATTGCACGTTTAAAGGGTTCTAGCTTTACTTGTTTAGTAAAAGTTTTATGTTTAGGATCATCTACATGAGGTAATCCCAACATTACATCTCTATATGCTGTAGTTTGTTTTGGCACATAAATATCAATATTCAGTTGCAAAGATTCAATCATGCTATTTGCAAACTTATAAGTGTCAGGTGTATTATAACCTGTATCGCACCAAACGACATTAATGTCCTCTCTAGCCGTTGTAACCGCATGAATTATCGCAGCAGAATATGGACCAAAGTTGGTTGTAAGAATTGGTTTTTTTGCCATTATAAGCGCCCATTTTACAATATCTATTGGAGATTTATCTCTTAAGTCTTCATTTACTTTATCAATTTCTATTTTCTCTGTTATTAAATTCATTATTTTCCCCATTTTATAGTATTCCATATTCTTTCATGAAAAAAGTACAATACCATTTTTGTTACTAATTCTATTGCTCCTATTGTAAAAGCAATCGTTAAAGCACCTGTAATCAACCATGATATTAAAACAGTGTCAAGTGTTCCTATAATTCTCCAACTTATAGTTTTAACAAGACTACGCTTGACTTTCTCTTCTGCCTTAGTTTTTGTTTTATGTCTAAATTTAGAATTTAGTACGGTGTCGATTATCATAACAATACATTATCCTTATTGTCCTATCGGAATACTAGATTAGTATACAAATGTATGTTATTTATTTACATGACCAAACAGAAAAATCAAAAAAATATGTTAAATTAAATCTGCCAACGATTTATTATTAAAAATATGTAGTGAACTATCTCTAACTTCTATCATCAAATTGTGGACTGCACAAGCTTTTTCATCAGGGCAATCATCACATTTTTCATAAAAATTTAAACTCACACAAGGTACCATCGCAATTGGGCCTTCCAATATTCTCATTACGGAAGACATCTTTACATCCTTAGAATCTTTTAAAAGATAGTAACCTCCTCCTTTGCCCTTTTTTGATCCTAAAAATCCATTTTTACGAAGTGTTAATAATATACTTTCTAAAAACTTTTGCGAAATGTTCTCACTTTTAGCAATAGTTGCAATTTGAACTGGCGTATTATTTTCTTGTCTTGCTAGATAAGTCAATGCCTTAATTCCGTATTTTGTTTTCTTAGAGATCATAATTTTACTAAAATAGTAAAATATTATCTACTTTCTAACGCTTGTTTTAAATCCTTTAAAATATCATTGCTATTTTCTAATCCTACCGAAACCCTTACCAATCCGTTAGTAATACTCACTTCCAAACGGTCAGTTTCTGTTAATTTACTATGTGTTGTTGATGCAGGATGCGTAACAATCGTCCGCGTATCACCTAAATTAGCTGACAAAGAACACATTTTTATAGCATTTAAAAAATTTATACCTGCTTCAACACCTCCTTTTATCTCAAAAGCGACAACGTTTCCGCCTAACTTCATTTGCTTTTTTGCTACTTCATATTGAGGATGGTTTTTCAAAAAAGGATATTTTACCCAATTCACATTGTCATGTTTCTCTAGAAACTCAGCAACTTTTAATGCGTTTTCACAATGTTTTTCAACTCTTATAACTAATGTTTCTAAGCTTTTAGACAATACCCATGCGTTAAATGGTGACATTGCAGGTCCGGTATTTCTTGAAAATAAATAGATCTCTCTAATTAAATCAGCATTACCAACGGCAACTCCTCCTAGCACTCTTCCTTGTCCGTCTATTAATTTTGTAGCGGAATGTATAACAACATCAGCTCCATATTTAATTGGATTTTGCAAATAAGGTGTCGCAAAACAATTATCTATCACCAATAACAAATTATGTTTTTTAGCGATTGCACCTAGCAATTCTAAATCTAGAATATCTACTGCCGGATTTGTTGGACTTTCTGCATATAAAATTTTTGTATTGGGTTGTATTAAATTTTCTATTTGATCTACTTCATCTACCTTAAAATAACTTGTTTCAATATTCCATTTGGGTAAATATTTGGTAAATAATGTATGTGTTGAACCGAACACAGACCGGCAGGAAACAATATGATCTCCGGCATTTAATAAAGTGCCAAAAGTAGAAAACACAGCTGCCATCCCTGTTGCAAATGCATAACCTGCTTCTGCACCTTCCATTGCCACAATTTTATTGACAAACTCAGTTGTATTCGGGTTTGAAAACCGACTATATAAGTTTTTCTCTTTTTCTTCGGCAAAAGATGCACGCATATCTTCAGCATCATCAAACACAAAACTTGATGTTAAATATAATGGTGTAGAATGTTCTGAAAACTGTGAACGTTCTGTTTGACCTCTAATAGCCTGTGTTTCAAAAGATGGTTTCTTTGTTTCCATAATATTATGCTACTTTTTTATTTTTTTTCTTAAATATCGGATTCAAAAACGCTTCTAATTGTTCATATTCTATCAAAAAGGCGTCATGCCCATGAATGGAATTGATTTCATAATAGGTAGTCTTGATGTTTAATTCTTTTAGTTTGAGATAGGTTTCTTTATTCTCATCTACTGTAAAAAAAAGATCTGAATTGACACCTACAACATGTATATGTGATTGTATGGTTGATACTGCCTCTTCAAAATTTTCTTTTCCTCTAGAAATATCAATGGTTTTTAAGAGTTGATTCATCAATTTATAAGTTGACAAATGAAATCGTTCTTTCAGTTTTCTACCATGATGGTTTAACCAACTTTCTATATTAAATACACCTAAAGATTCATTTGTAGTTCTATCAAACTTTGTTTTAAATGATATTGGTGTTCTGTAACACAACATGGCATGAATGCGAGCATCTGCTATAGGGCTTGATGAATTGTTTAATATCAAATCTTGCAAATAGCAATTGGCAATTAACCAATCAGTAGACTTCCAGTCTGAAGCAATCGGAATTACATGTTCAATAAGATTTGGGTGTAAGGTTGCTAATTCCCAAGCAATTCCACCACCAACTGAACCTCCAATAACAGCAAAAAGAGATTGTATTTTAAGCTTTTGTAACCCTAAAGCCAAAATTTTAGCAATATCTCTGGCAGTAAAATCTTTATAATTATTTATTAGATTTCTTTTATCATTATCAAAACCGTTTCCCGGAATATTAAATGCTAAGACAGTATATTCATTTGTATCAATACATTTATCTTTACCTACTAAGCTTTTCCACCACCCATCAACACCACAAACATTAGAATTTCCTGTCAAAGCGTGATTTACTAATACAACCGGGGCTTCGTTTAATGGTTTTCCGAAAACTTGGTATGACAATAACAATAATGGAAGCTTTGCTTCTTGTTCTGTTGTAAAGTCTAAAATTTTTATATGTTGTAAATCACTTTTCACTATTATTAACACTTTATTTTTATCAGTTAAAATCAAAATGTTATAAGAAAAGTTAATTACTTGATGAAGTAATTTTGTTTGGTTATCTATCCTTTTTAACTTTTTAGATTGAATCTAAAAGGTACTGAAATGATCCCGATAGCTATCGGGACAGAATAAAGGTAGAATGTAGCACCTTCTTGTCCCGATAGCTATCGGGAAAAGGGTTGCTAAGGCTTCAACGGGTCTAATCCCTCTGCCTTTCTTGATAACATTTCAATAAATCATTGAACTTTGTAAATGAACTCATCCTGACTTTTTCTATTTCCTAAACAATCAAGATAAGTTCAATGCAAATATTGTAAAACTAAAAGCAAACTACCAAACTTTTTAGAATTTATTTTTTAATTATTGAGCATCCTGCAATTATCAGTCTGTTTAATTTCATTATTCTTAATTTATATCTGTGAAATAAAAAAATTAAGACTTTATAATAGAATATATGATGATTATTTTTCTAACTTTACCCATTATTTTTGAGGAAAAATTTGAACTGATTGCAACCTCTTGTGCTGAACTCGTTTCAGTATAAAAATGCTAAAGCAGTAAAATACTACTTTAGATACATTGCAGTCTGATTTTTATTTAAAATACATTTAGTAACTATGGCATATTTATTTACTTCAGAAAGTGTTTCTGAAGGGCATCCGGATAAAGTAGCAGATCAAATTAGTGATGCTTTATTAGACAATTTTTTAGCGTTTGATCCTGAATCAAAAGTAGCTTGTGAAACAATGGTTACTACCGGACAAGTAATACTAGCCGGTGAGGTAAAAAGTAAAACATATTTAGACGTTCAAGAAATAGCGCGAAAAGTAGTTAATGATATTGGTTATACCAAGGGCGAATACCAATTTTCTGGTAATTCTTGTGGTGTTATTTCTTTAATTCATGAACAATCTCAAGATATTAATCAAGGTGTAGATAGAGCAACTAAAGAAGAACAAGGTGCCGGCGATCAAGGAATGATGTTTGGTTATGCTACCAATGAAACTGAAAATTTTATGCCTTTGACATTAGACATTTCTCATAGAATTCTTCAAGTATTAGCTGAATTACGTAGAGAAAACGACGAGATAAAGTATTTACGTCCTGACGCAAAAAGTCAGGTAACCATTGAATATAATGATGATAATGTACCTCAACGTATTGATGCTATTGTAGTATCTACTCAGCATGATGATTTTGACACAGACGATGACAGAATGCTTGCTCAAATTAAAAATGATATTCTTTCTATTCTAATGCCAAGAGTAAAGGCACAATTACCAGATAATATTCAAGCCCTATTTAATGATGATATTGAATACCATATCAATCCTACAGGAAAGTTTGTGATTGGTGGACCTCATGGTGATACCGGTTTAACAGGAAGAAAAATAATAGTTGATACCTATGGTGGTAAAGGCGCTCATGGTGGTGGTGCTTTTTCAGGTAAAGACCCTAGTAAAGTTGATAGAAGTGCTGCTTATGCTTCACGTCATATTGCTAAAAATTTAGTGGCTTCCGGTGTAGCCGATGAAATATTGGTACAAGTAAGTTATGCTATTGGTGTTGTGGAGCCTACTTCTATTTTTGTGGACACCTATGGAACAAGCAAAATTGATTTAACTGATGGTGAAATAGCAGAAAAAGTCGCTAAAATTTTTGACATGCGCCCTGCGGCTATTGAAGAACGTTTAAAACTTCGTAACCCTATTTATTTAGAAACTGCTGCTTATGGTCATATGGGAAAAGAGCCAAAGATCATTACAAAAATATTTGAAAGCCCTTATTCCGGTACTGTTATAAAAGAAGTAGAATTGTTTACTTGGGAAAAACTGGATTATGTAGATAAGATTAAAGACGCTTTTCTAATTTAGATTTTTGTTTTCGATTATATATAATTAAAGCTAGCTTTCTAATTCTTTCAATATATCTTCTGCAGAATTTGTGATGCTTTTATAACATTTATAACCCCATCTGGAAAAGAAAAAGAGGAAGATAAATAATACTGGCAAAAAGAACCAAAGCTTAGCACTATGTTCCATAGTAAAAAAATCTTTATTGTCTACTATTTTTGAAGTAACCGGCATAATAACCAGTACTAAAACAAAACTTAGATAAATTCCTAATCGTTGCGTAAAAAGTAATTCCTTCTTAGCTCTGGCAAAGCCAACGAGAGTCTCTTTATAATTATTTGTAGCAATATTAAGGCGTTTTATTCTACTAATTGACCGCAATACCAGCACTGGCAATAGTAATAGAAAAATTATTGTAATAATTCCAAAGGTCAACAAATACCAAGTATCCAGTTTTCCTAGATTGACGATTAAGAATATTGCAGCGGTAAAACATATCACAGCACCTATGCTTTCATATATTAAAATCTTATTGAATTTATTTGTATATCGTTCTTGTGTCATATCTATGATTAATTTATCTGTTAAACTTTTTTGTTTTTCTACTTCTTTAGACATTTCACTCCAAAGAGTTTTCATTTCTTCTAGTTGCATGACTTAATTATTTTTTAATTTGATTTTTTAATTTTTGTTTAATCCTAGCTAAACGTGTACCTACATTGGTATTGGTAAATCCTGTTATCGTTGCTATTTCGTCATAACTTTTCCCTTCCAGAAAAAGAAGAATGAGACCTTTCTCTATCACATTGAGTTCTTTTATATATGCATATAAAATATTCATTCGCTCTTCTAAGACCAAATCTTGTTCATCAACCTTATTGAGCAGTTCAAAATCTATAGATACTTGCTTGCCTTTCCTTTTCTGTTTGTTTAAATATGTAATCGATGTATTTAATGCAATTCGATATATCCAAGTACTAATCTTGGCCTCTCCTTTAAAGCTATCAAAAGATTTCCACAGCTGATATACAATCTCTTGATAGAGGTCTTTTTGATCTTCTATATCTTTAGCGTAAACCTTAGATATCTTGTAAATAATCCCCTCATTTTCCTTAACAATTTGGATGAATTCTTTTTTTCTATGCATTTAAAAAATCAATTACACCTTATTAGTGTCTGAAGAATACAAAAAATCACAAAAAATATGCTTTTTTTTTATATAAATTAGTTTAGGTAAGTAGATAAGGCTTTTTCAACTACTAACTGAAGATTTATAGTTTGGGTACTAATTATTTTTGTAAAACAAAAAAATGGTCTAACCTATTTTATTCCACTTCAATATTGTACTTTTCTAATAATCCTGTAATTCCGGATATTGAAAATTTAGCTTTTTGTATTCTATTGAGTTCAGGATCTATTGAAAAGTTGTAGGATGTTTTAAAGTCAGTTTTTTCTAAGTCTGTATTTTCAAATACAGCTCTACTTAGGTTGCAATTTTCAAAACTAGCATCTGATAGATCAGCTTCTATGAAATCTACTTCTTGAAGACTGCAATCTTTAAATTTTATGGCTTTTAATTTTAGTTTATAAAAAGAGGCTAAATTTAAATGGCAGTCTTCAAAATTGGCATCAAAGCCAAAGTCATTACAATTATTAAAATTAACACCTAATAGTTTACAAGTTTTAAAATAGACATCATTGAATGCTACTCCATTCATTTTTGCCATGCTTAAATTACAAGTATCAAATTCGCATTCTATAAAAGTAATAGCCGACAGGTCCGAATCAGCAAAATTGCAATTGATAAAAGTACAGGTATCGTATTCACCCTTATCTAAGGGTTTTACTGAATAGTCAACGTCTTTAAAAACGATATCTTGAGTAAAGAGTTTGTTCATTTTCGTCTTATTTGTCAACCAGTAACCCTTCCAGGATTTAAAACCCTGGAAGGGTTCAATTTAATCTTGCCATTCAGCAATAAACAAATTGGTATCATGTCCTCCACCATTATTTCTATTAGATGAGAAAATCAATTTTTTACCATCGTTTGAAAATACAGGAAATGCATCAAATGTTTCTCCATGGGTAACACGCTCTAGGTTTTTTCCATCAATATCAATTAAATATAAGTTAAACGGAAACCCTCTTTCTGCTTCAAAGTTAGAAGAGAATAAGATTTTCTTGCCTGAAGGATGAAAAAACGGACTCCAATTCGCATTACCAAGATGTGTTAGTTGGCGCAAATCACTTCCATCTGCATTACAAATGTATAATTCCATTTCTGTAGGTTGCACTAAGCCTTCGGCTAGTAAATCTTTATATTCTTTTATTTCTTTTTCCGTTTTTGGTCTTGAAGAACGGAAAATTATTTTTGTTCCGTCAGGGGAAAAGAAAGCGCCTCCATCATATCCTAATTCAAACGTAATTTGTTTTACATCACTTCCGTCAATGTTCATTGTGTATAACTCTAAATCGCCACTTCTTGTAGAAGTAAATACTATTTTATCACCTTTAGGAGAAACTGTTGGCTCAGCATCATAGCCTTTTTCGTTCGTGAGTTGTTTTACAATATTCCCTTTTAGATCGGCTACAAAAATGTCATAGGTATCATAAATAGGCCAAATATATTTACCTTCTTTACGCAATGGTGTTTCAGGACATTCGTCAGCTCCTAAATGTGTGGATGCATATATGATATGTTTATTATCCGGTAAAAAATAAGCACATGTAGTTCGTCCTTTTCCTGTGCTTATCATTGGTGGCGCAATACTATCAAAAGTTTCATCTGCATTCATTAAAAACATCTGATCACAAGAGACATTCCATTTTTTATTGTTTGACTGAAACACTAATTGTTTATCATCAAAACTCCAATAAGCTTCAGCATTATCGCCTCTAAAAGTCACTTGACGTAACGATTTAAAATACTTTTCTTCAGGAAATATCAACGAATCATTTGTGCTCTCAATAGCTTTATTTTCAGTTTTAACAATAGGCACCTCTGCTTTTGTCAATTTTGTGGCTTGTTGTGTTTTGCAAGACATCAAAATTAGTGTAAGTATTACTATATGAATATATCTCATCATTTATTAGTATTTTTGCTCAAAAATAATACTATTATGATAAATCGAATATTAATTCTTACTTTTTTTAGCTTCCTTTTTAGTTTTGAAAGTATAGCTCAAACTACAACTCAAATCCAAACTGATGTCGCTTTTCTTGCTGATGATAAATTAGAAGGCAGATCTACCGGAACTAAAGGCGAAAAAGCCGCTGCTGCTTATATTGCAAAACGTTTTAAAGAAATTGGCTTAGAACCAAAAGGTACTAATGAATATTTTCAAGATTTCACCTTTAAACCTAAAACACATCCTCATGCAAAAGTTGATTATACAGATTCTATTAGTGAAAATGTAATTACCGGAAGAAATGTATTGGGTTTTATCAATAACAATGCTACTAATACTATTATTATTGGAGCTCATTTTGACCACTTAGGTTATGGTGATAATGGCTCACTTTATAGAGGAAAAGAAAAACTGATACATAATGGTGCAGACGATAATGCCAGCGGTGTTGCTGTACTCTTAAATTTGGCAGAGAAATTAAAGAATACCAATAAAGGTAATAACTATTTAGTAATGGCTTTTTCAGGTGAAGAAATGGGCTTATTGGGTTCTAATTACTTTGTAAAGCATCCAACAATTAGTTTAGATTCTGCAAATTACATGTTGAATATGGATATGGTAGGGCGTTTAAAAAAGGATAGTGCTTTAGCAGTTTATGGTGTAGGCACATCGCCATATTTTAAACAGGTCGTTGAAGCTTATAATAACAAATTCAAATTAATTAAAAAAGAATCTGGGGTTGGACCATCTGATCATACTTCGTTTTATTTAAATGATATCCCTGTATTGCATTTCTTTACAGGTCAACATGAAGATTATCATAGACCGGGTGATGATTCTGATAAATTGAATTATGCCGGAATGGAAACCATTTCAACTTATATTTTTAATATCATTACTGACCTTGATGATAATGGTAAAATGCCATTTCGGAAAACAAAAAATGAAAGCGATAATACACCTCGTTTTAAAATAACATTAGGCGTTGTACCTGATTATATGTATGATGGTAAAGGAATGCGTATTGATGGTGTTACCGAAGGAAAACCGGCTCAAAAAGCAGGCATACAAAAAGGAGATGTAGTCATTCAATTAGGAGAACACGAAATAAAAGATATGATGAGCTATATGAAAGCCTTATCTAAATTTGAAAAAGGAATAACAACTAAGGCAAAAATAGTTAGAAATAAAGAAACGATTGAGGTAGAGGTGACGTTTTAATAATTATAAAAGAGATCACATTGAAATAAAAAGTTATAGGTTTCGCCCTTCGACCCCACTCGGGATGACAGCTCAACCTGACAAAAGAACAATATTTTAACTTTTTGATAAAAATAGGCAACATAGAATTACCTGATTTCCCATTGCTATTAGCACCAATGGAAGATGTGAGCGACCCACCTTTCAGAGCTTTGTGTAAAGAACAGGGTGCAGATGTTGTCTATACTGAATTTATTTCTAGCGAAGGCTTGATTCGTGATGCTGCAAAAAGTACTATGAAATTGGATATTTACGAAAAAGAACGTCCGGTTGGTATTCAAATTTTCGGAGCAAATTTAGAATCTATGTTACGCTCGGTTGAGATTGTAGAAAAATCGAATCCTGATATTATTGATATTAATTTTGGTTGCCCGGTAAAAAAAGTAGTTTCTAAAGGTGCCGGTGCCGGAATTTTAAAAAATATCCCTTTAATGGTTTCTTTAACGGAAGCTATGGTAAAACACACCAATTTACCTATCACCATTAAAACCCGATTAGGGTGGGATGCTGATTCCATACAAATAGTTGAAGTAGCTGAGCGGTTACAAGATGTGGGTTGTAAAGCAATATCTATACATGGTAGGACACGAGTACAAATGTATAAAGGTAATGCTGATTGGACTCCAATTGCTGAAGTAAAAAATAATCAACGGATGCATATTCCTGTATTTGGAAATGGCGATATTTCATCTCCTGAAAAGGCATTAGAAATGAGAGATAAATATGGTCTTGACGGTGCTATGATCGGTAGAGCTACCATTGGAAATCCTTGGTTCTTTAAACAAGTAAAACACTATTTCAACACAGGAACTCATCTTGCACCACCAACTATGGCAGAACGTGTTGAAGCTGCACGCAGACATTTACAAATGGCAATAGACTGGAAAGGAGAACGTTTAGGTATTGTTGAAACCAGACGACATTATACCAACTATTTTAAAGGAATTCCGCATTTTAAAGAAACCCGAATGAAAATGGTTACAACCGATGATGCCGAAGATGTTTTTGCTGTTTTTGATGATGTGCTAGAAAAATTTGCTGACCATCAATTTGTTTAAAAATGTTAGTGAAAAGGTTTTACCCATTCATTTTATTACTTTTTTTAAGTAGCTGTTCAAACTATGGTCAGTTAAAAGTGATTGTTGATTTGCCTCATTTTCTTAAGGAAGTTTCCGGGATACAAACCGTCAAAAATTCTGATTTGATTTGGATGTTAAACGATGGCGGTAATTCTAATAAAATTTATGGACTTTCCGATAAAGGAAAGTTAAAAAAAGAATTGGTTATTAATGCTAAAAATCATGATTGGGAAGATTTAACTACTGACGATAAAGGCAATCTCTATATTGGTAATTTTGGCAATAATCATAATGTCAGGAAAAATTTAGCAATCCTCAAAATAAATCACAAAGACTTATTAAATGAAAAAAATGTAGACATTGAACGTATTCAGTTTTATTACCCAAGCCAGCATAAATTTCCTCCAAAAAAGAAACACTTGTATTTTGATACTGAAGCATTTTTCTTTTATAATGACAGTATTTACCTTTTTACTAGAAGTCGCGTAAAAGACGATTACGGAAAAACTTCTTTATATAAAATTCCTGCTATAACTGGTAATCATACTGCTCAATTCATATCAGAATTTACTTTTTGTAATGAATTAAAATGTTCAATAACCTCAGCTGCTATTAGTTTTGATAAGAAAAAAGTTATTCTTTTAAGTCATGACACTGTAATCCTTTTTACAGATTTTAAAAATGACAATTTCTTTAGTGGAAAAGTAACTCTACTCCCACTTAACCATAAATCTCAAAAGGAAGGTGTTTGTTTTAAAAATAATAATACACTTTATATAACAGACGAATATTCACATGGCACAGGTGGAAATTTATATGAATTTGGTTTTTAGACTTCAAATTATTAGTAATGATAAGACTTGTATGTGTTATACCAATTTAACCATAAAACAAGTCATATAAATTATTTATGACAAACTTTATAATTAAATTGGTATTAATTCTATTAAAACCCAACTCCTAAGGCAAAAGCAAAACGCAAACCGTCATCAGAATTAAATAATGAAAGGTTTCCTGTCATTAAATCAGCTGCATTGATGAAAATCCCGCCACCTACTGAGGTATTCCAAGTATCTGAATTAAAATCAGTATCTAAAACCAAATTATCATCAACCCAAACCCGACCATAATCAAAACCGCCATAAATTCCAATTTGTATTGGTAATATACCCGTTTTTCGTTTTCTAAAATTAAAACGTATATCTGTATTTTGATAAAAAGACTCTTTGCCTGTAAAACGCTGATTTCTATAACCTCGTAAACCATCATGAGCACCAATAGAAGCTGCCTGATAAAACTCAAAATCATCACCTAAATTGATATGCGCTTTTAATTTTGTGGCTAACACTAACCTACCGTTAGGTACTAATTTGTAATTAAAACCCAATTCAGGAATGATATACGCAAAACCTTTATCAGTTTCATCTGCATTTATCTTATAACCTACTTGTAGTGAAGTCATCATCCCTAAGGTTGGAAAAGCTTTGTTATCAAGGTTCTCAAAATGGTATTTTGTGTCTATTCCAAAAAAGTTTTGACTTATTTCTTCAGTAGTATTTAAAAAATCATTGATAAACCTTCCTTCGGTCTCTTCTACTTCAACAGATTCATAAGAAATTGCTGTTTTTAAGCTTGCTCCTGTTGACCCTCTCCAAATTAAAGAAGGTGCAATTTTTATAGTTCTTAACTTTACACGATTGAAATCAAGGTCTAAATCATCATCAAAATTTGGAGTACTATTACCAAACCCAAAGAAATTTATAGCATAATTAGAGCTGGTTAAATCTGCATCTAATCCTAAATTTAGATTACCAACTGCATTTGCCCATTCGCCTGTATAACCAAATTCAAAACCATTTGTAGCAAAATAATAATTTGCTACAACACTATGTTGAGATGTAAACGGATTTCGATTAAATCCATAAGAAGTATAAATATTAGAAATTCCTATTTTGAATCCATCATCAGGATTTGAACCAATACTCGGTATTAATTGATTTGTGCTATTTTTAAGTTTTGTGTAATCATATACATTTGTTTCATAATTATCAGTTAGGTTTTTACTTCCTTTGTCAGTAGAAAAGTTATTTTTTTTAGACTTATAATCATACATTTTAACTTTTTGCCCCTTTTCAATAGTGTATGTATCATTATTTTGTCCGCCAATAATTCTAATTTTAATCAATCTGTCTCCTTCCCCATATACTTTAAATACATCTTCATCATCTAAGCCATAGATCCAAATTTCTTTAGTTTCATTTCTATTGTATGTTTTTTGATGAAAAACAGTACCTTTTTCACCTTTTTGAATGCGATACCCAGTCACTTTTGTTAACCCATTCGGCATCCGTTCTATATCAAACCAATCGTCTTTGTCAGTACCTCTAATTACACCAAAGTTGTTGATCACATAGTAATAGTCATTTGCTATTTTTGGAAGGTTTTGAATTCTAGCCAATAATATTCTTTTTATTTCAGTGATAGTTTCATCTTGTACTTCTTTTGGGAATGATTCAAATGCCTTATCAATAATATCTATTGTCAGGTTCTTTTGAATAAACGCAGCTTGTTTTTTCCATTGTTCCTTATCCGTCTTATTGAGCAAGATCATATCTAATGAATAAGGACTGGAATTAAATCCTTTTACATTTCTAATAGCATCCATAAAGCCTTCCATTAATTTTAATGAAGGAATTGCTCTAGTTGCAAAATTCATCAAAGTACCATCTCCCATAATAGAAAAAGCCTGATCTCTATCTCTTGGAATGGGTTTATATACAACTTTCTTATCCTCTTTAAACTCAGCCCATCTCCATTGATCTACATGCCTGTCCCAATCGCCAATCACCATATCAAACAATCTAGCTCTAAGATACATTGTATCATCAACTACATATTTTTCATCCTTTCGTAGTTTCTTTAATAGTTCATCTGTACTTTCAATTTTATTTGCGTAGCCAAAACTTTTGAGGTTTCCATGACCATCAGAAACATGTTCTTCGATCATATATAGTTCATCTCCAAACTCTCCATTAAAGCCTTCTAAAGCGGTTTGTTTTGGAACATAATATAATACCGGATTAGGATGATAGAGATTTACTGCATCAGAAAGTGCACCTATAGTAAATGGTGCATAGGGATGAGAACCTGTATAAAAATCTTGCAATATTTTTTCAGTAAATGTATCATCAAACTGACCTCCAATATATTGATCTTTAAAAGCCATTGCCTGTAGATATATAGTGGCACTTTTTCGCAAAGCACGCATTACATAAGCTTTTCCTTCTTTATTTACCAAACGAAGTGATTTAGATTGGTTTCCCCCGCCTTTTCTCAGCGGTTTTAATCCGCCAAACAAGGTATCTAAATCAACTGTAGGTGCTGACACTTTTGTTCCATAATATTTTCGATAGCGTTCACCCCAGAATTTGGTAAATGCCTTGCTTTTTGTCACTTCTTTTTGGCTATAAATAGATGCCTTTACTGAAGTAGGAAAATCATTGTTAAATTTAGAAATTTTAGCTGCTCTATCTGAAGACAACACTGATGTTTGATAAATAATTGCCTTTGTTTTTGCTGAATAAAAACGTACCATAGAAGATCCGTCTTTAAACACGTCTAATCTTGCAAAACCTGCGTCACTGGAAGAAAATTCACCATCAACATTTCTGGTTGCAGTATTTTTTGACCCTGAACCACTTATAACTTGTGGTAAATTATCTTTCACCAAATATTGTAAGCTATGTTCATGCCCTGAAACAAAAATTACTTTATCATTTTCTTGCGCCAAGGTAACAACACGTTTTTTAAAAGTATTGTATTTTTGATTTTGTAGATCTGCCGGAGAAACTCCACTTGTTTTCCTCAATACATTTTTTAAAGTTCCTAAAACCGGCAATGGTTTCATGTGCGAACCAAAAGAATATTGCCCACCATGAGGTCCATTTGTAAACATAGGATGATGCATTGCAATCAAGGTAGTTTTACCTCTTGCTTTTTTGATTAGCCCTTTGAGTTCTTCAAAGAATTTTGCTTTGGTTCTTATTTCACAATCATCATTAATGGTTGGGTGCTTATCCCAATTGGTCAAATACCATTCACTATCAATAACAATAAGTTCAATAGCATCACTAATATGAACCTTTTCTATCGGGCAACCATTTTCCGGTAAAAAAGTGTTTTTACCTAAGATGTCTTCTATATATTTTTCTTGACGCTTTAATCCTTTTAAGCCATTCGCATACCAATCATGATTACCCGGAATAAAAATAGTATTGCCTTTAAAATCTTTGACTGCATTGGTTTGCATATTTAACTGGTGTTCGGCAAACGCTCTGTTCTCATGTCCTTTTTTTGGTAATCCTTTTGGATAAATATTGTCTCCTAAAAAAATAGCTGTACTATTTTCTGAAGCTTTTGAAAGTTCTTGTTTAAAATATTGTAATGCAACAGAAGAAGTTCCCAATTCAGAATTGCCTGCATCACCGATTAAATAAAATGAATGTGCAATTTCTTTAGTTGGAAATTGCGTGTTGATGTTAGCATTATTAATTTGAGTATTATAAGTAGCACAAGCATTTAATAAGAAAATAAAAAGAATACCTAAAATAAGTGTATAATAATTCCTCATAGAGCGTTAATTAAGATTAAACTCCTTGTGATTTAAATGCTATTGCAAAAGCAATGACAGAAACAATGATGCCTATTAAAAAAATAGTATAAGTAATTCTTAAAATCTTATATTTTTTATGCAATACCAATCCTAAAAAATAGAGATCTTTTTTCATTGATGAATAAAGGTAATCTCTGTCTTGCATCATTTCGCCCATTGCCCATTCAAACTCATCTAATTTCATTTTATGAAAATTGCCAAAAAACAAAAGGTTTACTTTTTTCTGTTTAACATCTTCTTTAGTGAACTCACCACTAGTGACATTTGGTCTTGTTGCCAATACCGAAAGTGCCATTGACACCAAACTGAATACCACAAAAATTATAGTTGGAATAATTAAATAATGATTTGAAGGATTGTCTAATTTTGGAATTAAATTTGACAATGCCATTGATATAATAATGGCATTTACTGAAAGTAAAATATTTGCTTTTGTATCTGCAATATTACTCAAAGTAATATGGTTCTTCAATGTAACCCTAAACATAGTTTCTATACCGCGTTCGGGTAAGGTAGCCTTTTGTTTTTTCAACTTAAATTCTTCGGCTTTGAACTTCTCTTTTTTAGCTTCTTTTTTTGATTTCTTTAAACTTTTATAAAGTTGGGCTAAATTTTTATCTTTTACCGGCTGCCAATTGGTCAATGCATGATCTGTGTAAAATTGATGTTTTTTCGTTAAAAAATCAATATTTTCTTGAATCCATTCAATATCAGTAAATGTTTTTAAATTTTGTTGCCCCCACTCTTCACGTAATAATTCACTAACTTCTAGAAACCCTTTATTACCTATATGGGCATAATCAGCATCCACCAAAATTTTCTCTAGCTTATTAGTAGGTTCAATTGTTTTTGTTGTAGCCAGAATACATTTCTCTATCTTATCTATAGTAGTCTCCGCAATTTTTTCAGCTTCAAGAAAAGCTCTTGCCATTTTTGCTCCATGTTGTTCATGATCTTCATTGTTCTTCACATAACCTACATCATGCAACCAAGCTGCTATTTCTAAAATTTGTGCATCTTTAGCACTTATTTTTTCACCTTCAATTAATTCTTTCACTCGTTTTACTACTCTACGGGTATGATTTAAATTATGGTAAATAAAGGTATTTGGTAAATTTTTGGTTAGCTGAGATACTGCATAGTCCTCAGCTTTCTGTTCTATGCTCATAAATAATTATGCTTTTATATCTTCAATTAATTGGTCAATGGTCATGGTAGTTTTTTCGTTAAAATCAGTTTTATAAATTACTTCAACACGTAAGGCTTTTAAACCTAGAACACCTTGTAGGTCTTCTAATTCTAACTTTTCTACTTTTCCTAATAATTTTTTCGCCTGTAAATATTTTATATACTTTCTATACTCTTTTGCATCTTTATCTTGTGAATATACAATTGCTATTTTACCCGGTACAGTTAAGCGTTCGTTTGTTCCTTTTATATGCGCTTTATCAATCCTCTTTTTTATAATTTCATAACGAATATTATAGGCTCCGTCAACATCAAATTTCTTTTCATCCATCCTGAATTTAATAGACAATGGATTGCTATGTACTAAAATTAAAGATGCTATTTCTAATTTATGGTCTAGATCATCTTTCAATTTATGTGCAACATTCTCCATCTCACACATCATTTGTAACTGCCACAAACGAAGATTATATAAATACAGAGGATCATATTTTTTATTATGTACCAATGATTGACCTATATACATATTGAACTCTACGCCATCCGTTTTATAACGTTCAAAATAATGAGGAAACATCGCTTGTGCTTCTTCTTGTTTTTTATCGAGGTAATTTGCTAGATTTTCATTTAATATGGTAACACTTTCTTCATAGGCTTTACGTTGTTCATACACTACATGAAGGTTTTTATCTAACCTATCCATATACATTTCAACCACTTTTTCAAGTTCAATATCCATTCTTTTTGCATGATTAAAAACAGGATATATTTCACGTTTTAAAAAGTCAATAATTCCAATTTCATCACCTGCTTTTAATCCTTTTTTTACCCTAAGTAAATATTCTTCAACTCGAAACATTAATTCCTCATAAATAGGTAAGTTCTCCTTTTCACAAGCCTTTTCCAGCACCTCAACTGCCAAACTTAACTGAACAACTAAATCATTTTTTATAGCAGTATTACGAGCTAATGATGATCCTTTAATATCTGATTGTCCGAAAAGCGGACATACATTTTCAAAAACAATATCATCTAATTTCGGATTTTCGTCACTTTGAAATTTATCTTTATGATATTTTTCAGCTGCTTCATAAAAACGCCACTTAACAGTTGGATGAATGGTTGTATAATGTTCCTGAATGGTCGCCTCTAAAATATTCTGCCTTTCTTCAGAAGAACGTTTGACCGCCGCTTCAAAAACCGGTATAATATCTTTTAATTTATCCTGCGTTACAGAATTTAATTCATAAGCCCTGGGAGAAGCAATTTCTAATAAGGCCAAATCATTATTTTCAGTAGCTTTTATTGGTATCAAAATTATGCTCTGTATACCTTTAGATTTCAAGTTTTTATAGAATGGGTTTCTATCAGTCGATTCGCCATATTTCTCAACATCAGAGATTGTTATTAGTTCATGATTATGAAAAACTTTATTTACAATTCCTTGACAGAAATAATCATTATTACACGAAATTTCAGCTTCATTACTTAAAATAAGACTATCAGAATTCTTAACACTTGTTTTGCACAACTTCGTATTTATAGCATCAAATATTGAAAACCCTAGTTTTAAATCTTTAATATTATAAAATTCACGCAAATTCTGTTGCATATCAACCAATAAATTTTCATCTTGTCGTAATAAATTATCTCGTAAAGATGATAAGGTTTCATCAGCTGTTACATCAAAAAGATTCATAATACCAAATCCTTTAAAGATATAACTGTTAGGAGGGAATTTTTCTTTCCAAACCTCAATATCATCAAAATTATCGAGTAGTAATTTATAATCTTCTTCTGTTATTTTAGGTGCATTCTTTGTTGGGATAATTTCTGAAAAATCGCCATTAAAAGCTACTCTATAATGTTTTGTTGTTCCTGATATTTTATCCGGGATATCAAAAAAGAAGGGTCTTTTTAAGTCAATATGATATCCGTAACAATATCCGAGAATCATTACACAGGCATGCAAATACATTTCGTTCTCCTCTAGGTTTCTGATCTTAAAACCATAATCATCACCGGCATTATTTAAAATATTTTCAAAACGAGTCGAAAACTTAAAAGAAGTAAATACAAATGGCACACTTGCCGCCTTAATTTCATTTAAAAGTAAAGGTTCAGGAAACAATGGTTCAAGTAAGAAATCAATCTGTTTCTGATACTTTTCAAATAAAGAAAAATCATTAAATCCCTCTATTAACTCTGGATGATTCTTAAATTCTTTTACCATCAATTTAGCAGACTCATAATAAGGATGATCTTTTTGTAAAGCATATTTTTCAAAATAAGAAAATACTTTATCAAAACTAACATAGATTTGTAATGGAAGTTCTAAGTTTTCTAAACTATCTGGCTCTTGCATAAACATAACTTACCCGCTTTAATCTTATAAAATTAATCAAATTTTCATATAAGTCGTAAAACCAAACCAGAAATAACACATTTTAATGCTTAAGGGTCTCGGAACAGGCCCAGAGAAGTAAATCGGAAACCCTAAGGCAGTCCCAACTCCGGAGGGGGTTTATAGGTTAAATAATTTTTTTAGAAATTCTCGAAGCAGCAATTTTAGCAGCTAAAAATCCCAACGTAATAATTGTAAAAAATACAATGATAACATTAGCCATTTCAAATTTAACAGGATAAGCTAAGGAAGAAGTTATCATTATTAATTCGAATTTTTTTTGCAAAAGCACAAAAATAATAGCAATTGACAAGCCAATTATAAGTCCGAAAAAAGTTAACAGGAAGCCTTGAAGCATAAATATTTTTTTAATTTCCTTGATTGTAGTTCCAAGACTAAATAATGTTTTCAGATTCTCTTTTTTGTCTAAGATCATCATAATAATAGCACCAACAACATTAAATAAGGCAATGATTAAAATCAACGTAAAAATTAAATAGAATATTAAATTTTCAGAATTCAACATCTTATGAAAAGAGGCATTGAGCTGTTCTCTGGTTTGTATTTTAAAATCATCACCTAATTTGGCTTGTAACTCTTTTTTTACTTTATTTTTATCTGCGTTTATAGCTAATTTTAACTCAATTGCAGAAATCTGATTCAGTTTATAACCTAATAAACTTTGCGCTATTGACAAATGAGAAAACACATATTTATTATGTAATTCTTCAGTCAAGCTAAATATACCTATTGGTTGTAAATTTAATTGATTGAATGCTGTTTTAGGATTATTAATATATCCTTTTCCGGGCTTTGGAACCGACACTTTTAATGATTCAATAAAATCATAGGTACCTAAAGATAAAGCCGATGAAATACCTCTACCAACAACTACAGTATTTATAGCTTCTTTATCTAACCACTCACCTACATATATGGCAGTGTCAATATTATTAACCAACAAATAATTGGTGTCAACACCCTTTATGCTTGCAATATGTGACTTATCTTTATATTCAAAAAAAGCTCTTTCTTCAACAACTTTACTATAACTAACAATTTTTTTATCCTGTAATATTGTAGTCATTGAATCGGTGAAGAAAAATGATTTTCCTTTTTCAGCACTTATCTTGAGGTCAGGATCAGAAATTTTGATAAAATCTAAGCTAAACTCCTTTAAACCTGAAAAAACAGAGAGTACAATAAACAAGGCAATGGCTCCAACTATAACACCTAAAGCAGCTATTAAGGTGATAATATTAATCGCATTATTACTACTCTTGGTAAATAAATATCGTTTTGCTATATATAACGGAAAGTTCAACTTATTTTTTTCTCTTTCTTGAGATTATTTCAGGGTTTTTAATAGGATTTTCTACATCACCGCGCAAAGAAGCATCAATATCTTCAATATAATCTAAAGAATCATCCAAATAAAAAGTGAGTTCCGGCATACGACGTAACTGATTTCTTGTACGCTGTGCCAGTTCATGTCTGATCAATGCTGTATTTGATTGTATTCCTTCAATTAATTTATCTTTCTTATCTGTCGGAAAAATGCTTAAAAATACTTTTGCAACAGATAAGTCTGAAGTAACTCTAACTTTTGTAACCGATATAATTACACCTTTCATTCCTTCTTGCGCGGCATGTTGCAATACATCTACCAAATCTTTTTGTAAAACTCCGGCTATCTTTTTCTGTCTATTAGTTTCCATTTTGCAAAAATAAGGTTTTTCAAGTTAAAGATAAAAGATCGCTTTGCTAAAAGACTGAAGATAAAGACTCGTTTTATCTCAAGTTCATCAATAAATTACTATTTTGCAATATAGAATAATTCAGAATGAAAAAAATTGAACATATTGGTATTGCCGTTAAAGATCTAGAAAAATCAAACCTTCTTTTTAAGCAGCTTTTTGGCAGTCCACATTATAAAATTGAAGAAGTAGTTTCTGAAGGTGTTAAAACATCATTTTTCAAATCGGGTCCCAACAAGATTGAATTGTTAGAAGCTACAAATTCTGAAAGTCCTATTGCTAAATTTATCGAAAAAAAGGGAGAAGGTATACATCATATAGCCTTCGCTGTTGATGATATTAAGGCCGAAATAAAACGCCTTAAAAAAGAAGGTTTTACCATTATAAATACTACACCAAAAAAGGGCGCTGATAATAAATTAGTCGCGTTTTTGCATCCAAAATCTACGAATGGTGTTTTGATAGAATTGTGTCAGGAAATAGATTTTAAAGAGAGCAAAATGTTAAATTTGTAGATAGAAGAAAAAGGCAAGATGAGTTCAATATGAAGTTTGTATATTGCAACATTCTTTTGATCAATCATAAATCGTAAATCTTAATGAGTACTTCTTTTGAAAAATATCAAAAAAGACGTTTACAATCTTCATATATATCTGTAATACTCAGCATAGCCTTTGTGCTTTTTTTACTTGGATTATTTGGGTTATTAGTATTAAACACAAAAAAAGTTTCCGACTATTTCAAAGAACAAGCATCAATAACTATCTTTTTAAAAGATGATGTTGACAAACAAACTGTAAAGAATTTACAGACTGTTTTAAAAAGTGAAGATTATACCAAATCAATAACATACGTATCGAAAGAGGAAGCTGCCGAGCTTGCTAAAAAAGATAACGGTGAAGATTTTATGGATTTTTTAGGTTATAACCCCCTTAAGAACTCCATTGATCTATACCTAAAAGCAGATTTTGTTTCACCGGAAAAAATGAGTGAAATAGAATCACAATTGATAAAAAAAGAAGCTGTTTTTGAAATATCTTACGATAAATCATTAATTGCAATATTAACTAAAAATGTAAAACGAATTAGCCTTTGGGTATTGATCTTTAGTAGTATTTTTACTTTAATAGCAATGATATTGATCAATAATTCTATCCGGTTATCAGTATATTCTAAACGTTTTACGATAAAAACTATGCAAATGGTTGGTGCAACCAAACGTTTTATTAGAAGACCATTTGTGCTCAATAGTATTAAACTGGGTGCTATCGGATCATTATTAGCAGTAGCAGCATTAGCTGTAGCAATATATTATATGAATGACAATTTTCCTGAGTTTGGTTTTTTAGAAAATACAACACTCTTAGCAATTCTTTTTGGAGGGGTTTTTTTATTGGGAATCATTATTACCTGGTTAAGCGCCTTTTTCGCAACCCAGCGTTTTTTAAATTTACGAACAGATCAATTGTATTACTAATATGTCTAAAAAGAAAAAATCAGACTTGTCTAACAGCAAGACAACAAAACATAAAGGTGAATTTTTATTTGGTAAGCGGAATTATATGATTATGCTTATAGGCTTACTTGTTATCGCATTAGGTTTTATATTAATGGCAGGCGGTGGTAGCGATGACCCAGCTGTTTTTAATGAAGAAATCTATAATTTTAGAAGAATTCGTCTTGCCCCTACATTAGTTCTTATAGGTTTCGCCATAGAGATCTATGCTATTTTAGCCAATCCTAAAAAATAAGAATGAGCTATTTAGAAGCTATTATTTTAGGGTTAATTCAAGGGTTAACTGAATTTTTACCTGTATCATCAAGTGGCCATTTAGAGCTAGCCAAAGCTATTTTCGGGGACAATTCTTTACCTGAAGAAAGTTTAACTTTTACTGTAATCTTACATTTTGCCACAGCCTTGAGTACGCTTGTTGTTTTTAGAAAAGAAGTGCTTGAAATTATAAAAGGAATTTTTCAATTTAAATGGAATGATGAGATGATATTTTCACTGAAAATTATTATTTCTATGATTCCTGCTGTAATTATAGGTCTGCTTTTTGAAAAACAGTTAGAAGCTTTTTTTGGAGGCAGAATTTTACTGGTAGGTTGTATGTTATTAATTACGGCAGTCCTGTTATTGTTAGCCGATAGAGCTAAAAACACCACTAAAAATGTTTCTTATACAAATGCTTTAATTATTGGTGTTTCGCAAGCTATTGCTATGCTTCCCGGAATTTCTCGTTCAGGAGCTACTATTTCTACTTCTGTTTTATTAGGAGTTGACCGTACAAAAGCTGCACGTTTTTCTTTTTTAATGGTAGTGCCATTAATTTTAGGAAAAGTGGCTAAAGATATACTTGGCGGAGATATTAATTTTGAAAGTTCTCAAATAGGAATAATGAGTGCAGGGTTTGTGGCTGCATTTATTTCAGGATTATTTGCCTGTAATTGGATGATAACCTTGATCAAAAAAAGCAAGTTATCATATTTTGCCATCTATTGTACTGTTATTGGGTTGATAGCTATTAGTTATGCTTTATTAAATAATTAGATACTGAAATAAATTCAGCACAAGTGACTGTCGAAGATTTTAAAAACGGACAAGTATTATTGATTGATAAACCCTTAGGGTGGACTTCTTTTCAAGTTGTAAATAAATTACGTTGGCATATTAGAAAAACATTTGATATCAAAAAAATAAAAGTGGGACATGCCGGTACTTTAGATCCTTTAGCAACAGGTTTACTTATTATTTGTACAGGTAAATTCACCAAAAAAATTGAAAGTTTTCAAGCCCAAGTAAAAGAATATACCGGTACGTTTACTCTTGGTGCTACAACACCTTCTTATGATCTGGAAACTGAAATTGACAACACATATCCTATAGAGCATCTAACAGAACAATTGATAAAAGAAACTACGCTACAATTTATTGGAGAGATTGAACAAAAACCTCCTATTTTTTCAGCTATTAAAAAAGATGGTAAACGACTATATGAACTTGCCAGAGCTGGAAAAACTACAGAGATAAAATCAAGAAAAGTTATAATTGATACATTTGAAATTACTAAAATAAACCTCCCAAAAATTGAATTCAGGGTAGTTTGTAGTAAAGGCACCTATATCCGTTCATTAGCTTATGATTTTGGAAAAGCCTTAAATTCCGGAGCGCATTTATCTAATTTAAGACGTACTAAAATTGGAGATTTTTCTGTAGATAATGCTTCTACAATTGAAGATTTTTTAGACACAATCAACAGTAACACATAAAAGTTTTAATATATCTTCTTCAATATTAATACCCTTATCTGCATTATACCAAACTTGTAACTCTTCTTTAAAATTGTCATCTAGCGTACCATATTTCTCTTTTTGCTCTTGAACCATTTTAGTAGCTTTTGAAGGTCTCGGTCCCCATGAATTAACTACTTCTTTGGTATTAGTATCAATAGCAATTAACTTCGGAATTGATTTATTTCCATTTGTTAAAAACTTATCCATTAATGCTTCATTTTCATCACGAAGTACAATTTTTAGCTCAATATTATCTGAAGCCTCAACTATCTTATTTATAACCGGTAATGCATGAGCGGCATCACCACACCAACTTTCGGTCAATACGATCCAGCTATATTTTTTGGTTGAATTCTCTAGAATTTCTTTTGAATTTTCAGATAAGTTAAACGTTTTATCTAAACGTTTCATTCTGCTATTATTCAATTTACTGTAGTTTAGTAAATCATCTGTTTGATTTTCTCCTGTAGACTTTCCTTCAGTTAATAAATCAGCCACCACCTTTCTATATTCTTTATAAGATACTGATTTTTTTAGACTATTTTCAATTGTGTTTTTCATATACTAAAAATCTATAACCTGTTTTATGCAATAGAAAATTCAGGTTTAATTACTCGACATTAGACAACATAAAATTCAAAACTTACAAAGCAAAAAAATTAGCTGTATATTCTAAGAATTATATTTCTCTTTTAGGTTTTCTAGCATTACATCAGTCATTTTTTCGAGATCAAACGAATGTTTCCAATTCCAATCCTCTCTAGCTTTTACATCATTAATACTTTGAGGCCAACTATCAGCTATTTCCTGTCTAAAGTCAGGTGAATATTCAATTTTAAAATTAGGTAAGTGTTTTTGTATAGCTATGGTAATTTCTTTAGGAGTAAAATTGATAGCAGCAATATTATATGAAAAGAAATTATCCGGCAAATCAGTTTGCATAATATCTATGGTTGCTTTTATAGCATCATCCATATACATCATTGGCAGTCTGGTATTTTCAGCTAAAAAACAATTGTAAAAATTATCTGTTATTGCTTTATGGTAAATTTCAACAGCATAATCTGTTGTACCTCCGCCTGGATTCGTTTTCCAACTTATAATACCCGGATAACGTATACTTCTTACATCCACATTGTATTTGTTTTTATAATAAGCACACCAACGTTCACCAGCTAACTTGCTAATTCCGTAAACAGTTGTTGGTTCCATAATGGTTTCTTGAGGTGTATTATTTTGAGGCGTAGTTGTACCAAAAACAGCAATTGAACTTGGCCAGAACACTTTTTTTATCAAACCTTCTTTTGCCAAATCTAATATATGAAGTAAAGAGTTCATATTTAAATCCCATGCTTTTTGAGGATGTTTTTCTGCTGTTACAGATAACATTGCAGCCATTAAATACACTTCAGTAACATGATATTTTTCAATGACTTCTATTATTTTATCTTTATTAGTAGCATCTAATATTTCAAATGGTCCACTTTCCATCAATTCAGTATTACCTTCCCTAATATCAGAAGCAATTACAGTTGTGTTCCCAAAAATTCCACGTAATTTTAAAGTAAGCTCAGTGCCTATTTGCCCACAAGCTCCAATAATAAGTATGGTATCACTCATCAAAAAAAAAATAAAATAAGGTGAGCAAATATAAAGAAATAATAATGTCAAATAGTTACAAATCTTTATTTATTACTTTTGTTAAAACATTCAATTTATACATAAAAATGATAAATAATAAACTACTATACTTTTTCATCTTTATAATTAGTATTATTTCCTGTAAAAAGGATAAATTTTCTCAGGTTAAAAAGAATAATACTGTAATAGACACAGTTAAAATAGAAGATCAAAAAAACATTAGAAGTATAGGTGAAACTTTATTGCCTGAATCAAAAAATAAAACTAAAAATTGGGAAGAATATCAACAATTAGATGAATTATTAACCAGATTTTATAGCATTTCTACAAATGAAGCTTTAAATTTATCCAAAGAACTTTCAACAACTACACAACAATTAAAAGATTCAGTAAAAATTGAAAGGTTTAAACAACCAGATATAAGTATTAGAATTAATGTGCTTCACAATAATGCTTTGCGGCTAACTGATATGGCTTCAATATCAACTATTAGTACTACCGAGGTTAAAACTGAAATTCAAAATATTTTGGATGCTTTTTCAGCTTTAAATTCAAAAATCAATAATATTACAAATCAAGAAAAACTAGAAGAAGAGGTAAAAACCATTGAAATAGAATAATTTAACTAAAAAAATCATTGTTGTCCGATAAAAGATAAAAGACCGCTTCGCTTTTAGATATAAGAAGCAAGACTTGATTTTAACTATCTGATAATCAGTTTTTAATAAAAACAATCATTTGCGTAAAAAATAAAAAAAGCAAGGTGTCTCTTCTAAAAAACGTTCAATCCATTATTGTGTATGACTTTTGAGCATTAGCGAAAAATTTTAATCGGACAACAATAAAAAAAAATTATACATGAAATTATTTTTTTTCACTAAATTTGTTTCCCTTAATTTTTAAAAAAATTGTTTATGTTTAAAAAATTACTCGTTTTACCAATACTACTTTTCTCTTTGAGCATATTGTATGCGCAACAATTACCTTTAGATATATCAAATGAGAATACAAAAAACAAGAATCCTAACTTAACTTTTAAGCAAGTTTCTGAAAATTATGAAGACTATTTTGCAACTAAAGATATTGATAAAAAAGGGAGTGGTTATAAACCTTTTAAAAGATGGGAATACCGCTGGAGTCAATATTTACAAGAAGATGGAGCTATTGCGCCTGCCGAGCATTTATGGCAAGTCTGGGAACAAAAAAAGAAAATGTCAAAATCTGCTAAAATTGTAAGTAACTGGACTGATAATGGGCCTTTTTCTCAATCTAGTAATAGTGGACAAGGTAGAGTCAATACTGTAGGTAAGCCGTCGGGGAATTTATAGATTAAACCAGTATTCATAAATAAAACAGAAGAGTTGCTAATTAAACTAGCAACTCTTTTTTATATAAAAAATATCAATTCTATTTTTTAATTAGCCATCCCCCGAAAAACACATTCAATAAACTGTTAAGTATTGATTTTATTGATATTTTAAGGTGATTTAAAATTGGAAAACTGTTTTAAAAGTTGTATTTTGTTATTGCAAAAAAAGCAAAATTCACCTAAAAAACAGTTCCATGAGCAAGATACTAACAAAAAAGATACAA
>JAKISU010000161.1 GCA_021648445.1 Flavobacteriaceae bacterium
AAATAGCCCTAAACCTATTGAAAAAGGACACCTCCGCTAAAATAGGAGTCAAGAGCAGAAGGCTCAAAGCAGCATGGAGCAACCAATACCTCTTGAAAATACTCAATTTATGATGCGTTTGCCCTGTATGACCAACAGAGCAGCCGATTTAAATCTAGAAGACGTTGAAAGTATTTCAGTTTTAAAGGGAGGTGCAGCTACTGCTTTATACGGAGTAAGAGGTGCAAATGGGGTAATCATGATTAAAACGAAAAAAGGTGTTGGGGGGAAAACAATATTCAATGTTTCAATGACAACAAGTTTTGATGAAGTGAATAAGTTTCCTGAAACTCAAAAAAAATATACTCAAGGGTATTTAGGTAATTATGACCCAAATAGTTTTTGGCCTACTTGGGGACCATCAGTAGAAGACGCTCAAGCTATTGACCCTTCTCACCCCGATACATTATTCAATAATTTTGAAAATGCATACGGTAATGGTAATTCAACCAATATGCATTTTAGCGCATCGGGTGGTGGAGAAAAAGCATCTTTTTATACTTCTTTTTCAAGACTTCAACAAGATGGTGTAGTACCTTTTACAGATTATAAAAGAACAGGAGCAAAAATTTCTGGAGATGTAAAAATTTCTGAAAAAATTAAAATTTTTGGCTCTTTAGATTATATAAATTCTGGAGGAAACAGAACAGATGCTCGTCTTTTTAATACTCGCTTAGTTTACTGGGCTCCTAGAGTTGATGTTAATAATTTTGAGTTTACTGAGGGTGCTTTGGCAGGTACAATGAGAGGATATCGAAATGATGGTGCGAGAGGAAACAATCCTATCTATGGAAACAAAACCAACAAATTTGTTGATAATGTAAATCGTTTTATTGGAAACATAGGTTTTAATTATTCTCCAATAAAAGGGATGGATATTAACTATCGGTTTGGAATGGATTATTTTAATGATAGCCGAACTGCAACTGCTCCTGCACCTACAGGTATTGAAGGAGAGAATATATTTGAAGATAACCGTTTAGGATATATTGAAGAAACTAGAATTAACAGTCAAGATTTAACTTCTAATTTGATGATTTCGTATTCTACAGATTTAAATGAAGATTTGAATCTAACCGTTAGGGCTGGATTAGATGTTTTTCAAAGACAATATGATAGAGTTTCTACTAGAGGAGAAGAGTTAGAAGTATGGGATTTCCTTCACTTAAGCAATGCCGCAAATATTACGACGTCACAGTTTTATAGTAAAACTAGAGTTGTTGGGCTTTATGGTGAATTAGGTTTATCATATAAAGATTATTTATTTTTAACTATTACTAATAGAAATGATTGGGCTTCAACATTACCGAAAGAAAATCAATCTTTTAATTATCCTTCAGTGAGTTTAGGGTATTTATTCTCTGAAAATTTTGATTTACCGGACTGGATCTCCTATGGTAAATTTAGAGGTTCATGGGCTCAGATAGGAAAAGATCCGCAAATTGCGTATTTAACTTCTGATGTGTACGGAGCTAATGCTAATTTTTTCCCGGTTGGAGAAGTTACAGGATGGACTCGACCATCTAATAAAGCGGATTTAAACTTGACATCTGAGCTAACTACTGAAATTGAATTTGGAACAGAATTGAAGTTTTTTGAAAATAGATTGGGTCTTGATTTAACATGGTATAAATCTAATGCCGTAGATCAAATAGTAAGAGTTCCCATTTCTTATACAGCGGGTTATGATGCTTTTACTACAAATGCCGGAGAAATTGAAAATACAGGAGTAGAAATTATTTTAAATGCCAAACCTGTTAAGACTGATAACTTTTCATGGGATGTAAATGTTAATTTTTCAACAAATAAAAATAGAGTAGTCTCAATTAAAGAAGGTATTGAAAGTATCTTTTTAGGAAGTGATTTTGGGTATGCAGGGAGTTCTGCATCTCAAATTTTATATGCAAATTATGCGTATGGAAATATTCTAGGGACTAGCTATCGAAGATACTATGAAAACCCTGCTGATGAAGACCCTTTGGTATTAGATAGAGATAGACCTTTGCTTATTGGTGATGATGGCTTTCCTATTATTGATAGATCTCAAAAAATTTTAGGAAACTCTATACCTGATTGGATGATGAATATTGGAAATAGAATAAATTACAAAAATTTTAGCCTAGCATTTAATTTTGATATAAGACAAGGATTTGAAAAATTTAACTCTTTAAATAATTTTTTAGCAGCTTTTGGTGCAGCAGATTATACTGCCAATAGAGAAGAAACTGTTGTTTTTGAAGGATTCACGGCAGATGGATCTCCAAATAATAGAGAGGTATATTTAGGTCAAGGTATTGGTCCTGATAGTGTAAATTATGGAGCCGGTTTTTATAGAAATGTTTATAGAGCGGCTACTGAAAACTCCGTTGAAGATGCTTCTTGGGTACGTTTACAAAACTTAAGTTTAACGTATAATATGCCAAGTAAAATATTAGAAAAAATACATATAGCTAATGCAAGTATCACTTTAACCGGCACCAACTTATGGCTAAGTACTGATTTTAGAGGTTTTGATCCGGAAGTTTCTGTAGGTCAAGGAAATTCTGATGGTTTTGCAGGAAGAGGTGCAAATCCCGGATTACGTTCATATTCTATGTCATTGCGTTTAACTTTTTAACTTATAATTTATGAAAACTAAAAACAATATATATCTTCTTATAATCTTACTGCTATCAACGATAAGTTGTAGTGATTATTTAGATATAAATGATAACCCTAATGGAGCAATAACCCCTCCATTAAAAGGATTGCTCTCTAACACTACTTATAATACAGCTATCAATGTATATAGGTTAGGTTCTGTTACATCTTTTTATACACAATACCTAGCTTCTCCAAATAAAGCTAGTGCTACTGATATTCAAGAAAGAATTAATACCGATAATGCATGGAGAAATTTATATAATATAATGTCTGATGTTTATGATATGCAAAGGTTTGCTACTGAAAGCAACTCTTATGAATATGTCGGTGTTGCCAAAACTTTAATGGCATTAAATTTAGGAATGAGTATAGATGTTTGGGGAGATATTCCTTATAACCAAGCATTTTCATTTGAAACTATTACTCCACAATATGATAATGATGAAACAGTCTATTCTGTAATATTTAATTTATTAGATGAGGCACTTGTTGAATTTAATAAGACCAATGAAGGAGAATCTCTATCTGGATCAAGTGATTTTATACATGGTGGAGATATTGATGCATGGAAAAAAACAGTATATGCCTTAAAAGCCCGTTTTTTAAATCACTTATCCAGTACTTCACAATATGATGAGACAGCTGTGATGGATGCCTTAAGCAATGCTTATACTTCAAATGCCGATGATGCACAACTAACAGAGTTTCAGGCACGCAATCCTTGGGCAGGTGTAGCACTAAGTAATTCAAATTTAGTTTTAGGAGGTTGGTTGTCTGAACAACTTGTTGATGCTATGAATGGTACTACTTTTGGCGTATTTGACCCTAGATTACCTTTGATAACAGATCCGCTTCCAGATGGAGTTACTTATACAGGAACTATTAACGGAGATGGTAGAGCAGGTGATGGTACAATACAATTAGAATGTTATTTGACAACTACAGATTTTTATTCTAATGATAATGCTCCTTTGATGATAATTACGAATGCCGAATTAAAATTTATTATGGCAGAGGTCGAAATGAGGCAAGGAAATAATGCCGAAGCTTATAGTTCCTATTTATCAGGAATCAGGGCTCATATGGAAAAACTAGGAGTCGCAGAAGCTGATATTAACACCTACATAGCTGATCCTTCAGTTTCAGTAGGAGATGCTGGTATTTCTTTAGAAACAATATTCAAAGAGAAATATATCGCTATGTTTTTGCATCCTGAGTCTTGGGTAGATGCAAGAAGAAATAATTATAATTATACTGACTTTACCATTCCAGAAAATCACAATTTGGAACTTGGTGGTTCTTTTATTAGAAGATTTGATTATCCTGATTCTGAATATCAAAGAAATAGTAATAATGTTCCCGAAGTAACACTTTTATCAAAAATGTGGTGGGATCAATAAGACTTCTATTTAGAAATAATAAAACCTCATCATTAATATGATGAGGTTTTTGTTTTAGAAATAATATATTTGTAAATAAAATTATACTATGATAAAAGTTGCTCCCATATTATTTGTTTTGTTTATAAATTTCTTTTCCTATTCTCAAATTAAATTTGAAAAAGGATATTTTATTGATAATTCTGGTGAACGAACAAACTGCCTTATTAAGAATATCGACTGGAAAAATAATCCTAAAAACTTTAAATATAAACTTTCTGAAGATTCTACTGTTAAAGATGCTCTCATTACTGAGGTTAGTGAGTTTAGTATTGAAAATGGAGCAAAATACAAGCGTTATTTAGTGAAAATTGATCGCTCGACCGATGAATTACATAATATGACTAAAAATAGAAATTCTGAATGGAGTGAAGAAAGCTTATTTTTAAAAGTATTAGTTGAAGGAAAAGTAACATTATATTCTTATGAAGAAGGAAATTTAAAAAAATTCTTTTTCAGCAACAACAATATTATTCCAAAACAACTAATTTATAAATACTACTTGTCGTCTAAAGGAGATAAAGCTACTAATTATGATTTTAGGCAACAATTAATAGATTATGTTAATTGTCAAAAATTATCAATAAATACTTTTAAAAAAATAAATTATAAACAACATAATTTGATAGACCACTTTATTGAAAATAATACTTGTGAAAACTCAGAAATTACTTTTTCAAAAAAAATACAAACAAAAAGCTTAGTTAATTTTAAAATTAAATCTGGACTTAATTTTTCATCTTTATCTATTGAAAATATTTAATCAACAACTGGTTTAAGAGATACAGATTTTGGTAATAAGATATCTTTACGGTTAGGAGCTGAAATTGAATATATTTTTCCATTCAATAAAAATAAATGGGGTATGTTTATTGAGCCTACCTATCAATTTTTTAAAGCTACAAAAGAAAATGATATTAATCTCACTTTAACAATTATTACAAAACAAAAAGCTATTGTTGATTATAAGTCAATTGAAATTCCAATAGGTATTCGGCATTATTTATTTTTAAATGATGAATCAAAAATATTTATCAATGCTACATATATATTAAATTATGCTCTAAATTCTACCATTAAATTTGAAGTTGGGCAAGATTTAGAGATTAAACCAAAAAATTATTATGCTATAGGGATGGGTTACGAATTCAATAATAGCCTTAATATAGAATTTAGGAAAGGTTTTGATCAGAACATTTTAAGTCAATACGCATTTTGGAACTCTAATTAGGGCTTGCTGATTTTACAAGAAGTTAAAATTCATTTTTCAAGCAGTTTGATAACAATTTTTATTTTTAGATAAAGTAGAGTTAAAAAAGCACCTGCATTTTTCACTAATATTCTTAAA